>DATDGP010000346.1:0-3115 GCA_036522035.1 Terriglobales bacterium
GCCGATCTTCCTTCGGAGAATTGATCCATTCGAGCTACTGGTCGCGGCTACTCTTTTTCGAGTTGTACCCAGTAGTAGACCCATACGCCGTTGGGGCTCGAAGGAGACGGCTCCGTTCTTGCAGCGCCAGCCAGCACGCTGCCATAAATATAGAGCCGCATCGCCAGATCGAATGGCTCTCCTTCCACTCCCAGAGAGCCCGGCATCGTCCAGCGCATAACGCCTTCGCCGAACTGGGCGTGTGCACGATGTACTTGCGGATTCCGATGATGTCGATCAGTCGTTCCGAAGTGATGGCGATCAGCGCGGAGCGAAGCGACGCGAGGCTTTTTCAGTTTGAATCAGTGATCGGCATCCGTCAAGGCTTTTGATGGTTTTCTCTGTTTCCGACTGCTGGTTTCTCCGGCGCTGACGGAAGGAGCCCGTAGGGCGACTGGAGTTAGCGCCGGAGAAACCGTCGCCACCCGCCGCCTACTCGCCAACTTTTTCATTCCGGCCTGCCTTTTTCTTTCGCATCGATTCTCCCTGCATCTCCAGCCGGTGGGCGGCATGCACCAACCGGTCCATGATGCTGTCAGCCACTGTGGGGTCGCCGATCTGCCCATGCCACTTTGCCACCGGCAGTTGGCTGGTCAGCAGCGTCGCTTTGCTCTGGTATCGCTCGTCGCAGATCTCCAGAAACGCTCGCCGCTCCACATCGGCCAGCGGCGTCATCGCCCAGTCATCGACGATCAGCGCATCCACCTGGCCAAGCGCCCGAAGCTTTTTTCTATAGCTGCCGTCGGCCCGCGCCAGTTCCAGTTCCCGGAATAACTGCGCGGCGGTGGCGAAATAAGCGGTGAAGCCGTCACGACAGGCCTTCTGTCCGAACGCCTTCGCCAGATAAGTTTTCCCAATCCCGGTCGGTCCCACCAGAAAAATATGCTGATGGCGGCGAACCCAGTCTGAGTCCTGGATTAGTGAACGAAGCACCTGCTTATCCAGACCCCGCGCCGCGCGGTAGTCGATATCTTCCATGCAGGCCGGCCCCTGTAGCCGAGCTTCTCTCAGCCGACGTTCCAGCACCCGGTTTTGCCGCCAGTTCCACTGACGATCCACCAGCATCCCGAAACGTTCTTCGAAACTGAGTTGCGTGGTTTGCGGGTCCTCCTGTTGCTGCGTGAATGCCTCGGCCATGCCGCGCATGCGCATGGCGTGCAGCTTCTCTATCGTTTGTTGGTTGAGCATGTTTTTCCCTTGGGGCACTACGCAACGGCATCGAAATAACCGGCGCCGCGGATGTTGGCGTGATCCAGTTCCGGATTCACGACGGTTGCAACGGCAGGATCACCCGGCAGTGGCAACCGGTCGAGCTGATTTCTGAGAATCGATTCCATGCTTCGGGAACTGTAAGCCCGTGCGCGCAACGCTCGCCGTGCAGCCGCTTCCATGCGTTCGGCGGGGTACGTTTTTGCCAGCTTCAGAATCCCCAGACACGACCGGTATCCCTGCTCCGGATGTCGCTTCGCCGCCAGCGTCGCTTCCACCAGTTGACCGGTACAGGGGCCAACCTGCTGTGCCTCTTCGATCAGGCCCGATGGCGTTCGCCCCACATATTTCTGGTGCGACTTCGGCATGTGCTCTGTCACCGTTGTTGCTTCTCCCGGCTTGGGGGAGACGACATGCGACGCCAGCCGCACGCCGCGACAGAAGACCTCTACCGTGTCCGCCGTGGATCGCACATCCACCTCCTGATGCACCAGTGCGTGCGGCACGCTGTAGCAGTGCCGGCCTATTTCGACGTGATAGTTGAGATCGACGCGGCTTGTCTTCCACTCGCCAAACTCAAAACGCGTGTCCGGCAGCGGCTTCAGCGCCGGAAGGTCCAGTTGAGCAAACAGGCTGGCGCGACTGCCCTCGCGTTTGCGGAACGGTCTTTGGTTCAGCGTCGTCAGCAATCCGGCGATGGCCTCGTTGACCTCGCCGAGAGAGAAGAACTTCTGTTTGCGCAACGCCGCAACGATCCACCGCTGCACTACCTGGACGCCTACTTCGGCTTTCGATTTATCCCTGGGCCGATACGGCCGCGCCGGAATGATGGCCACGCCGTAGTGCTCGCCCAGGTCGCGGTAAGTGGGATTCAGATCGGGCTCGTAGTAGCTCGGGTGGGTGACGGCGGACTTCAGATTATCCGGCACCACGATCTCCGTGACGCCACCGAAATATTCGAATGCCCGGATGTGGGAGCCAGTCCAGCTGCGCAGATCCTGCCCCGCCGTGGCCTCGGCAAACGTATAGCTGCTGGCGCCCAGCACGGCGACGAACACGGCCGCCGGATGGATCTCGCCGGTCGCCGGATCGTGTATCGGAATGGTGGCTCCGGCGTAATCGACGAACATCTTCTCGCCGGCCCGGTGCGTCTGCCGCAACACCAGATCGAGTTTCTTCAGCCAGCGCCGGTACAGATCGCAGAACCGGCTGTAGCCATAGCCTTCCGGATTGCTCTCGCGTTTTTCCTGCCAGACCAGTTGCAGGGTCAGGTTCTTGTGGGTCTTGAGTTCATGATGAATGCCGGCCCAGTCCGGCTCCGCATGCTTGCGCCAAACCTCTGGCGCGGGCCGCTGTGGAAACAGCATTTCTCCGATCTTTCGGTCATCCCAGTCTTCCGGCAACGGCCACTTCACGCCAGCCGACTGGGCGGCGGAAACGTAATCGTGAACGGTGCTTTGCGAGACGGAACAACTACGGGCGATCTGGTGCTGGCTCATTCCGAGGGAATGCAGCCGCAGTACTTCCTTCAACTTACGCATGGTCAGCCTTTTCTGTGGCAGCGGGGATTCTCCACTTACCAGTGGAGTCTGCCGCCACGACTGCCTTGCGCCGCCGTTCCAATCCCATGCCGATCAGTATTCCGAACTACCGCCGTAATACCGATCGGCTTCAGTTCGTATTGCTGATCGACATCACTTCGGAATACTGATCGCCACCACTTCGGAACGCTGATCGCCATCCCCCGGAATCCGCACCTATGTCGGAAAGTACCTTTGCCCAACTGGAAATATCGCGGATCCTGGTGCAGGAGGGAGGGGAGCGCTGCCTTCGTGATGAAGTTTTCGATTGCTCCGTCACCGAATTC
>DATDGP010000347.1:0-5066 GCA_036522035.1 Terriglobales bacterium
CGGGCAAGGTAGCAACGGCTCTTCAAAAACTCCTGACCGAGTTAAACACCCAACAGTCCCGCATGTTCGCCACCGGCCCAATTCTGGCTTTTCGGCTCACCGACGTTAACATCTCTGGATCGCTAACATAGGAGTTCTGAGTCTAGTCTAGTTAGCGGCCTGGCTCAGAGGCGTGCGCCGAAAGCTCGGACAACACACAGCCGAAACTGAATCTCGAGCCGCTGGAAGGTTGGTGGAAATAACAGTGGCCCCCACCTCCGATGAACAAATACGGCTTCTAGTCAACCTTCAACGGTTGCTGGACGAGGGACTGTTCGTCGCGTCCTACAAGTTCGCCCAGCTGGTTTCGCTGGCGGATCTGTCCATCGAGAAGGGCGATGATTCAGGTTCATCCCTGGAGGTCAGTACGAATTAGATCGCGGACAAATTCATACTGTACTACTGGCGGCAGGCGGCCTCCTACGCCACCGGAGCCGAAGCGCGAGTACTGCAGCAGAACACGGGGAAGCGGGCCGCAGTAGTGAATCGCGTTCGTGCAGCCCGGCAGCGCTATGGAGACTCGCTGGCGGCCATCGTGAAGCAGACGGTGGTCGAGCGGGAATCGCGCCGGGAAACATCGAAGATCATCCGCATCATGCCTCTCTGGAAGCTCCAGACGGTCGGCCAGGAACGCTTGGACTTTCTGTATGAGAACACCGGCACCGGAACTACCATTGAACTCCGGCCTGGTGTTGTGTACTGCTGTCGTAAGTTTCACGCGCTGATCTCCGACTTGGTACGCGGCGCCTGGGTGCGCTACGCGCGGCAGCAGAACCTTGACTTACTGGGGGAAACCGCCGATCTAAATGAGGTTCTCTTCGGCAGTGAGCGGGCGGCCCTCGCCGCAATGCGGCCCGTTCTAATCGACATCCAGCAAGGTCGATCCTTCTACTGCAACAAACCGCTATCTCCAGAAGGCACCCATGTGGATCAACTTCATAGCCTGGGCTCGTTACCCCATAGACTTGGGCCACAACTTCGTTCTGGCTGACAGCCGATGCAATGGGAAGAAGCGCGACCTGATACCGGCCTGCGATCATCTGGCAGTGTAAGGCCCGCCTCTTACTCATATCTTAGCGCCACCATGGGATCAACCTTTGTCGCGCGGCGCGCTGGAATGTAAGTTGCGATTAGCGCGACAGCGCCTAAGATTAGCGAGACTCCAACGAGCGTCACAAGATCGGTGGGCTTGATCCCGTAGAGCAAGCTTGATAGAAAGCGTGTGACCGCGAGCGCGCCGGCGATGCCCAGACCAACTCCAATCACCGTAAGTCGGAGACCCCGAGCCACAACGGATTTGAGGACGGCACCCTGGCTCGCTCCCATGGCCATGCGAACGCCGATCTCGTGCGTGCGGCGAGAACCTTCGTACGACAGCAGTCCGTACAGTCCCACGCACGGCAAGAGCAGCGCGAGTATGGCGAAGAATCCGGATAGCCGCGCGATTAGCCTCTCCTGAAACAGGAGCCGGTCGATCTGCTCCGATGCGGTTACTACGTTGAACAGCGGCACGCTAGGGTTCACTTCCGCCACAACCTTCCGTAATACGGGGAGCATCGCCCGTGGATCGACCCCAGTGCGCAACTCGAATGTTGCTCCCCCAGAGCTCTGCGGAGAAAAAATCGTAGGTTCCACATTCCGTCGCAGGTCGTTGTATTTTGTATCGCGCACGACGCCAATGATTTCGTGACCGGGATCTGCCGGCGTGTTCGCCTCGGCCGGCGCCTCGCCAAACTGCTTCCCTAACGGATTTTCTCTGCCAAGGAATTTCTCCACAAAGGCTTGATTCACAATCACCGGGGTTGCAGTGGCCGTGGGGGCCGGGCTGCGGTTTCGAGCGGCGAGTGAAAAATCAGCGGCTGTGAAGCTGCGACCGCCGATAAGAGGAATCTGCAATGTACGGAAGAAATTTGGCCCTACCTCAAGCAGGCCCGCTACGGATTGCTGATCCGGCGGCGTTCCGGGCCAGTGGAAGCCGGTGGCCATCATGCCGCCACTGAGAGGAGGCCCCATCGAATAGGTGGCTGCCTGCACACCTGGAGTTTCCGCCAGGCGGCCTTGCAACTCGCGATAGAAGCCTTCGATTTGCGCGTCGCTGTAGCCTGCCACCGTCGGATCAATCCTGAAGATTGCGATGTTGCGCGAGTTGAAGCCAATGTCGACGTTACGCAGGTTCGCGAGCGTCCGTAACAGCAACCCCGCGCCGACGAGCACGACAATCGCCAGCACCACTTGCGCGACCACCAGGCCGTTACCGATACTGAGCCACTTTCTGCCACCATGTCCTGAGCCCGCTAAGCCCCCATCGGCTTGTTTCAAGGCGGGCGTCAAATCGACCCGTAGGCTGCGAAACGCCGGTGCAATGCCGAAAAGAATTCCGGTGAGCAATGAGACTGCGACGGTGAATCCGAGGACGGCGGGGTCCACGCCCGTAGCGAATGCGAGCGGGCGAGGTTGATTACTGGATACAAATAAGAAGATCGCACGAGCGCCCCAGTAAGCGAACAGAAGCCCGAAGGCTCCGCCGATGACTGACAGCGTTACGCTCTCAATCAAAAGCTGGCGCACAACCCGCGCGCGGCCTGCCCCCAGCGCCAGTCGCACCGCTATTTCTCTCTGTCTCGCGGCGGCGCGCGCGAGCATCAGACCCGCGAGGTTCGCGCAGGCAATCAGCAGAATGATTCCCACAGCGAACAGCAGGACGTACAACGGGTTAGAGAATCGGTCGCGCTGGCCGGTCAGCCCCGTTTGTGCGGGCACAAGCGTGATTTCTGGATTGTCCTCGGTGGCGGCGGACGTACTCCGGCCGCTCGCCACATCACCTGCGCCCGACCATCCTCGCGGCGAGCCTGGTTGCGGGCTAGGCCCTCCTCCCGTCTTGCCGTTGAAAAGAGGGACGGAGCCATGAAGCGTCTCGTTACGGAAAACGCCGCTTACCTCAGCCTGCGCCTGCGCGAGCCCCGTTCTGGCCTTAAGCCTGCCTACGATCGTCAGCCACCAGTAGCCCACGTCATCCTGCCGGTTGGCCCAGAATCTGGATTCTGTAATCCGTGGCCCAGCAGAGAGCGGTAGCCAAACGTCGTAATCGCTGCCGGGAGAAATTCCCGTAAATCGCGATTCGGCAACACCGACGATCGTGAATGGGACATTGTTCAGATCAATTGTGCGGCCGATGGCGTCGCGAGAGCCGCCGAGCGCGCTCTGCCAGTAGCCGTAATTCAGCACCGCCACCGGCATCGCCGAGGGCGAGTCGTCGTTCGGCTCAAGGACCCGGCCCGCTGCGGCTTTCACGCCCATCGTGCGGAAGAAGCCTCCGGAAACGAACTGGCCATCAATGATCGTCGCCGGGCCGTTACCGCTTAGATTCAGCCGGCCCGAGTTGGCGAAGGCAGCGACTCCTGAAAAAGCGTTTGTCTTTGCCATGCGCCGGAACAGGGGTTCGGAAAACGCGCAACCGTGAGGATTGTCGGGGGAATGAGCCGCGAAGCCGTGGTTGTCGGCACAGTCGCCCGAGGACCAGTAGCCGTCAGTGTTTGGCGGGTGCCGCGCGCTCCAATGTAACAGGACCAACTGCAAGGGATTCTGGACCGGCAGGGAGCGCAGCATCACAGCCTCGATCAGGCTGAAAATGGCCGTGTTGGCTCCGATGCCCAGTGTGAGCGTCAACACGGCGACGGCCGTAAAGCCGGGATTCTTGCGCATCATGCGCAGACCGTAACGAACATCCGTCAAGATATTCTCGACAGACGGCCATTGCCATACCTCACGGCTTCGCTCCTCGATCAGCGTCGCATTTCCGAACTCGCGCCGCGCCGCGTGGGTCGCTTCTTCCCTCGACATGCCGCTCGCCACCAGCTCGGTGATCTTTTCTTCTAAGTGCTCCTGAATCTCCTCGGAGAGATGGCGATAAAGGCGGCGGCGACAAAACAATTGTTTGATCCAGTTCATAATTCACCCGGTTACATCAGTTCCTATTCATGTCTCAGCGCCACCATGGGATCGACCTTCGTCGCCCGCCGCGCAGGAACGTAGCTTGCCAGTACGGTTACACCCAAGAGGAACAAGGGGACGAACAGGAAGGAGATCAGATCGTGGGGGCTTACGCCGTAGAGCAGGCTCGCGAGAGCGTTGGAAACGGCAGCGGAGCAAGCAAGCCCGATGACCGCACCCACGGCTACCGGCCGCAGCGCTTGCCGCAGAACGAGGTTTAGAACGTCCCGGCCGTCCGCACCAAGCGTCATGCGAATCCCGATTTCCCGAACGCGGCCGCTGACGGCGTAAGACACCATTCCATACACGCCGAGGGAAGCGAGGAGCAACGCCAGCGCGCCGAGTACGCCGGACACTACTGAGACGATACGGGAAGGCGCTCTCCAGATTTCGAGATTGTCCTCGAGCCTGACCACATCCACCGGCAGTTCCGGGTCGAGCGCGTGGACAGTCGCCTTTATGTCCTGCGCCGTGCCTGCGAACCCGATCACACTATGCACGAGGAATTGCAGCCCGGGTTGATCCTTCGGACCCGCGGGAAAGTACAAATAGAGGGTGTCGGACTCGCCCGGACGGGACACCTGTGCGTCCTTTGCGACACCCACGACAGTCACGGTGTGGTGCCCCTCACTCTGGAGCTTCAGCGTCTTTCCGATTGGGTCTTGGCCCGGCCAGAACCGCCGCGACGTCGATTCAGTGACGACCACCACGCTAGCGGTGCCGAGCTGAGAGTCGTTAGCCCACATTTCCTTTTTGACCTCCGCTTCCGAATCTTCGGACCGTCGTTTTCATCAATATTCATGCGGGTTTGAAATCGATGATGACGCTCGGGAGGTCAGTACCCCATGGGTGAAGCCCAAAACCACCCCTTTCAGCTCTCCTTCAACGCCTCGCTTAAGATCGATTTCCAAGGTTCCCGCGTCACTTCCGACGGCGGCCTGATCCTGGTGCGCGAACTCGACGAGCGACTGGGATTTGGAGAATTGATCCAGCAGCATCTGACCGATTCCCGTCGTGGCAAGAACACGCAATTTCCT
>DATDGP010000348.1:0-11891 GCA_036522035.1 Terriglobales bacterium
GATCGTGCGCCTGGTGGCGCAGGCGCAGCGGAGCCGCGCCCCGATTCAGTCTCTGGCAGACAAAGTGTCAGGATATTTTGTGCCGGCGGTGCTGGTGACCGCGTTGTTGACGTTGATCGCTTGGGGCATCTGGGGACCTGAGCCCCGCCTGGCGCACGCGCTGGTGAACGCCGTTGCTGTCCTGATCATTGCATGCCCTTGTGCACTCGGGCTGGCAACTCCCATGGCCATCATGGTTGCCGCAGGGCGTGGCGCCAATGCTGGAGTTCTGGTGAAGGACGCTGCCGCGCTCGAAAAGCTCGAAAAAGTCGATACCCTGGTGATGGACAAGACCGGAACTCTGACCGAAGGCAAGCCGCGGTTGACGAACGTGATCGCCGTCGGCGGGACCTCTGAGCTTGACCTGCTGCTCCTGGTGGCGACGGTCGAGCGATTGAGCGAGCATCCGCTGGCATCGGCAATTGTAGCCGGTGCCCAAGAACGCAGACTTCGCCCAGGCTCAGCTGAGAACTTTCAATCCTTCACGGGGCAGGGGATTGTCGGTTCGGTCAGCGGGCATCGTGTGGTTGCTGGCAGCCGGACGTTCCTGGAAAGTCAAGGAATCGCGACCGGCTTCTCCGCCATTGAGCCCAGGATTCTCAGCCACCAAGGGGACATAGCAGTCTGGGCGGGAGTTGACGGAAAACTCGCTGGGGCCCTCACCGTGGCGGATACAGTGAAAGCATCCACGCCCGACGCCTTGCGGCGACTGCGCCGAAGCGGGCTGCGCCTGGTGATGCTTACGGGTGACAATCGTGCCACGGCAGCGGCCATTGCCAAGGAGTTAGGGATCGACGAATTTGAGGCCGAGGTGCTACCCGGAGGAAAGTTGGAACTCATAAAGCGCCTCCAAGCCGAGGGACGCACAGTCGCCATGGCCGGTGATGGTGTGAATGACGCTCCGGCGCTAGCGCAGGCCGACGTAGGCATCGCCATGGGGACAGGCACGGATGTGGCGATAGAGAGCGGCGACATTACTCTGGTCAAGGGTGACTTGCGCGCCATCGCCCGTGCGCGGAACCTGAGCCGCGCGACCATGAGCAACATCCGCCAAAACCTGTTTTTCGCCCTCATCTACAACCTGCTCGGTGTACCGATTGCCGCCGGAGTGCTTTATCCTTTCATGGGCCTGCTGTTGCAGCCGATGTTTGCAGCAGCCGCCATGAGTTTCAGCTCCGTGTCTGTCATCTTGAACGCCTTGCGCTTGCGTCGCGTTAAGCTCTAGGCAACCAAAAGCTATGGATCGAGATTGCATCCGCATTTTTCCGGCGGAGCGTATTTTTTGAAGAACTCGGCCACCCGGCTGATGAAGTCCATCTGGTTCTCGACTCGGGTGAAGCCGTGGCCTTCATTCTCATAAATCTTGAGTTCGACGACGCCACCGCGTTTCTTGATGGCCGATACCACCTGCTCGGCCTCGGTAGGCGGACAACGGGCATCGTTGCCGCCGGCCAGCAGCAAGAGCGGGGCTTGTATGCGGTCGACAAAGTAGATGGGCGAGTGCTCGCGAAGGCGCTCTTGATCTTTCACCGGATCACCCATGTTGGCGATCGCAAATTCCCGTATTGCCGGGTCAGTATTCTCGAGCTCGGTAAACCAGTTAACGAACGGGATCCAGGGCGCCGCGGCGGCCCAGCGATCGGGGTTTTTCGTGACTGCCGTCATGGTCAGGTATCCGCCATAACTGCCACCGAACAGGGCGATTTTCTTCTTGTCCACATAGCCCGTTTGAATCATCCAGTCAGCTGCGGTGACGACGTCCTCAAGGTCCCCTCCGCCCATGTCGAAGCGGTTGGCGTCTTCGAATTCTTTGCCATAGCCGCTCGAGCCGCGGTAGTTGGGTACGATCACGAAGAAGCCCTGGTTCACCAGGTACTGCACGCTACGGTTAAAGAAATTCATGTATTGCGCATTGGGCCCGCCGTGGATCAGGACAACGGCCGCGTTCTTACCGTTTCTTTCTGCGTTGAACGGGACGTAGAGGAAAGCAGAAATCTGCCATTTGCCGTCTTTGCTGGGATAGTGGACGAGGAAGGGCTCGACCATGTCTTCGCTGCGAATGCCGGCAACGAGCGAATGCGTGATCTGATGTGACTCCTGTTTCCTAAAGTCATACACCCAGAGGTCGCTCGGAGCATTAGCGCCCTCATGGTTGTAAAGCAGCCGCCTACCGTTGGCAGTAAACGGTGTATCTGCTCCGGCAATAGTGTTCAGGCCTTTCTGGAAAGGCAGTGCCGCGCTTTTGCGGGTGGCCAGCTCGTAGGCGAAGACCTCCACGTTGCCGTCAATGTTGGCCATCCACGTGGCTAACTTGCCATCGGGAGAGAATCTGCCTGCCGTAACCTCCCATTTGTCCTTCGTTAGCCAAGTAATTTTCCGGCTGGCGATGTCGAGGAGCCCGGCGTTGAGATAGCCATTGTTGGCATTCGACGTGATGAGAACCGTCTTGCCGTCCGGGGAGATATCGGTGGCGGAGAACATGTGCTCACGCTGGTGCGGCGTCAAGTTGACGGCTGTGGCGCCGTCGCTCCCCACGATGAAGATGTCGGAGTCTTTGGAGTCGGCTCGCAGGCGGGTGAAGACCAGGTGTTTGCCATCTCTGGACCAGAGAGGACTGTTGTTGCTCCACTCTTTAGGCGTATTCGACGTCAGATGGATGACTCTTCTGGTGCTTACTTCGAGGATCTCAAGTTCCGAGCTGGCAGCGTGCTTGGGTTTGGCGCTGTAGGCCAACTCTTCGCCGTCGGGAGACCAGGAAGGGTTTTCTTCGGAGATCTCTGGCGTGTTGGTTAGATTGACGACTTGGCCGTTGCGGGGAGAAACCAGGAAGATGTCCCACTGCTCATTGCCGTCGATATCGGATGTATAAGCGATCCATCGGCCTTGCGGCGACCACGCCGGGTTGCTTTGACGTTGGTTGCTCACCGTCAGTTGCACCGGCCAACCGCCCTCCGCCGGGACGATCCAGAGATTTCTCTGGCCGCTGAGGTTGCTGATGAAGGCGATCTGCTGACCGTCCGGCGACCATGTGCTGTCGCCAATGGGGCGGGTCATGAAGAGCTTGTCGACTGTCAGTGGCTGGACGTCGAACTTCTCCTGAGACTTAATCTGAGTGGGATCGGTAACGACGGCAGGGGTTGGCGGCGTTGACGCGGGTCTGATCTGGGCTGCGGCGCAGGTGGCGGTAAAGAGAATGATGGCTCGAAGAATCTGACGCATTGTCACCATTGTGGCATAAATACGCACCAGCGATGCCTTTTGCCAAGGACTGGCATTAGCTGCATTTTTCCGCAACCCAAAACGCGTCCAGGCCGTATTAGGCTGCAGAAGCAGACGAAGGAGACGCGAATGATGGAGCATCGCGGGATGTCAGACACAGACAGGGATCGGAGTCGGCGCCGGTCGAACACTCTCGCCGTCACAGCCCTGGGAATGGCTTTAGCTGCCGCATTTGCTTTCGGCCAGGACACGAGCACTCCGGACAAGGACAAGACGCGGTCGGGCAAGAGCGCCGGTTTCGTCCTAAGCGAGGATGTCACCGCCAAGGACGTGGGGCTGCCCATCTATCCTGGAGCTCAGCAGCGCAAGGACACCACGGGCGACTCCTCGGGGTTCGAGATGGGTTTATGGGGCGGCTCGAGCGGCTTCAAACTGGTGGT
Source organism: Terriglobales bacterium (assembly GCA_036522035.1). Classification (GTDB taxonomy): domain Bacteria; phylum Acidobacteriota; class Terriglobia; order Terriglobales; family Acidobacteriaceae; genus Angelobacter. The sequence continues at coordinate 3,699 of DATDGP010000348.1, forward strand.
GCTGAAGCTCGAGTCGGACGGCTCGCCAGAGAAAATTGCTGCCTTCTATCGTAAGGCGCTGGCCCGTTACGGCCAGGTTCTGGACTGCAGCCAGGCCGCAACCAAGCCCGAAAAGGCAGAGTCACACCACGCCAACCAGATCGAATGTGAAGACGACCGCCCCGCTACCGGCGGCTTTGCCCTCAAGGCAGGAACTAAGCAAAATCAACACCTGGTGGCGGTGGAACCTAGCGGGAAACACACCAACATATCCTTGGTTTATCTGTGGACTCCAAAGTCTGAAAATAATGAGGACTGACCCGAGTTGCTCGCCGGACTGAGCTTCCGCTCGAAATACGAATCCGTTTGCTAGGGTTTCGCCGACTTGTGAATCTCAACCGTGGACCACGTTTTGTCAGCGGCGTGGCAGAGATTTTCGAGTGGACACTCGGCGCATTTGGGTTTACGTGCGATGCACAACGCGCGTCCGTGATGGATGATCTGGTGGGAGAAATCGATCCACTTCCCGTCAGGGATCACCTTCATCAGATCCTGCTCGATCTTCTTGGGATCGTCGTTGCGCGTCAGTTCCAAGCGACGTGAGATACGATGGACGTGAGTGTCCACCACCACGCCCACGGCCTTGTGAAACCACGTGCCCAGGACCACGTTGGCCGTCTTGCGCGCCACGCCCGGCAGCGTGAGCAGTTGATCCATTTCCGACGGAACCTGACCACCGAAGTTTTCGATGATCCCCCGGGCTGCGCCCACTACCGATTTGGATTTATTCCGAAAGAAGCCGGTGGAACGAACGCTGGGCTCGAGTTCGTCCGGTTTGAGCGCCGCAAGGGCCGCTACTGTGGGATACTTCTTGAACAGTTCCGGGGTCACCTTGTTGACGGTGGCGTCGGTCGACTGGGCCGAAAGAATCGTAGCTACCAGCAGCTCCCAGGCACTCTGATGCTTTAAGGCGCAGGTTGCCCCGGGATAGCGCTCATCGAGCCGGCGAAGAATTTCTGTGATGCGCTCGGGAGCCACGGGATCGTAGGCCTTCTTTGAGACTCGCTCAGGCTTGGTGGCCCCTCGGGCGGGGAGCTTGCGAGGCTTCAGTTGAGCTGTTCTATTGGCAGTAGACCGTCGGGCTTTCGTCTGACGTTGGCGCATGGTTGTCAGGAAAATTTAAAGCAGCGAGCTTACAATCCACAAGAGCAGAGTGAAGAAAAAAAGTAGAGGCAAGGAAGATGGCATCCACCACCAAGGCTGAGCGTCCCATGAGCGCGTCGGAGTTGCATGCTGTTCCTCTGACCATTGAAGGCGCGAGCGTGTTGCACCAAATGTTTCGTTTCCGCTGGTCAGAGTGGCGCAAGCTGAAGCCGTCGGCGCAACGGGAGATTCTGGCCGAGGCTGGCGCGGCTCTGGAGAAGCTCGAGCACCACGTCTCCGGACAAAGCGCCCTGTTTTCGATGCTCGGCCACAAAGCCGATCTGATGTTGGTGCACTTCCGCACTTCTTTTGACCATCTCAAGCACGCCGAACTCGACGTGTCTCGACTGCGCCTCTACGACTACCTGGACCAGACCACTTCGTATGTTTCCGTGGTCGAAATGGGGCTCTATGAGTCCTCGGTGAAGCTCTATCGTTCGCTGCGGGAGAAGGGAGTCGAGCCGCATTCCGCTGAATGGAGCGCGGCCGTCGAAGACATTATGAAGCGGCAGGCGGAGGCCATGCATCCACGCCTGTTTCCGGACATCCCAGCATCACGGTATATCTGTTTCTATCCCATGGATCGCCGCCGCGGCGAGGAAAAGAATTGGTATAGTTTGCCCATCGAAGAGCGCCAACGGCAGATGGAAGAGCATGGCCTGGTGGGTCGCCGCTATGCCGGGACGGTCAAGCAGATCATCACCGGCTCCATCGGCTTCGACGACTGGGAGTGGGGGGTAGACCTGTTTGCCGATGATCCCCTGATCTTCAAGAAGCTGATCTACGAGATGCGTTTCGACGAAGTCAGCGCCATTTATGCCCTGTTTGGGACCTTCTATGTGGGAGTTCGCTGCCCGGCCTCGCGTTTAGAGGATTTGTTCAGCGGCAAATTGCCCGATTGACGATCCGCGGTTCTCATCAGTAGTCTTCCATCATGGTTAAGGCAGTGCAGGCAGGCCAGGTCTGGCGCGACGACGCAAACGGCGCCAACTTTCTGGTGACGAAGGTCTACAGCGAATTGTTTACCCAATACGCCATGTTGCGCCCTGCGAACGCAAGCGCACCGGAGGCGGAGACGATTCGCGTCAAGGTACAGAAAATAGAGCAGGGAATGACTCTGCCCGGTTACACCTTCACGCAAGACGAGTTCTGAAACAGAGCCCTCGAAAAGATCCCATTGAATGACTGAGAAGATTATTTCCTGGCTCGCCGGCATCATTGAGAAGATTATTTCCTGGCTTTTCGGCATCATCATTGCTGTTATCTCCGCCGGAGGTTATAAGGGCGTGGTTCTGCTGATGGCCATCGAGTCGGCGTGTATCCCGCTGCCTTCAGAGATCATCATGCCCTTCGCCGGGTACTTGGTGCACACTGGGCGTTTTCATCTCCTTTGGGCTGCTACAGCCGGAGCCTTGGGATGCAACCTGGGATCGGTGATCGCCTACGAGATTGGATGTTATGGCGGAAGGCCGCTGGTGGAGAAGTACGGCCGCTATGTTTGGCTCAGCCGCCACGACCTGGAGATCGCCGAGAGATTCTTTGCCCGCTTTGGCTCGGCAGCGGTGTTCATTGGGAGATTGTTGCCGGTCATCCGGACTTTCATTGCTTTGCCGGCTGGTATCGCCCGCATGCCGCGGCTGCGCTTTCATGTCTATACGTTTCTTGGCTCATGGCCGTGGTGCCTGGCGCTGGCCTGGATCGGCATGAAGCTGGGAGAGCAGTGGGAGACCGACCCTCGATTGAGACAATGGTTGCATCGTCTGGACGCGGTGATCGTAGTGGTACTTCTGGCGGGCTTGGTATTATTTTTCCGCTCCCATTGGAGGAACAGGCTAAGGGCACTCGCGTGAGTTGGCTCTTCTGATCGAATGGTCCAGACTGAAGACCCCGAGTGACGCTCTCTCGATCCCTCGTGGTTAGAGCAAATCGACGTTCGGTTCTAGGCTATCGAAAATCCCATGATGACGCTCAAAAAGGGGTGGATCGGAGTCGACAGAAGCGAACGGAGATCGGCCAACAGAAGGAAGCGATCTTCGCGTTTGCAAACTGTGTGGCAATACGAGAAGATAACAAGTTTGCATTGGCGATTCTAGGCGTCAAGGAAGGACTCATATTTAGATGGCTTCTGACGGTTCCCCGGAAACTTCGAAAGGCTCGAAGATAAGTCCGGCCAAAGGTAAGCTGGGCGTGATGATTCCCGGTATGGGCGCGGTTGCGACCACGTTCATGGCCGGTGTCGAGGCGGTGCGCAAGGGCATCGCTGAACCGGTTGGATCGCTCACCCAAATGGCGACTATCCGCCTGGGCCAGCGCACGGAGGGTCGTTCCCCCAAGATCAAGAAGTTTGTCCCGCTGGCCCACCTGAATGACCTGGTGTTTACTGGCTGGGATATCTTTGAGGAAGACGCTTACGAATCCGCGATCCACGCCGGAGTGTTGGAAAAAGATCTTCTCAACCAGATCAAACCATTTCTTCGCTCTATCAAGCCGCGTAAAGCGGTGTTTGATCGCAACTACGTCAAGAAGCTCGACGGCAAGCACGTAAAGAAAGGCAAGAACAAGCGCGACTTCGCCGAGCAGCTGCGGCACGACATTCGTGATTTCAAAAAGAAGTCATCCGCCGACCGGCTGGTAATGATCTGGTGCGGGTCGACGGAAATCTACCTGCAGCCGAGCGAAGTGCATTCCACCGTCGAAGCCTTTGAGCGCGGCCTTGAGAAAAATGACGAGAACATAGCGCCTTCCATGATCTATGCGTACGCGGCGCTGACGGAAGGCGTACCCTTCGCCAACGGAGCCCCCAACCTGACGGTGGACATCCCGGTGATGCACGAGCTTTCCCGGCGCAATCACGCGCCGATCGCTGGCAAAGACTTCAAGACCGGCCAGACCTTGATGAAGACGATTCTGGCTCCCGGTTTCAAAGCTCGCATGCTGGGACTCCACGGGTGGTTTTCCACCAACATTCTGGGCAACCGCGACGGCGAAGTTCTCGACGATCCGGGCTCGTTCAAGACCAAGGAGGAATCGAAGCTTTCGGTGCTGGATCGCATCCTGCAGCCGGATTTGTATCCTCAGCTTTACAAGAACATTCACCACAAGGTCCGCATTAACTATTACCCTCCGCGTGGTGATAACAAAGAGGGTTGGGACAATATAGATATCTTTGGCTGGCTCGGCTATCCCATGCAGATCAAGGTGGACTTTCTGTGCCGCGATTCCATCCTGGCGGCGCCCATCGTACTCGATCTGGTGATGTTCCTCGATCTGGCGCAGCGCAGCCATGAACTGCGCGGTCGGGGAATCCAGGAGTGGTTGAGCTTCTACCTGAAGTCGCCGATGACGGCCCCCGGGCTCTACCCCGAGCATGACCTGTTCATCCAATTGATGAAGCTGAAGAATACTCTACGCCACCTACGCGGCGAACCGCTGATTACGCACTTGGGCCTCGAGTATTACGACTAGATCACGCGGGGGGAGGTTCGGGCATCCTACTTTGTATGCACGTCCGCCCACCGTTGCTGGTCTTGCTCGTGTTCCTGGTCTCTGGACTGAGTTTCGGGGCGGAAGGCATCTTCCAGGGAACGGTGGTCGCTCCCCCGCCAAGCCAATCAACTTCCCCCGGATGGATCTTTGTCGAGGGAGGCAACCACCTCTTGCGGCGGGTTGAGGTAGCGCACGCTACCATTGTGTTCGCGCCCGGGGTCTCACCCAGCCAAAAACGAAAATGCGGTCCGGACTGCCTGTCGGCTGGCCAGCAGGTGCGAGTCACTGCGGAACAAGACGGGTCGGGCGAATGGCGGGCCCGGCGTGTGGAGATTCTCAGGGACGCGGTCAAGCCTCTGTCAGGTCTCGCCGTCGAGGGCAATGGGCCGCTCGTGCCTTCCGGCCGAGTGTCTGAGCCTGGCGCCTACAGCTCTGAAAACATAAGCCCTTGGGCGCTTTTGCCTAGCCGAGGCTCATGCTTAACTGAACTTAACTCCGGCCTGTTGTTGGGAGTAGCGGGATAACCAATGGGTGTTGGCCAAGCATCTAACGGTTACGGAGAAATCCCTCAAGACATGGTGATCCGGGGCTATAATGACCGAGTATGAAGAAGGATCGGGTCACGTAGGAGTGTAGGTTATGAAAAGCCGTTTTCTCGTGTTTTCGTCAATTCTAGCCCTGAGTGCGAGCCTCAGTCTTGGCGCATTCGCCCAGAGCGACAGCCAAAAGACGCAGACGAACGGCCAGGCGCAAACCCAGCCTTCAAGCGATCAAAATCAGCAGCCCGCGGCGCAACCGCCAAGCGATCAAAATCAGCAACCCGCGGCGCAACCGCAGCCCGCCGGGCAGCCGCAATCGGGCGCCGACCAGACGCAGGCCCCTGCCGATCAAAGCTCTGCGGATTCGCAGTCCTCTGACAGCAAAGAGCCCAAGGCTAAGCACGACGGCAGCAAGGACGACGTTGATGCCATCGGCAATCGCAAAGTCGGGGGCATGGACTGGTACAAGATCGAGACCGATATCAAGATCGGCAAAGCCTATGCCATGCAGATCGAGCAGAGCATGAAGATGGTCCAGGACCCGGTGGTTAACGAGTACGTCAACCGCATTGGCCAGAACCTGGTTCGCAACTCTGATGCCAAGGTGCCCTTTACGATCAAGGTCGTGGACGCTGACGAGATCAACGCTATGGCGCTGCCGGGCGGGTTCTTTTACGTCAATTCGGGGTTGATCCTAGCTGCCGATGACGAAGCCGAACTTGCCGGCGTGATGGCCCACGAGATTGCGCACGTGGCCCTGCGTCACGCGACGCGCGGCCAGACCCGCGCCGATATCGCCAACATCATGACCATCCCGCTGATCTTTGTAGGTGGCGGCATTGGATATGCTGCCCGCGAAGCTGCCGGCATCGGCTTGCCGATGACCTTCCTTAAGTTCTCTCGCGGCTTTGAAGCCGAAGCCGACTATTTTGGCCTGCAGTACATGTACAAGGCCGGGTATGATCCCAACGCGTTTGCCAATTTCTTCGAGAAGATACAGGCGCAGGAGAAGAAGAAGCCCGGTTCTCTAGCCAAAGCGTTTTCCACGCACCCGCAAACGCCGGACAGAATTGAGAAGACCCAAGAGGAGATCTCGAAGATTCTGCCGCCGCGGGACCAGTACATCGAAACTACGTCCGAGTTCAACGACGTGAAGGCACGTCTGGCGGCGCTCGAAAATAAGCATAAGGTTGACGATCCAAACCAGACGAAACCGACCCTGCGGCGTGCCTCGACCGACAGCTCCAAAGACGGAAGCCAGAATGATGACGGCCGTCCGACCTTGAAGCGGCGCGATCAATAACCTTTAGGCACAAGAAACTACCACGCAGCCCCCGCAATGGGGGCTGTGCTTTTTGAGGTTGGTGGTGACCAGCCGACGGTAATCGCGGATACCACTTCTAAACGCTCTCGACTCGGGCGCCTACTGCCTGGCGTGCCCGCCATTTGCTGGCGGCCCAGAAACCAAGGCGGATCGCGATCAGCAAGCCGAGAATGGCCCCATAGGTCAGTGGCCGGCGCAGATCGGCTTTCACCAACCAGATAAAGTGAATCACACCGGCAGCGGCGCTGAAGTAGATGAGTCGGTGGAGAACCTGCCAGCGTTTGCCGCCCATCCGACGAATCCATCCGGCGGTCGAAGTCAGAGCCAGCGGCACCATCAGCGACCAGGCCGTCATGCCGGCGGTAATGAACCGGCGCTTGGCGATGTCGTGCAGCATGGCGTTGACGTCGAAGAATTTGTCCAACCACACGTAGGTCATGAGGTGCAGTGTGCCGTAGAAGAACGCAAACAGGCCGAGCATGCGGCGGAATCGTATCAGCCACGGCGTGGAGGCGAGCTTTCGCAAGGGCGTGACGCTCAGTGTGATCAGGAGAAAGGTAAGTGTCCACTTGCCGGTGGATCGCGTAATCACGTCTACGGGGTTGGCGCCGAGCTCGTCGTGGAAGCCTTTTGAGGCCAGGACCGCAACCGGTCCCAGGCAGGTTAGAAACACCAGAACCTTCAGCACGCGCACGATCGATTGCGGGGGCTGTTTCATCAGTAGTATTTCTGCAGATCCATGCCCGCGTAGAGGCTCGCCACTTGATCGCCGTAGCCGTTGAACATCAGAGTCGGCTGCTTGGGAGCAAAGACACTCGATCCGATCTTCCTCTCTGTGGCCTGGCTCCAGCGCGGATGGTCCTTTTGAGGATTGACGTTGGAATAGAAGCCATACTCGTCGGGCGCCATCTCATTCCAGGTGGTGGGTGGGACGCTGTCGGTGAAGCTGACTTTCACAATCGCCTTGATGCTCTTGAATCCGTATTTCCAGGGCACGACCAGACGCAGAGGAGCTCCATCCACATTGGGGAGAACGTCGTCATAAAGACCAACGGCGAGAATGGTGAGAGGATGCATGGCTTCGTCCATGCGCAGTCCCTCGACGTAAGGCCACTGAAGGATGTTGCGTTTTTGGTTGGGCATCTGATCGGGCGCCATGATGGTTTCAAAGGCCAGGTATTTGGTTTTGCCCAGAGGGTTGGCATGCTTGATAAGAGCGCTCAGGGGAAATCCAACCCAGGGGATCACCATCGACCAGCCTTCCACGCAACGAAATCGGTAGATGCGCTCCTCGAGTGGCGCCAGCTTCAGGATGGCGTCGATGTCCAGCGCATAAGGCTTGTTGACCAGACCCGACACTTGGACTGTCCACGGGCGTGTGCGGAAGTTTTTGGAGAGACCGTTGGGCTTGTATTTATCAGTGCTGAACTCGTAATAATTGTTGTAATTGGTGATGTCTTTGAACGACGTGGGTTTTTCCGTGACGCTCAACGGACTCTTGATAATTCCCGTCAGCTTTGACCCGTCAGCCTCGACCGTGTTCATTTGGTCCCGCACGAGCTCCTGGCGGAGACGGAAGCCGCCGGCAAGCGCGGCCCCGGTAGCTGCCGCGCCGGTAATGAACTTCCTCCGGCTCATGAAGGCTGACCTCGGGGTAATTTC
>DATDGP010000349.1:0-17482 GCA_036522035.1 Terriglobales bacterium
GCCAGCGATCTGGCGATCGCATTCAACGCATTCAACGTATAAGTGACTCGGATGTCAGTCTGAAAAGCAACCCGCTCCTGTTCGAAACGCATGATCGACTGCAAAACATCCGGCGGCAGCATTCCCGAATCGGCGACTCCGGTGGGAAGAATCTGCGCATCTTGTCCGCCGGCCGGATTATCGAGGACCGGTGAGCTCTTGTTCTTTAACTTCTTGATCACTTCTCTGAGGACCTCGGGATCGCTGGTGAAGTCCTGTAGCAGCGTGAGCTTGCTGCTGAGCGAGTACACGGCCACCGGTCTACCTTGCGGCAGTTTCTCCAGATACTTGATCATCTGATCGCGAACGTACGCCTGGTCCGGAAGAGTCGTATTTAGAGCGTCGAGCAGCACCACGTTCAGCGCGCTGGTGGGCGGGTACTTGGGAAAGTTTGTAAAAACATTGTCAGGCAGCTTGACCGCCGCAGGAGTGAGGGCGGGAGAAGCCGGGGCTGGCTTGGGTTCCTGAAAACTAAAGGCGCGTATCTGTTGTTCCTTACCATCTTCAAGCACGCTGAAATCAGGGAGTTCCAGATCCCTGATCGCCTCCCCTTTTTTGTTGGTTGCGACCACGTCGATGACCACCAAACGAGTCGTAGCTTTCAGCACGGTCGCCGATTCGTAGACTTCCTTCCCCGCGGCCGGCTGCGGGGTCGAGGTTTGTTGCGCGGTCGGCGGTTTGGGGGGAGGCGGAACGCTTTGCTGTGACCGAGTAGCGACCGCCGCGACGACGAAGATCGCCAGAACGAGAACACAGGACTTCCTACTGATACGTCCCATAAGCCGCAACGCTCCTGTGCGTGCGATAGTAGCAGGTTTTAGTATCCGTTAGCACTGCTTTAGAGTGTTAAAAATCTTCACTAGTGTCATTTATGCCGCGCTCGCCCGCTGGCTAGGCGAACGAACCTGAACCTACCATTGGGGTCCCTTAGAAACGAGGTTCGCCAGAGCCTAATCGACGGCCCCGGCCTTTTTTTTTGGAAACAAGGTTTGTCCAAAGATGTAGTATCGCCGCCAAGGATAGACACTTCTTGGACTGATGGAAACCTAGGGAGTCGCAGCCCGGCTGGGATCTGCGGAAATCCAGATGACTGAAGATCTGTTTATCAAACCCCGCTTGGGACTCAAGATCCCTGAGTTAGCCATAGCGCGTGTTTCCGGCCTAAAGACACCGATGCCTGAGGCGAGTTACAATTCAGCTTTTCACCATCGCTGTGATTTTCTTTTCGTAGATGGAGGCGCCTGTGGACGATCTGCCCGAGAAGCCTGACAAGAAACCCAAACAACCAAGAGAAGAAACGGATGAAGAACCACGGTTCAGCGCATCGGGATTATCTCGGCGTGACTTCCTGAAGATCTCCGGTGTCACAGCAGCTGCACCTCTGGTGGCCCATGCGAGTGCGTTAGCTGCTGTCGAGGAAGAAGTTGCGGTGCGAGGTCCAGGCAAAACTCCCGTGACGTTGAGCGTCAACGGCAAAGAGCTCCACGCAATCTTGGAACCGCGGGTGACGCTGCTGGACGCGCTGCGCGACCAGTTTGAGTTGACCGGGGCGAAGCGGGTTTGCGACCGCGGCACCTGCGGCGCGTGCACGGTTTTGCTCGACGGCAAAACCGCTTACTCCTGTTCGGTGCTGGCCATCGATGTCGAAGGCCGGCAGATCACGACCGTGGAAGGGTTGGGCGAGCCGGGCAAGCTCCATCCCGTCCAGCAAGCTTTCGTCGACAACGACGCGCAGCAATGTGGATTTTGCACGCCGGGTTTCGTAGTCGCTACCAAGGCATTTCTTGATCAGTATCCCAATCCAACGCCCGAACAGATCAAGCACGGGTTGGGAGGTAATTTTTGTCGCTGCGGCACCTATGCAGGAATCCGCGCCGCCGTAGGCCAGGCAGCGAAGACGGGGAAGGTGGTGTAGCCATGGCCGACCAGACGAACAAATACACATGGCCTCCGCCCGACCAGCGCTCTCTGATCGGGAAAAGAATTTCTCGTGTGGATGGACCGGATAAGGTCTCCGGTCGCGCCAAATACACCTATGACGTGCACCGCCAAGGCATGCTTTATGGCAAGGTTGTGCGCTGCCCGTATCCGCATGCCAAGGTTGTGAGCGTGGATACAACAGTCGCGGAAAAAATGCCAGGCGTGGCCGCCATCCATATCGTCCAGGGTCCCGGAACCGAAATCAACTGGGCCGGCGATGACATCGTCGTGGTGGCCGCGATAGATGAACGCGCAGCCGCCGACGCCGCGCGTGCGATCAAGGTTGAGTACGAGACATTACCATTCTTCCTCGATGATTTCACCCCTCCGGAGAACGTGAGTGGCAGGCCCAAAAGTCCCTATAAGAAGAACGACGAACGCATCGCCGGTGATCCCGATGCGGCCTTCAAAGACTCCGACGTCGTTTCCGAGGGAGTGTACGGTTGTCCGGTAATCACTCATTGCTGCCTGGAGAGTCATGGCTCCATCGCTGAGTGGACTGACGATGATCACCTTTTTGTTCACATCTCGACGCAAAATGTCTCCGGCGTGGCCGGCGAATACTCCGGCGCTTTGAAGATTCCCGCGGGCAACGTTCACGTGCACCAGGATCACATCGGCGGCGGCTTCGGAAGCAAATTCGGAGCCGACCGTTGGGGCATTTACACGGCTCAGGTTTCCAAGAAAGCAGGCGGCAAGCCAGTGCGAGTGATGCTTGAACGCGATGCCGAACTCACCCTGGCCGGCTGCCGTCCCTCAATCTGGGCGCGTGTAAGAGTTGGCGCCAAGAAGGACGGCACGCTGCTGGCCTGGCAATCGGACTCCTGGAGCACCGGAGGTCCGGGCGGCGGCGGCGCGCCGCCCATGCCCTATGTTGTCAATATCCCCAACCAGCGCAAGCAGCACGTTGCCGTGGCCACCAACATCGGACCAGCACGTGCCTGGCGAGCCCCGAATCATCCCCAAGGCTGCCTGGTGACGATGAGTGCCTTTGAGGATTTGGCGGCGAAGCTGAACATGGATCCGCTGGATTTACTGCTCAAGAACATTCATCTAGCCGCCCCCTCGACGGATACCTACAACCGCGTCGGAACGTATCGAGACGAGTTGGTGATTGCCTCCGATCTGATCGACTGGAAGAAGAACTGGCACCCTCGCGGCCAAGCCGGCGCCGGCCCGGTGAAACGCGGGCTGGGTGTCGCCATACACACCTGGGGTGGCCGTGGCCACATGAGCACTTGCTCGCTCTCGATCAATCCCGACGCATCCGTCGAGATCAAAATGGGAACGCAAGACCTGGGCACCGGGACTCGCACCGCGATCTTGATGATCGCCGCGGATACTCTGGGCATCCCCATGGAGTGGATTACGCTCAAGATCGGCGACAATCAATATCCTCCCTCGGGTGGGTCAGGTGGCAGCACGACGATTGGTGGGGTGAGCGCATCGACGCGCAGAGCCGCGGTGGATGCCCGTGAACAGCTCCTCACAAAAGTTGCTCCGGCGATGAACCTTGAGGCCGCCGATCTGGAGATCGTACGAGGGACAATCCGCCAGAACTTCTCGCCCGGGCCGGCTATGACCTGGAAAGAAGCCTGTGCCCGCCTCGGTACGCAGCCCATCGTGGTTGTGGACCCGAATCTGGGAGCGAGGGAGGACTTGATTTCGAGCGGCGTCGGCGGTGCGGTCATGGCCGATGTCTCGGTCGATACCGAGACCGGGATCGTCAAGATGAACAAAACGGTCTGTGTGCAGGACTGCGGCCTGATCATCAGCATGAAGACCGCCGAGAGCCAAGTTTACGGCGCCATGATCATGAGCATTGCCACAACGCTCTACGAAGAAAAGATCATGGACCCCATCACCGGGCGGATGCTGAACCCCAACATGGATTTCTACCGGCTGGCTGGCATCGGCGATGTCGGCGAGTTGGTGGTGCACTTCATGACCGGCAAAGGATATGACGAACGTGGTCCCATCGGCCTGGGCGAACCTGCCACGGTGGGACCCATGGCCGCAATTGCCAATGCCGTAGCAAATGCCATCGGCGTGCGCGTGCCCTTTCTGCCCATCACGCCGGACCGGGTATTAGCCGCCTTAGGCAATGCCCAAGGAGGCAGCAATGCGCGCGTTTGATTACGCTTCGCCCACCAAGAAGGAACAGGTTTCCCCTCTGCTCGGCAATAGTTGGGGAGCAGTCGAGATCCTTGCTGGCGGTACGGATCTGCTCTCCTTGATGAAGGATGAGATTACCGCGCCCCGACGTTTGGTGAACATCAAGGGTATAAAGGAGCTTCATGGCGTCAGCCGGGTGCCGGAGGCGATGCGCATCGGTACCCTCACGACGTTGGCGGATATCGCAAGTAATAGTGAAGTTCAAAGCTTGTATCCGGTTCTTGCCGCGGCAGCTGGAGACGCTGCCAGCCCACAAATTCGCAACATGGCGACCCTAGGCGGGAATCTTTGTCAGCGCCCACGTTGCTGGTACTTTCGAAGTGGGCACGGGCTGCTGGCCATGGGCGCGGACGGCAAATCGCTGGTACAACAAGGTGACAACCGCTACCATGCGATTCTCGGCAACGATGGACCAGCCTATTTTGTCAGTCCGTCCACCATTGCGCCCGTTCTGATTGCCTACGGAGCCACGGTCGAGATTCTGGGCCCTCACGGCTTTCGCGAGATTGGCCTGGAGAAGTTCTTCGTGATCCCCAAGAGCGAACGCGAGCGGGAACACAACCTCAAGCCCAATGAAATGGTCACTGGTATTGTCTTGCCGGGAAAAACTCCTCCGGGCCTCCGCGCAGGGCACTATGAAGTACGCCAGAAAGAAGCTTTTGACTGGCCTTATGCTACGGCTGCCGTTGCCCTGGTCATGGTGGGCAGCACTGTAAAAAGCGCCCGCGTGGTGATGGGCCACGTCGCGCCAAAGCCTTGGGTTTCTCCGGAGGCCGCAAACGCGCTCATCGGAAAAGCTGTCACGCAAGCCACCGCCGATCAGGCTGCCCAGGCCGCAGTGACAGGCGCCAAGAGCCTGGGTCACAACGCGCAAAAGATCACCCTCGCCCGGGTGGCGGTGAAGCGGGCGATCTTGCAGGCTGCAGGATCTTCAGAGAGCCCTAGCATCGCCCACGGGGTAGGAGGGGCATCATGAGCAATGTGTCTGATCGTTTCAATACGGAAAAACCTGGCCTGTGCTCGGCCCTGCATTGGAAGCGCCAGTACATCTGGTCGGAGCAGGATCCGACGGTGCCTCCCTCGAACGACGGCTTGTTCTGGTGCGCCCTGACCCAGACTTGCATCGGTCCCGACGGCCAGCTGGCCGAACCGGGCAACTGCCGTTCTTCAGAACGTGGCTGTCATTGCGGGCCGAGCAAGTAACCCGATTGTTCGACACTCACAGGCTGCTGATTCTAAAGGGCCAATTTGCCGGCGTTCAAAAGTGGTTCATTTGGGCACACATCGCCGAGTGCGAACACGTGTATGATTGTGGTGATGACTCTGGTATCCCAACTCCGAAAGACATTGGCTAACGGCGGAAAAGTCAGCTACAACATGCGCACTGGAAAAGCTGAAACGGTTGATAGCCGAGGCCAGCGAGAGCCGATCAATTGTCAACACTTTGACGCGTTCATGTTGAACGTAGCACATTGTTTTACGCGGACAGAGACGAGAAGCAGCGTAACCCAGGATTTGCTGGTTGAATGGAACTCGCCTAGAAAATAACATCCTGCCTGACAGTAATTGCGTTTCCCTTGGGGTCTAGCTGAATTTCAACTTCTGGTGTCAGTCCAGCTCCTTGGCGGACCCGCTCTGTAAACGAGCCCAAATAAAAGTCGCTTTTTGGGTATTTGGCCGTCCTACAATGGTTCGAGGAGCCGGGTTATGCGAAAATCTGCTGTCGTCGCTCTTATTGTTGCTCTTGGCGCGCTTTTGCCTGCTGCTTTCGCCCAACAAGCATCCCAAATCCGTGGCCAATACCTCGAGACCCGTAGCGCCGATGTCTACGTGGGACAGTGCTTTGCCAACGGTGAGGTCAATCTCGCCGGGTCGGAAGCCATCGTGGCCTGGCATATTCAGGAGGGCAAGTGGGACAACGTCTCGCTGGCTGGCCTGAATGTAGTCGGCGCCATCAAGGCGCAAGCGACGCTAGGGGATCCTTACGGCAAGCCGTATCCAGCGAAGTCGGTTCTGATCGTCGACCAACAAGCTACTCCCGAACAACGCCAAGCCTTGATTGATTTTGCCCAGGAGATGGGTGGCCCGCTGCTGAGCCACGTCGTCCGTGTGCTGAACGCGCCCATCGACCTGGAGATCCCAGAGCAACATGGCGCCCGCGCTCGTCTCGAGGCCGGCGACTTCGTTACCGTGGAGACCCGCGCGATCGGCGAGAAGGATCACCTTTGCGGTAATGAGAGCACTTTCTATCCGCCGCTGACCCAGACTACGCACGCCATGCCCGCGGTCGCCGTGACCGACGAATACAAAGGCAAGGATTTGAACATCTCTTGGACGCTCCACGACAAGCGCAGCGCCTTCGTGGGCACGTTCGCTCGTTAACCGGCCTTCCCCTCTGGCTTTCACCGTGATTCGTGCCCGTAGCATCAATTCGGGGCTGCTTCTCTACTCACCGCCCGATCGATCCAGCAATTCCTTTAGATAATCGCCCCAGAGCGCCGGTAAGGAGTGAGTTCCATGGCCGCGGGTCTGGTCGGTGATGGGCAAAAGGACGAATTTGCCATTCTTCACCCGGTGAATGTCCTTGTCGATGATCGCGAGCTCAGGCGGATTGATCTCATCGTCGGCCGAGTTGATGGCAGTCAAAGGCGCAATGATCTTTTCCAGCTGCGGTTCGGGGTTGTAATTGCGCGACGAGTCGAAGTAGTAGAGCATGTCGTTGGCGTCGGTGGTCTTAGTGCGAGAGGCGACGTAGTTCTCCAGAAACTCGTCGGCCTTTTCCCGTGTCGGCTCCTGCTTCTGCATCTCTAGCGGGCTGCTCCCCATGATCAGCAGGATCCCGAGCGCGTCGTTCAGCCCGTGCGGCTGCTGTTGATATTCACCGTTGTTCCAATCGGGAGAATTGCGAACGGCGTCCATGATCATGCGTCGCATCATGCGGTTGCGCCCGGCGATTTCAATAGGCTGGCTGGCCAGAGGCATAGCGGCATCGATAAAGTCCGGATGCTGTTCGGCCCATAACCAGGTGTGCATCCCGCCCATGGAGGTCCCCATCACCAGCCGCAAGTGGTCCACGCCGAGCCCCTGCGTCAACAACCGGTATTGCAGCTCGATCATGTCGTCATATTCGTAGTGAGGAAAGCGCATGTGCGCGCCATTGCTGGGCTTGCTCGAGCCGCCGTGGCCGACGTTGTCGGGAAGGATGATGAAGTACTTCGTGGCGTCGAGGAGTTCGCCCGGGCCGAAGAGCACGCCGGCGAAGGTGGGCGTAAGGAATTGCCGGCCGGACCCACCGGTGCCGTGAAGGATCAATACCGCGTTTCGTACTTTGCCGCTGGCGTCTCTTCGCGGCGTGCCCAGAGTGTAATAGTGAAGGTTAACTTCGCTCAACCGTTCGCCGGATTTGAACTGGAAGTCCTTTACGACGAAATCGCCAGGCTGGGCGGGATAGTCGGCAGCTCGGGCGAATAAGAATGAGAACGCCAGGAAAAACACGGGGGAAATGCGACAGATTCTCATGGACTCTCCTCTTGTTGGGTAAGCCTGAGCAGGTTAACGATTCTCGGCCATGATGTAAAGACGCTTCGCAGAGCAGCAACTAGCCTATGGAATTGAGTGCTGGCGCTTTATAATGGCAGCCCAATCTACCCAGCATCCTCAAGGAGACCCATGTTAAACCGCCGAGCCTTCTTTGCCGTTTGCTCACGCTTTGGACTCACCGCTACGCTACTTCCGGCAACGCTATGGGCGCTCGCTGACGAAAAAGGCAAGGTTACGCGCACCATGATCGACAATGCAGCGGCCATCGCCGACGTCCACATCGCCGATGAATACAAGGACATGATGCTGGACTCTTTGAACAATCTCCCGCAGAGTTTTGAAGCCATCTACGGCCTTCATATACCCAACCAGGTCGCGCCGGCCCTGATCTTCGATCCTGTTCCCGCAGGAAGGAAGCTCGACACTCTACGACAGGCGCCGACATTCTCGCCAACACCAAAAACAGGCGGGCTGGTTCCCAAGAATCTGGACGATGTAGCCTTCTATTCCGTACGCCAGCTGGCCGAATTGGTGCGTACCAAGAAGGTCTCTTCCTCGGCTCTGACTGCCATGTACCTGGAACGGCTCAAGCGCTACGATCCACTACTCAAGTTCGTGATCACCCTCACTGAAGACCGCGCTGTCGCGCAGGCCAGGGAAGCAGACGGGGAGATTGCCGCTGGAAAATATCGGGGACTGCTGCACGGCATACCTTGGGGCGCCAAAGATTTGCTGGCGGTCAAGGGTTACCGTACCACCTGGGGAGCCGGCGGCTTTGAGACCCAGATGATCGATGAGAACGCCACGGTGGTCGAACGCCTGGACCAGGCGGGTGCAGTGCTCGTGGCCAAGCTCACATTGGGGGCTCTGGCGCAGGGCGACCGATGGTTCGGCGGGATGACGCGCAATCCCTGGAATCCGCAGCAAGGGTCGAGCGGTTCCTCGGCGGGTTCGGCCTCAGCGACGGCAGCCGGCTGCGTGGGCTTCGCCATCGGATCGGAAACGCTGGGTTCCATCTCCTCGCCTTCCACGCGCTGCGGGACAACCGGACTGCGTCCCAGTTTCGGTCTGGTGCCACGCACTGGAGCCATGGCGCTCTCCTGGACCATGGACAAGCTTGGACCCCTCTGCCGCTCGGCGGAAGATTGCGCCATCGTTCTCAGCGCGATTTATGGACCGGATGGTAAGGACCGGTCGGTGCAGGATGCAGCCTTCAACTGGGACGCTCGTCTCAATTGGCGCAGCCTGCGGGTCGGCTACCTGAAGAGCGATTTTGAGCCGCAAGCGCCTCCAGCCTCAACCGAACAGCCTAAAGAGGCGAAAGAGCTCACGCCAGAAGAATCGAAGAAGCGGGAGGAAGACAAGGCGAATGCGGAGCTGGCCCGCGTCCGTCAGCTCTACGACAAGAAATATAACGATGCCGCCCTGGCCAAGCTGACGAGCATGGGTGTCAACCTCATTCCCGTCGAGTTTCCGAAGATGCCGTATTCAGCCATGCGTACGATCCTGGTGGTGGAGGCCGCGGCAGCCTTTGACGATCTCACCCGCAGCGGCCGCGACAAACTGCTGACCCAACAGAGCCCCTTCGACTGGCCTAATACGTTTCGCAGCGCGCGCTTTATTCCCGCGGTCGAGTATGTTCAGGCTAACCGTGCCCGCATGATGGCGATCGATGCGGTAGCCCAGGTCTTCGAACAAGTGGATGTGATCGTGGCGCCCACTTTCAGTAACCAATTGCTGATTACCAATCTTACCGGCCAACCGGCGATCATCTTGCCCAATGGCGTCCGCGGCGATGACGCGCCTCAGCCCCAGGTGCGAGATGGCGAACTCCAGCCCGGTGGCCCAGGGACCACGGTAAGCCTCACGTTTCTCGGGCGGCTTTACGGTGAGGCCAAGCTTATTGCCATGGCCAATGCTTACCAGAACCACACCGATTTCCACTTGCAGCACCCCAAGCTCCGAGGTTAGGGGGAGCAGACCTCCGTTTTGAGCGGGTTTCGCCTCATGCAGCGAAAGATTTTCTGGCTTCTATTTCTCGGCTTAAGCGTGCTCGCGGACTTCACATTGCCGCTGATCTGGGGTGTGATCGTGACCATACCGCTCGCGGCGCTGTGCTGGTGGGTGGCCTACCGTAGCGGCTGGTTCGAGTAGGGTGGTGAGAACACGAAAGTCCAAACGCGCGCTAAAGCGACGAATAGAGCAAGGTTTAATAAACCAATTGTTAGTTTCTGGCTTTGAATATTTGGCGGTTTTTATTGTCGGGCTGAGTTTTACGCTCATTTAGGCGCGGGGCGCTTTATGGGCTGAAGAGGACTGAAGGTCAGGTTCCGGAAATCAGAATGTCCTAACGATTGTCGACCTTTTGATTGCAGTATTCTCATGTAATTTTTATATCGTTCCTGTAGGCTTGGTCACATAGACTCAAAAACTTTGAAGAGGCAAATGGAGGAAGTCATGAGGAATACGCTACGACTGACGATGTTGATGCTGGCCCTAGTGGCAAGCGCGGGTGTTGTTCAGAGCGGTTTTCACGCACCTATGCCGGGACCGCCGCCGCAGCCCCAAAGCTCAATTAATGCGGCATAAGTTTTTTTCTTGTTTACGCTTGGAAGGCTAGATAGGCTAGCCTCAGATGACCGACACGGGTTGGTTGTGGGTCGTATTGGGCTGGCTTTCCCTTCCTTTAGTGGGACTTCTGGGGGGAGTTTGCGCTTGGCGGAAAACGTACCGCGAGCTCCCGTTCTTTTTTGCTTACGTCGTCACCGTATTTCTACTCGGCGTAGTCCGGTTACTTGCTTACAAAGCGGGTGGCCAGCGCTATTTCTACGTCTATTGGTACTCGGAGTTCGTGGGGGTGATGGCGGCGTCGTTGGCAATTTACGAGGTATTTCTCCGACGTATCTTCCCGTCTTTCTATAAGGTTCGTTTTTATCGCTTTCTCTTCCCATCGGTTGCTTTGGCGATTGGTCTCTTGGCTTTTCTAACGGCGCTGGCTGCGCACGATCGCAGGGAAGCTCTTAGCATGACGTCACGCGCCTTTGATTTCCTCCGGTCCGCAGTGATTGGCTTCTTTGCTGCTCTCACCCTGCTGATGGGCAGGCGTTTCGCTGGACTGGAGTTTTGGGTAGCAACCGGTTTCGCGATTCAGGCGTCTGCAGCTCTAGCCAACGCAGCCATCCGAACGCGTTGGCCGCAATCTGCGCCGATCTTGGATGCAGTTGAGCTCATTACATACGATTTATCCTGTCTTATCTGGTTAGCTGCGTTTTGGAAGGCTGAAAAGGGGCTGTATTCGCCAACTGGGGAGTTGGATCCGAAGATCATAGATGAAGCTCGCACTTGGGAAACGCTTCTCAAGACTTGGCTGGCGCCGAGAAAAAGCAAGTAGAAGAAGCCGGGCGATAGGCCCTATAGGCTCTGTGCCAGTTCCTCGTGGAGGCTGGAGAACTTCAGGCAGGTCAGATTGCCGGCTTTGTCTTTGAGCTGCTCGTAGGCCGGGATCAGGCTCGAGGACAACAGCTCTTGGAGATCGCCGATCTTGGGCATGCGTGTCAAAGGGCCAATGGCAAAACGGAGACGGCTCCAGGAATGCAGCGCAACCAGGCCGACGAAGGTATAAAGCCGTACGTGAACGCCGGCATCGATCATCTGTTGCGCCAGGTCGCAAATCAGTTGATTCGGGCTATGCAGCTGGCTGTACCCTAAGCGCTGCAAAAGAGCAGCATTGTGCGTCATGCGACGCAGGCACTCGATGGTGAGCCGCACGCGCTCGAGCTCTTCTTCTTCGCGGCTTTCTGCCAGTTCCTTTGATTGCGTACCGATGAGACTGGCCAAGGTCTCCACGTCCACGGGAAGGAACGAGGGCATCAGCTCATCAAGATCGACGTTCGAGACGCGCCGGTTGCGCAAGTTGAGAAAGGCGGCGTAGAAAAAGAGCAGGAGCAACCCTGCCGACAAGCCCATCCAAAGCGCAAGCAAGATATTGGACATAAACGTTCTATCCTTACGTTGGAGACTCTAAAACCCCCAGCCAACACACGTCAATGTAATTCGGCCCCGACGCGAACTTTGGTAATTCGCCCTGACGTTCTGAAAACCGAAACCTCGCTAGTTACCAGTCTTTGTTCTGAAAGCAGGAATTATGGGCGATCGCGCGCAGTCCGTTATTCCCAAAGTGGGAACACCCTTTTCACCTCCTATAAGATTAAGAGTAGATTGGCTCCTCAGTTTCCGCCTGCCGGCCGCCCTATGATGATCGCCGGCAGGTTCTGATTTTGGACGGCCTGATCGTAAGCCGGCACGTCTTGGTTGAGAATCTGCTTCCACTTGGCGAGTTGTTCGTTGAGTTGCTTGTCCAGCATGGCAAAAACTTCGTAAGACGGCTGAGTTGGCTTGCCTTCAGCGCTTTCCACCACGCCGCCCAGCGCGACCAGATAATTGTTGAGGCGGATGGGATAGTTGAGTACGTCCTGGTTGCTCTTGGCCTTGGTCTGAACCAGCACCTCTTCGACCTCCGTCATTTTCTTGTCCAGCTGCTTTCCAGCTTCCGCCACGGCCTTGGCCTGGGGCTGTCCTTCCAGACGCTTGTTGAGACCCGTGATCTGACCGCGGATGTCGCGGATCTGGTTGATGGTGTCGTGCGCCTGAGTAACCCGATCGCGAATTTTCAGCAGCAGATCAAGTTGCTGCTCCAGATCCTGCTCGCTGACATGTGCGACCAAGCGTGGATCGGGCTTGATCTCGAGCGGTGCCGTATAAGTCTTGCCCTGGACGGTCAGCCGTACCTGATAGGTGCCAGGTATTGCCACCGGCCCGTCGGTATTGCCGGCCCACAGAGGCGAGCGAGGTACACGACTGGCACCCTCATAACGCAAGTCCCAGACAAAACGGTTCAATCCGGCTTCGGCCGGCAGCGGACGCTCGCCGCCGCCGCCAAATCCCTCCTCATCGCCGCCTGGGACTTCATCGCCTGCTTGGCGCTTGGCCGGATACTTGCGGATCACCTGGCCTTTCCCGTCCACCATCTCGAGGGTGATTGGCGCTGAGTTGGCTCCTCCGCTGTCGTGCGCAGCCTGGTCGCCACTCTTCTTTTCTTCTTTCTTGATCGCCGTCTTAAGTGAGTAATAGATGACTGCGCCGTCGGGTGGATTCTGTCCTATGGCGCCGCCTCCGCCGAAGCCGCCGCCGAACTCGGCGCGCACCGCCGCATTGGGCGTGTAGAGATGAGCGTCCTCTTGAAGGTCTTCTGGCTTATATTGCTGCAAGGGCGCTAGGTCATCGAGAATCCAGAACGCGCGGCCGTGCGTGGCGGCCACCAGGTCGTTGTCGTGAACCGCGATATCCCACACCGGTGCCGGAGGGAGATTGGTCTCCAAGGGTTGCCAATGAGTGCCGTCATCCCAGGAGAACAAGACGCCGTTCTCCGTAGCGGCGTAAAGCAGGCTCTTGCGCTTGTGATCGACCCTCACCGCGTGTACGTAAACGTCGGCGGGTATGCCGGCGGTGATCTTAGTCCAGGTCTTGCCCATGTCGGCGGTTTTGAAGATATAAGGGGCAAAATCGTCCATCTTGTGGCGCTGGACCGCGACGTAAGCTGTACCCGCATCGAACGGCGAGGCTTCAATCATACTTACCGTACCCCACTCGGGCATGGCTTTGGGCGTAACGTTGGTCCAGTTCTTGCCGCCATCGGAGGTCACGTGAATCAGCCCGTCGTCCGACCCTGCCCAGATCAGGCCTTGTTGGATGGGAGACTCCGCGACCGAGAAAATAGTGTCATACACCTCGACGCCCGTGTTGTCCTTGGTGATGGGGCCACCCGATGACTCTTGTTTGCTCTTCTCATTGCGCGTGAGATCAGGACTGATGACCTGCCAGCTCATTCCGCCGTCGGTGCTTTTGAAGAGCACCTGGGCAGCGAAGTAGAGCGCGTGCGGTTCATGCGTTGAGATGACGATGGGCTCGGTCCACTGGAAGCGGTATTTCTGGTCAACTGCGGCTGCGCCTATCGGATTGATGGGCCACGGCGTGACATTCATTTCCTGGTCGTTGTGATGGTTGTATCGTGTGATCTCTCCGCCATAGGAGCCGGCATAGACGATCAGCGGATCGGTTGGATCCGGAGCAATGTATCCGCTTTCGCCTCCGCCCACCGGATACCAGCTCGGCCGGTCGATGCCACCCGGAGCGGCGCTGGCGATGCCCACCGAGGTGTTGTCCTGCTGCGCGCCGTAAACCCAGTAGGGAAAACGGTTATCCGTGATGGCGTGATAGAACTGCGCCGTGGGCTGATTGCCTTGTGTAGTCCAGCTCGCGCCGCCGTTCGTGCTCACGTTAGCGCCACCGTCATTGGACTCGATCATGCGCTTCGGATCCGTGGGATCGATCCATAACCCGTGATTATCACCATGGGGCACGCGAATGGATCGAAACGTCTTGCCTCCGTCATTGGATTGGTACATGCCGGTGTTGAGGATATAGACTCCGTCGGGTGAGTGCGGATCCGCGAAGACGTGCGTGTAGTAAAAAGCTCGCTGGCGATATTGACGGTCGCCGTTCACCAGGGTCCAGGAGTCTCCGCTGTCGTCGGAGCGAAACAGTCCGCCTTTGTCGTTCTCGATTAGAGCCCACACGCGAGTTCCGTTATAGGCGACGGCCACGCCGATCCGCCCTGTTGTTCCTTCTGGCAGTCCGTGACCGGAAAGATGCTTCCAGGTAGTGCCGCCGTCAGTGCTGCGATAGAGCCCGCTGCCCGGACCGCCACTGTCCATGCCCCACGGCGAACGCCGCGCCTGCCACAACGCGGCAAAGATGATGTTGGAGTTGTTGGGGTCGAAGGAGAGATCGATGCCCCCGGTGTTCTCGTCCTTAAAAAGAACTTTCGTCCAGGTCTTTCCGCCGTCCATGGTGCGGAAGATGCCACGTTCCGCGTTAGGGCCAAATGTGTGGCCCAGCGCGGCGACGAAAGCGATGTCAGGATTCTTGGGATTCACGATCAGGCGGCCGATGGCACGGGTGTCACGCAGGCCGGAATAAGTCCATGTCTTGCCCGCGTCGATCGATTTGTACACGCCGTTGCCGGAGATGATGTCACCGCGTATGCAGGCCTCACCGGTTCCGGCGTAGATCACGTTGGGGTCGGAAGGAGCGACGGCAATGGCGCCGATCGACGGAGACATGTCCTTGGTCTTGTCGGTCAGAGGCCGCCAGGTAAGCCCGCCGTCTGTCGTCTTCCACACGCCCCCGGCGACGCCTCCGAAGTAGTAAGTGTGACTGTCACCGACGATGCCAGTCACCGCCAGCACACGGCCGCCGCGAAAGGGGCCGATCAATCGCCACGTCAGCCCGTGCCAGGGGCCCTTGGTTTCTTCTTGGTCTTCCGTGGCGGCCGCCGCCGACCCTTCGGGCCGGGAAGGAGTAGGCTGCGCTTCGGCCGCAGGCTTGCTCGCCTCTGGCGCTTTGGCCTTTTTCCCTTCCTGGGCGAATCCGCACAAAGTCAGAACCACAAGGCAAATCAGAGACCGACGAACGCGCTGGCAGAACGATGATACCGGGGACATGAGTGACCCTCCGCAAAAAGATTGCATTTATCGGAACGGCACATCCTAAATATGTTTCGCGGATTTTGCGAGCGCAAAGCGCTTACCGCAGCGAACAATTTGGTTTCCTCAAGGGCCAGAAGCCAGCCACAAACTTGGATCAGAAACCGACATACGCTCTCTCGCGGAGCAAATGCGCTTGCTCCGGAAGAGAAGCAGTTTATAGAATGCTCGATGCCGAGGGTCGCTCAGCGATCTTCGCCGTATCGACGTAGTCATTGCCAGCGGCGCGATATACCATCCGTCGGAGCTTTACCGGCCTTCGGAATTTGGCGCCGAGAAACGAAAAAGAGGTCTTGTTCATGGCCGATCCACCGGGATTTGCGGTCTCAACGTTTGCCTATCAAGGCAAGGAGCGCACCGTATACCGCGCCGGCGCCGGTCCCGCGGTCGTGATCATGTCGGAGATACCAGGGATCACACCTCAGGTAGTGCGTTTTGCGCGTTATGTAGCAGAAGCAGGGTTCTCGGTTTACATGCCCCACCTGATCGGCGAGACCATGCGCCCGGTCTCCGCCGGGTACGCGATCGGCCAGATGTTGCGCGTTTGCATTTCGCGCGAGTTCCGAGTGATGGCGGCCAACCGCTCGAGCCCCATTGTCGATTGGTTGCGCGCGCTTGCGAGCCAAGCGCACAAGGAGCAGGGCGGCAAGGGCGTCGGCGCCGTGGGCATGTGCCTTACAGGGAATTTTGCCTTGGCCATGATGTTGGGATCGCCGGTGCGGGCGCCGGTTCTCTCTCAGCCGTCGTTGCCGTTCGCCAACAAGGCTGGACTTCATGCCTCCGAGGAAGAGATTGCCGCGGCCAACAAGCGGATCGCGGAGGACGGCGCTCGGGTTTTGGGACTGCGGTTCAAGGGCGACCGGGCTTGCCCGGCCGAACGTTTTCAGCAACTGCGGACCAGGTTTGGAGATGCCTTCGAGGCCGTCGAACTCGACGATTCCTCGGCTAATCCAAAAGGGATGGGGCCACCGCACTCGGTCCTGACCAACCACCTGATCGATGAAGCTGGAGAGCCCACGCGGGCTGCATTGGATCGCGTGCTAGGGTTCCTGAACGAGCAGTTGAAGTAACCGTTGAAGTGAGCTTGAGAATTTGCCCGTCACTCGTGCCACCAGAATCGCCGGCTCACATGCGTGCTGAAAAACCGTATTTGTCGCCGATTTTCAGCTTCATTGCTGTTTCCTCGCTTACGGCTATTCTCACTGTGCCGAAAACAGAATGGCCGTGGTCGGCCTGTGGGATTGCGTACAGCGTGACCTGATAAGGGGCACTATCGTGAAATGGACCTGTATTGCCATCTTTAATTTCGACCTTGGTTATTTTAAAAGTGATTGGCTTTGACAGGTCTAATGGAGTTACCGCAGCGGGAATATCGGTCATGGTATTTTTCCTTTTGGCGCTCTGTCCTGCTGTAGAGGATACAGGCACACGCACGATAATATTCAATAACCGCAGACGTCAACAATCCCCAATGGACTTGCCATCTCATCGGCGCTAACTAGAAAATCATATGGAGCGAATTTCTGGCAGAAGCCAACGGTTTCGGTCTCTTAACCGGCGTGCTATGCTTCTGCGGCGTGACCCTGTTAGCGATTCCGATCCAGAAGGAAACCTCTATGCCCATTGTCACGGTCCCTTCCCGTTGCCGTAGCTTTGTTTTCTCCGCCGCCGTTCTGGCCCTGATTTGTCAGGCCAACCCTCTGCTTTTGAGCGGCCAACCCAAGCCCACCCTGCCGGCGGACCTCGGCCAGAAGATCGATCGCGTAGTCGAGGATGGGCTCGCCGAGACGGGTGTTCCTAGTGCATCGGTGGCTGTCGTAAAGGATGGAGCGATAGCCTACCTCAAGGCCTATGGCTCGGCTCGACTTGAGCCGCCTACCCCCGCTCGGCCGGAGATGCGTTACAGCATCGGGTCCATCAGCAAACAGTTTACGGCGGCTGCCGTGCTGCTGTTGGCAGAGGAAGGGAAGCTCTCGCTCGACGACCCGATTGCGAAATACGTACCCAACCTCACCCGCGCCAAGGAGGTAACCATCAGGCAGTTGCTGTCCCACACTTCCGGCTACCAGGACTACTGGCCGCAAGACTACGTGCCCCCGTTCATGACCGAGCCGATAACTTCGGAAAGGATTCTCGATCTGTGG
>DATDGP010000350.1:0-3362 GCA_036522035.1 Terriglobales bacterium
GTGCCACCCGTGAGTTGGATCACACCACTCCCGACCGTGGTGAGCGTTCCGCCCGTATAGATTTCGCCCTGAAGCTGAACGATGCCGCCGTCCAGAGCTTTAATGGTGCCTCCGGTGTTGTTGAACGGACCCAAAAAGCCATAGACCACGTTCAAGGTGGCGCCACTGCTTGCCTCCATGAGGCCAGTGTTGACGATGCCGGCGCTCGAAGGTTGAACGGTGAGCAACCCGCCCACGGCGTTGATCGTGCCCTGGTTCTGGATCGAAAACCCTTCGATGCCAAGCGACCCCTGCCCCACAATCGTCTCTTGATTGATCAGGATCGGATTCGATCCGGCGGTTCCACGGAAATTGGAGAGTGAAGAGGTCATGTTCACCGTTCCGCTTCCACTGAGCGTCACGGTTGCCCCCTGGCCGATCAGGGCCAGGCCGTTTCCATTCACGATAGTAATGGTGCCGTTGTTTGCGATGCTATTGGCGGTAATATCGACGTAGCCGCCCACTAGCTGCAAGCTACTGCCCGAACTCACAGTGAGATTGTCTATGCTGTTGCCGTCCTCGCCACTGAGCGTGACAGCTGCCCCGCCTTGAATGATCGCGTTGTAGTTGCCATCGGGATATTGCGGAGGACTCAGGTTACAAGTGTCCCAAAGCGCGTTCCCTCCACCGTTGGGGCAAGGCGCCCATTCGCCGCTTCCGCCGGTCCAGGTGGAAGTAACTTGTGCCAGAACAGGCGTGCCTGCGGCCCCGAGCAGAAGCAAAACTGCGCATAGCTCAAACAGCGAAGCGAGAACTGAACTCACATAATCCTTAGGCAAAGTGGTTGCGGTCATAGAAATCTCCTTAATTGCATGGCGTATTGGACAGTAGCGAGGGATTCCGAATCGGGCCGGGCTGCCTCTCCTTCTTCTGGGCTGCAATTCCAGCCCGGCCCCCCGGAGGACAACTCTAACCCGCTTCTACCTACATAAAGCGGCATCCGGCGGGGAATTGGCTCACAAAAAACAAAAAAATCTGTCGGCCGTGGTTATTAGTCCTGCTTGGCCTATGCGCCAAGGAATTTCGGACTGTGGGTTTTGAAGGTGGTAAGAAAACCCGGGAACGGAGACGCGGAAGGAGCTTTGGCGGCGAATCAGCGTGCTTTCGCCATCATCGATTCCATGGCCAAGGCGGACCCCCAAAATACAACTCTTCAACTCGACCATGCAGGCGGCTATTCGGTGATCGGCATCGATCTTGTGATTCTTGGCAGGTACGCTGAGGGACAAGCCATGGTGCGTCAAGCCGTTCAACTTTACCAACAGGTTCTTGCCCACGATCACGCCGACCAGCAATCGCAGCACTACATAGGTACCTCCGAAATTTGGATAGGGGAAGCGTTGGCCAGGACGGGAAAGCCGCAAGCAGCATCGGAAGCGTATCAGAAGGGTATCGCGATGCTCACCGGTGTCGCTGGCGATATTCCGAACTTACGCGCGGAAGCAGCCACCGGGCATGTCAGGCTCGGCCATGCCCTTGGCAAGATGCGACGCACCGAAGAAGCAGCCGCCTCGTATCGCAAAGCCCTGGCCATCGCCGAACCGATGGTAACTGCCAAAGTGGCGAACACGCGGGCTCTCTATGCCGCCGCAGACGCCTACTTCGGCCTCGGAGAATTATCCAGAGCCGCCGCGGCCACTTTCCCGGTAGGCTCCGCCAGCTACAAACAGCGCCGGACTGATGCGCGCGACTGGTACAGCAAGAGCGCTGCCGCCTGGAGCGCAATCCCCAATCCGGCAGCAGTTACACCCAGCGGCTTGCCGTGCGGCAGCCCAAAGGCGCTCGCTCAGGCCGTCGCTCAAGTCTCCCCATAGTAGGATCGATCGCGGCCCAACCAGGAATGAGGATTCCCGAATGATGGTCTCTGTCTTCGTCGGCACAAGCCTTGACGGCTTCATCGCTCGCCCCAACGGCACCTATGACTTTCTTCCGGAAGGTGGTGGCGAGCCTCACGGCTACAACGAGTTCATTGCCACCGTCGATACAATCGTGATCGGCCGCAAGACGTTCGAGACCGTCCTCGCCTTTCCGGAATGGCCCTATGTAGGCAAACGCGTAGTCGCCCTGAGCAGCCAGCCCCTCGACTTCTCCGCGGTGCGCGGAGGCGTGGTCGAACAAATGTCGGGCGAACCGGCTGAGATCGTCGCCAAACTCGCGGCCACCGGGGCCCACCACCTCTACGTCGACGGAGGCATCACCATCCAACGCTTCCTCCGCGCCGGCCTCGTCGACCGCGTCACCATCAGCCGCGTCCCCGTCCTCATCGGAGGGGGCATTCCCCTGTTCGGTGCCCTGCCACACGACGTGCGCCTCCGTCACGTAGCCACACAGCAATATCCCAGCGGCCTGGTGAAAAGCGAATACGAAATTCTGCCCTGATCCAAAGGAAGTTCTTGAGGAAGTTCTTTGGCCTTTCTTAGCGCCCTCTGCGGCCGTTCTCTGCGTCCTCGGCGGTTAAAGGCTTTGGCCTATTGGTTATTCTCAAGATGGCCCCCAATTAAATTTTCAAACCAAAGATCATCACGAAAGGTCCTACCCAGCAGCCCTCCCAAATGCGACAATAGAGACTCCTCATGCCCACCGCTCTAACTTCATCCCCCACGCCGGAACTCCTCCGGCAGCACGGTCTCACGCCTGACGAATACGAAAAAATCAAGCAGCTTCTCGGCGGCCGCGAGCCCACACTCACCGAACTCGGCATCTTCAGTGTGATGTGGAGCGAGCACTGCTCCTACAAATCCTCGCGCATTCACCTGAAGCGCCTGCCCACGCGCAGCAAGCTGGTGGTCCAGGGACCAGGAGAAAACGCCGGGATCATCGACATCGGAGACGGTTGGGCCTGCGCCTTCAAAATCGAATCCCACAACCACCCCAGCTTCATCGAGCCCTTCCAAGGCGCAACCACCGGCGTAGGTGGAATCCTCCGCGACATCTTCACCATGGGCGCAAGGCCGGTAGCCGTAATGGATTCGCTCCGCTTCGGCCCCATAGAACCTGACAAGAACCATGTGGAGGCGGCCGCCTCGGCTGTCCGGCCAGGCCGCAGGCCGGCCGGAGGTCTTCCAGATGCTCCAAATCCTGCCGAACTCCGCTCGGCCGGACAGCCGAGGGCGGCTGTCCCCACACAGGCCGCACCCACCCAACCCGAGATCCACAAAAACCACTCCATCCTCGAAGGCGTAGTCAGCGGCGTCGCCTCCTACGGCAACTGCTTTGGCGTCCCCAATCTCGGCGGCGAAACCAAGTTCGAACCCTGCTACTCCGGCAACCCGCTGGTCAATGCTTTCGCGCTCGGCCTCGTTCGCAAGAACGAAATCTTCTAC
>DATDGP010000351.1:0-26042 GCA_036522035.1 Terriglobales bacterium
GGCTGCTTCATCACCAGTCGCCGACCAGAGTTGGGACCTACGCCTATGTCAACCCGGTGATCGCCGTGCTCCTCGGCCATTTCTGGGGCGGCGAGGCGATCGGTCCGCGAACCATCCTGGGGACACTGCTAGTCTTGGTCAGCGTGGTAGTGATTGCCACTGCCTCAGAGAAGCGGGTACGAGCCACGCCCATCCAAGAGACGGATAAGCTCAGGGGATCGTCGGTTGAGGTTTAGTGGTAAGCTCCGCGCGCCATGAAACAGGTCAGCGACCCGAAGCAGCTGCGCTTCAGATCGTCCGAGCGAGATGGTGGGCATAGATCAGACCCTGGTTCCGCTACGCTGCCGGAGGGCTGATTTTGCGGACTCGATGTTGATACCGCGCCTCTGCGGTGAGCCTCGACTCTACGGTTTTAAATCTCTCTGACTTGGTCGTGTTCCGATAACCCAACTTCTCTGATCCCGCGTCAATCTGCGGCAATGCTTTTCGATCCCAGCGATCACGCACGATCCCGGCGATCTTCCCTCTGCCGCAGGGCTTCCCCAAACAGCTCCGTCAATTTTGTGAACGCCCGTTCTGCCTGCGGCTGGTTGTAGGCGCCGCCATCGAGCGTGGTCCAGCCGTGGAGCGCGCCGTCATAGACCTCGCTCTCGTACTTCCCGCCCCATGCCCGGAGCGCCGCGTTGAGCTTCTCGATAGCCTCTGGCGGCATGCTCCGGTCCTGAACGGCATGACCGAAATAAAGATGCGCCTTTACCCGCGGCAGGACCAGCGCCGGGCTGGTGGGCTTGTCGGTATAAAGGCCGCCGCCATGAAAGGAGGCGGCCGCCGCAATCTTGTCTGGACGCGCGGCCGCGGCGCGCAACGCCATGGCACCGGTGAAGCAGTGGCCGACTACGCCCATGTTTTCAGACGTTCCGCCTTTCACCAACCTGTTGGCGGCCAGCGTGTCGACATAGGTGGAGGCATCGCGCTCCATGGCCTCCGGTGTAAGCGGGCCGGCGAGTTCGGCGAAGCGCTTCATGGTGCGTTCTTCACCGATCACCGGCTTGAAGTCGAGTAGCGGCGGCTTGGCGGTGCGATAGAAGACGTTGGGCATCAGCGCGGCATAGCCCTTAGCCGCCAGCCGCCCCACCATCTCGCGATAAACCGGACGGATGCCCCCGATATCGGTCAGATAAAGGACTCCCGGCCAGGGCCCCGTGCCTTCGGGATGGATAAAGACTCCGCCGGCAACACCGTCGGCGGTAGGAATTTCGATTTCAGTTGAGATCATTCTGTGCCTCGGGTCATAGCCACCAAAAATAGCAGAAAAACCTGGGGGAATGTTTCCCGTCTTCCTCGCACCAAACTCCAGACTTGTTGATATGGATCCAGCGCTTCCGCTGGGATTTCAGATGTCGCCGCGGGCTAGCCAAGCTTGTTCTTCAGAATCTCGTTGACCAGCTCCGGACTAGCCTGCCCCTTCGAGGCCTTCATCACCTGGCCTACGAAGAAGCCGATTACTGTAGTCCTCCCGCCGCGATACTGCTCTACCTGTTTCGGATTCGCCCTAATGATCTCGTCGATCATCTCTTCGATGGCGGCGGAATCGGTGATCTGTTGCGGTTTCTCGCGGTCATAGACTGCGGGAAAATCCTCACCCCCTGCAAAAGCCTTCTCATAGAGATCCTTGAGGATCTTGCTGGAAATGGCCCCGGAATCCAGCAGATCGGCGGAGAGAGCCACGCCCTTCATCGTAATCGGTGAATGTTCAATCTCCAGGCCCTTTGCTTTCAGCCGGCCCATCAACTCTCCCTGCACCAGATTGGCCACACGCTTGGGATTCTTGGCCGCGCGCGCTGCGGTCTCGAACTGGTCGGCCAACGACTTGCTTGCGGTGAGGACCTGCGCGTCGTAATCGGTGATCCCATATTCGCTGACCATCCGCCTACGGCGGGCCTCAGGAAGTTCCGCCAGCCGGCTCCGAATCAGCGCCTGCCATTTCGAGTCCACAATCAGCCTAGGCAGGTCGGGTTCGGGAAAGTAGCGATAGTCGTGCGCCTCTTCCTTGGAGCGCATGCTGTAGGTACGGCCTTCATGGGAGTTGAATAACCGGGTCTCCTGATGAACTGTACCCCCGCTCTCGATCACCTCGACGTGGCGCGCGATTTCGTACTCCAGCGCTTGCCGTATGAAGCGGAAGGAATTCACGTTCTTGATTTCCGTCTTGGTGCCGAAAGCGGACCGGCCCATCGGCCGCACGCTGACGTTCGCGTCGCAACGAAGTGAGCCTTCTTCCATGTTACAGTCGCTCACCCCGGTATACAGGATGATCTCCTTCAGGCAGGTAAGATAGTCGAATGCTTCGTCGGGTGAGCGTATGTCCGGTTCGCTCACGATCTCGATCAAGGGTACGCCGCTGCGGTTGAGATCGACATAGGTCTTCGTGGCCGAGTCCGGAAAGCCATCGTGGAGGCTCTTACCGGCGTCCTCTTCGAGATGCACCCGCGTGATCCCGATCTTCTTGATTTCTCCGGCCACAGTTATTCCCATTGAGCCATGTTCGGCCAGGGGCTTGTCATATTGCGAAATTTGGTAGCCCTTGGGCAGGTCAGGATAGAAGTAGTTTTTGCGAGCGAAGATCGAGGTCTCATTGACTTCGCACTTGAGAGCCTGCGCCGCCAGCACCGCAAATTCCACAGCCCGACGGTTCAGCGCCGGCAAGGCGCCCGGCATACCCAGACAAATCGGACAAACGTTGGTGTTGGGCGGCCTGCCGAACACGTTTGAACATCCGCAGAAGATCTTCGTCCTCGTGAGCAGCTGGACGTGTACTTCCAGGCCGATCACCGGCTCGTATTTCCCGCTCGCCTGCGAAACGTGCGCGTCCGTCGACATCGAAGGAATTATAGGCGAAGCTCGTGGGGGTCTTGTCTGTACGCCGCGGCTGACACCTCCGCGGGTTGGCTCTACTTGCTTTTCGCCGGGTTCAGATACTTTTCCAGCGGGATGTCGAAATAGAAAATCTCCTGCGTTGCCGCCTTGATGCCGGAAATATAGAGGTGCGCTCCCGGCTCCGGATTGTTGATGTCGAGGACATCAAAAAAAAGAAACCCGCTGTTGGTGGAGTGCGGCGTCACCGGGACCGGCAAAAACATGGCTGCCTCAATCTCCTGCGCCGCATCACGGTTGATGGGGGCCGACTGCTTTCGCGGTCCTGGGATAGGAATGTTGATCTTAGGCTTGTTAGCTGCTTTCTCCGGGCGAGCGATGCGGCGGAACATATCGTCTTTCGTCGCGGGATCGAGCTTGTCGCGATGCGCCGTGATGTATTGCACTCGGAGATCGTCGAGCATGAGCGCCTTCGAGCTGTCGTTGGAGATGATCAGGCGGATGGGCAAAAGACCGAGCTCGCCATACTTGAGCCTGAAAATGGCTGCTTTCTGAGGTGTGTCGTAAGGATCGATGGCGATGGTAATGCCTTCATCCTCGTGCGTCTCGTGAGCCGGGTAGGTTTGGGCATGCTCCGCCGGTGGCGGATTGAAGCCTTTGTCGCCTGCTACCGCCGCAAGAACGCCGAAGATCACTAGACTGGCCGGGATCGTTCGCATCTTCAAGGTGATTCGATTATCGGATGAGCGGGGCTAATTGCACAACTGCCCGTTGCGAACGAATACAATGTTCGTTCGCTGATGTATATCCTTTACAGCCTGCTGCTGGCGATTGCCCTCCTGGTTTCCCTGCCCTGGTGGATGCTGCGCCCGGGAAAATATCTTGCCGGTATAGCCGAGCGGCTGGGCAGGGTTCCCGATCGTTTGCACGGCCCGGCCGAGCCCGGCTGCATCTGGATCCACGCCGTTTCCGTGGGCGAGGTGCTGGCGGTGAGTCACCTGGTCAGCGAGCTTTCTAAGAGCTTTCCGCAGCGCCCGGTGTTTCTCTCCACAACCACAGCCACCGGTCAGCGACTGGCGCGCGCTTCATTCGGTGAGAGCCGGGCTTTTTACGTGCCACTTGATCTTGGTGTTGCCGTGAAGGCCTACTTGAATGTACTGCGGCCCGGCCTGCTGATGCTCGCTGAGACGGAATTCTGGCCCAACCTGCTGCGCCTGGCACGGAAACGCGGAGCGGCGGTGGCGATTGTAAACGCCCGTATCTCCGACCGCTCGTTTCCGCGTTACCGGCGTTTTCGCTGGTTCTTTTCGCGGGTCTTGGCCGAGGTCGATCTCTTTCTTGCTCAGACCGACGTTGATGCCCAACGCCTGCGCGACATCGGCGCAGCTACGGAGCGCGTCCACGTGAGCGGCAACTTGAAGTTCGACGTTCGCGGAGGCGCCGGGTCGACCCTGGCCGAAGAACTGCGTCGTTCGATTCCCTCCGGGTCTCCGGCCATCGTTTGCGGCAGCACTGCGGAAGGCGAAGACGAGTTACTCCTTGGAGCTTTCCAAGAGACGCTGAAGAATTATCCTTCGGCTGTGATGGTTCTGGCGCCGCGGCATCCTGAAAGATTTGACAGGGTAGGCGATCTTATCCAGGCTCGAGGTCTCACTCTGGTGCGTCGAAGTGCGTGGACACCAACCGCTTCTCCGCTCACTGGCTGTGTTTTCCTGCTCGATAGCGTAGGCGAGTTAGCCGCTGTTTACTCCGTCGCCAGCCTGGCTTTCGTAGGCGGAAGTCTGGTGCCGGGAGTCGGAGGTCACAACATTTTGGAGCCGGCTCAATACGGCGTGCCCGTCCTGACTGGACCTCACACTTTCAATTTCCGTGAGATCGTCAACATATTTCAGCAGGGCAGCGGAATCGTTACTGTGACGTCGGCGACTCTGGGCGGCGAATGGCTGCGCCTGCTCAGCGATCCTGGACCACGCCACAAGCTCGGGGAGGCCGCACGCGAATTATTTCTTAACCACAGCGGGGCCACTGCGCGCACGCTCCAGGCTTTGCAGCCGCTCCTGCACCGGACCATTGAGAAAACATGAACCCTCTTTCCACAATCTTCGGGTGCGGCGTGGCGTTGCGCAACGGGCTATATGACCGACGTGTGCTGAAAGCCCGCAAGCTCAAGCGTCCAGTGGTCTCGGTCGGCAACATCTCGGTGGGTGGAACCGGCAAGACTCCCTTCGTGATCGCTTTGGGCCAACTGCTCAAGGAGCGGGGCATCGCCTTTGACGTGCTCTCCCGGGGCTACGGTCGCAGTTCCGCCGAAATGGCGGTAGTCGATCCCCAGGGCTCGCCTGAGCAATTCGGTGACGAGCCCCTGCTGACGGCACGAAGTCTGCAGGTTCCCGTGATCGTGGGCCCGGACCGCTATCGGGCCGGGGCCCTGGCCGAGAAGCAGTTCGACGTCAAGCTCCACTTACTCGACGATGGCTTTCAGCACCGTCACCTGCATCGCGATTTTGACATCGTACTCTTTCCCGCTTCTGACCTTGAAGACACCCTGCTTCCTGTCGGCAGGCTGCGTGAGCCGATTAGCTCGCTCGGACGCGCCGATGCGGTAGTGGTCTACTCTGGGGAGGATGGCACTGCTCCATCGGCAGCCGAAGTCTGGCGAGTAAAACGTAGCTTCTCTCTTAAGGGGGCTGTCCGCCGTCCGCTCGTGTTTTGCGGGATCGCCCGGCCGCAGAGGTTCTTTGCGAATCTTAAGGAGCTCGGAGCGCAACCAGCCGATACGGTTGCGCTTCCGGATCATCATCGCTACACGGACGCCGATGTGCACCGGCTTCTGCGTTTGAAATCATCCACCGGGGCTGGTGGCTTTATAACCACAGAGAAAGATGCGGTCAACCTGGGGATGTTGGCGGACCGTCTGCAGCCGCTCCAGATCGCACGACTCCACCTCATCCTCGAGGACCCCGCGCATGCCCTTAGCACCCTGCTCAGCACCTTAGAACAGCGATGCGGCTGCCGTTTCTAGCCCGGGCATGAGAAAATCTGATTCGGCCATGCACAAAAACGCCACACTGTCGGACCGTCTGGTCAGAATCATCGAAGGCTTTCCCAAGCTGACTATTACCGTCCTCGGCGACCTGATTGCCGACGAGTTCGTCTACGGCGAGATCTCCCGCGTTTCGCGCGAGGCGCCGGTGCTGATTCTGCGCCATCGCGAGCGCATGGTAGTACCCGGCGGCGCCGGCAATGCGATTTACAACCTCGCCGACCTGGGCGTTACCGTGCTGCCGGTGGGAGTGATCGGCGACGATGAGCCCGGCCGCATGTTGTTGCGCTCTTTCCGCCAGAAGCATATCTCGGTCAGCGGGATTCGCCGCATCAAGGGCCGAGAGACCTGCACCAAGACCCGCATTCTCGCCGGGATGACCCATTCGCCGCGCCAGCAGGTGATCCGCGTGGACCGCGAGCCGGAGGTTCCGCTCGACGCACCGGTCCTCCGCGAGCTGGTTTTCCAGACGCGTGGCTACCTGCGTGCCTCGGATGCTCTGTTGATTTCCGATTATGGTTACGGCTCGGCGACACCGGAAATCTTCGAGAGCATCCGCAATCGTTCCTCTCTCGACGGCATCCCGGTCACCCTGGATTCGCGCCATCGCGCCCTCTGCTACAACGGAGTCACCGCGGCGACACCCAACGAATCGGAGCTCGAAGAGGCTCTTCGTACTCGCATCGGCAATGACAATAACCGCCTGCTGGCAGCCGGCCGCGCCGTGATGCAGCGGTTGAAGCTGCAATCGCTTTTGGTGACCCGCGGTCGCGATGGCATGGTCATCTTCTCTCGCGCCGGCAAGCCCGTCTTCATTCCCATCTATGGCTCGGACGAGGTCGCGGACGTCACCGGCGCCGGCGATACCGTGATTGCCACTTATACCGCAGCCCTCGCCACCGGGGCCGATTCGGAATCCGCAGCTCGACTGGCCAACTACGCCGGTGGCATCGTAGTGAGGAAACGAGGCACCGCTACAGTGACTCGCGCGGAGCTGCTGCAGGCCGTAACGGAGGGCTGATCTGGCGCAGGCGACCGAAAAGCTATTTACCCTCGTCGATCTTGCCGAGCGCGTCCGACAGTGGCGCGCTGGCGGAGAGAAAATCATCTTAACCAATGGCTGTTTTGATGTGCTCCATGTGGGGCACGTCCGTTATCTTGGCGCAGCCAAGGAGCTGGGAGGACGCGTGGTGGTGGCCGTAAACTCGGACTCCAGTGTGCGGGCCTTAAAGGGTGAAGGCCGTCCGCGTGTTCCAGCCCAGGAGCGTGCTGAGGTGCTTGCCGCTCTCGCCGACGTGGATGCAGTGACCGTCTTTGACGGCCTCGACGTCGGTGATGTCATCAGGCTCTTGCGTCCCGATGTCCACGCCAAAGGCACCGA
Organism: Terriglobales bacterium; assembly: GCA_036522035.1. Lineage (GTDB taxonomy): Bacteria > Acidobacteriota > Terriglobia > Terriglobales > Acidobacteriaceae > Angelobacter. The sequence continues at coordinate 7,299 of DATDGP010000351.1, forward strand.
TTACACCGCGGAGAGCGTTCCCGAGCGCGACGTCGTGCTCGCCTGCGGCGGGCGCGTGGAGATTGTGGGCGATCCCAAAGATCACTCCACAACCGACCTGCTAAAAAGGACGGAATGGCGAAAATCCTGATTGCCCGCCTCGGCGCTCTCGGTGATATTCTCCACGCATTGCCCGCCATTACCGCGATTCGCACCACATTCCCCGACTGGACGCTGGGCTGGCTGGTAGAAGAACGCTGGACCGAATTGCTAACGGCGCGCGGTGCCAAGCCCAGCCCCGAATCCGTCAGCCCGCAGAAGCCGGTAGTCAATCTCATTCACACCGTAGATACCAAGCGCTGGCGGCAGAACATCTTTCATCGCGGTACGTTCACGGAAATGTGCGGGGCGCGGCGTCGCGTCTATGATCTTCACTACGATCAAGTTCTCGATTTCCAGGGCGCTATCAAGTCCGCGGTGCTGGTGAGGTTCAGCGGGGCCTCAAAGATTTCGGGCTTCGCTGATCCGCGCGAACCGGCCGCCCGCTTCTTCTACTCGCAGAAGTTTTCCCGCGTCGGCGAGCACGTGATCGAGCAGAATCGCGCGCTTGCCGCGCAGGCGCTCAAACCGTACTTGGCGGGCCGCGAGCTGCCCTTGCTTCCGCCTGCGCTGCCTGCCGATCCCGCTGCGGAGGCCTGGGCCCAAGCAGAGGTCGCACGGCAGGGGATCGCCAGCTATGCGCTACTCAATCCGGGCGCAGGATGGGGCGGCAAGCGATGGCCCGCGGCAAGATTCGGCGCGGTGGCCCAGGCGCTCGCGAAACACAATCTGAAATCGCTGGTAAACGCGGCTCCGGGGGAAGAAGCTCTGGCCCAGGAGGTCATTGACGCCGCGGGCGGCCACGCCCTCGCCGTGAGCTGCTCCGTCGGGCAGCTCATCGCGCTCACCCGGCGCGCGCGGATTTTTGTCGGCGGCGACACTGGTCCGCTACACCTCGCCGCCGCACTCGATGTTCCGGCGGTCGGCCTGTTCGGACCCACCGATCCAGCTCGCACCGGCCCCTTCAACGCCAAAGCCATTGCCCTACGCCATCCCGAAAGCAAGACCACGTTCTCTCACAATCGCCGGCCCGACGAAGGATTGCTGCAGATTCGCGCCGAGGAGGTGATCGGCGCGGCGCGTCATCTTCTGGGAGGCCGTTATGCCTAGTTGGGCAAGGATTGCAACTCGGGTGCGTGTGCCTCTGGGCTTTCTCTTCGCCGCGGCCTATCTATGGTTTGCTCGTCCGACGTGGACCTGGATTGGGTTGGGTAGCGCCTTCATCGTTACTGGAATCGCGGTTCGCGCCGCCGCCTCCGGACACATCCGCAAGAACCGCGAGCTCACCACGACCGGTCCTTACGCCTACACCCGCAATCCGCTCTATCTGGGGTCCATCCTGATTGCAGTAGGCTTTGTTCTGGCGGCCCGCAATTGGTGGATCGCGCTCGGAGCGGTGCTGATGTTTGGAATAATCTATGTGCCCGTGATCCGCGACGAGGAAACATATCTTCGATCCACATTCCCCGGCTACAGGGAGTACGCCGCTTCTGTTCCTCGCTTTTTCCCGCGCCTGACGGCCTACCAGCAAGGTTCAACCCAGAGTTCCGGGTATTCCCGCGAGCTTTATCGGCGTCACCGCGAGTACAATTCGGTCTTGGGTTCGCTCTTGATGATGGGCACCCTGATCCTCAAGATGCTGCTGGTGCACCGGTGACGCGATTTGAAGGCGCGTTGCTGGGGTTGGTTGCGCTCCTCATCGGCGCCGGGGCTGTGGCCCGGCAGCACGCTGAAGGTGCTCCGACTCCTGTTTCCGCTGCTCCGCCGTCCACGCCGGGCCTACAAGCTCCGACCATCAGCGCTCCGGTGATCGTCAAGCCGGGACCAAACCATCCGTTTCCCCTTGGACAAACGCTCATCTACAGCGGAGTGTGGCGGATCTTCGACGCCGGAACCGCAACTGTGCACATGGAGCAAGCTGGGGCAGGGATGCGCGTGGTAGGCACCGCAAACGCAACCAGCGCCGTCGCGCTCCTCTACCACGTCCACGACCACTACGAATCGCTCTTTGATCAGAGGACCTTCTGTTCGCAAACTACTTCGCGGCGGATTGAGGAGGGATTTCGCCGCGGCGAAACCAACATCACCTTTGACTACGCTCGCGGCAAGTCGGTGTTGGAACAAAAGAACCTGAAGAAGAACGAGACCAAGATCGCCGAACACAACATCCCCAACTGCGTCACCGACGTCCTTTCGGGCATCTTCTATGCCGCCTCACTTCCTCTCCAGACGGGGCAGGTGTACAGCTTTCCCTTAAACGACGGCGGTGACACTCTCTATGTGAACGTTCATGTTGAGGCGCGGGAGCTGATCAAGACTCCCGCTGGGACCTTCAACACCATCCGGGTGCAGCCAGAGACTTCATCGGGCCTGCTCAAAGAAAAAGGTAAGATTTGGATCTGGTACTCCGACGATGCCGCGCGCATCCCCGTGCAAGCACGCGTGCACCTCTATTGGGGCATGTTGACCTTCACCCTGCAACGGATCGACAAAAGATAAGCTCGCCCGCAGGGATGATCCATTCTTGATATACTCCGGATCGTTGGAGCCAACCATGATCATCAAACGGCTGCATCATTTGCTGTCTGCCCTGTTCGTGCTTTTCATCTCCGCGTCCTTCGTAGTACGGCCTGCTCCGATCGCGGCGCAAAACGCCGGGCAAGTGCATGAGATTCAGATGACCGCCAAGAAGTATGAGTTTTCGCCGAACCCCATTCGCGTCAAGAAAGGGGAGCGCGTCCGGCTCATCATCACCGCCACAGACCGCGATCACGGAATCAAGATCGAAGCTTTCAACGTCGAGCAGAAACTCAAAAAGGGCGTTCCCATCATGGTGGAATTCACCGCGGACAAGGCCGGCACGTTTCCCTTTAAGTGTTCCGTCCACTGCGGCTTGGGCCACGGCGGCATGAAGGGCACGCTGATCGTAGAAGAATGACGAATCTCCGAGGCTCGCTGGCCGCAATCGTGATACCTTACCTACCCGGTCGATTACAAGGTCTTGGCATAACGAGCGTTTGTTCATGATGCAATCGGGAATCAGATTGCTTATCTTGTTGGTTCTGTGCGCCAGACTGGTGTGTGCTCAAGAATCTCATCGCACGGTCCGCGGAATTGTTCGCGACCCAAGTGGCTACGTGGTGGTTGGCGCCCAGGTCTCCTTGCAGGGCACCGGATATGAGCACACGACGATTACCGCTGGGGACGGTTCGTTTCGCGTCGAAGGTGCTCCGCGAGAAGAGCTGGGGCTCCGAGTGGACGCGAAGGGGTTTGGCGAGTTCACGGTAGCAGTACCCGAAAACAAAGAACAAATTGACGTTGAGCTCACGCCAGCCACGGTCGCCCAGGAGATCAACGTCACCGCCAACCGAGTCGGCACCAGCCGCGGCGATACCCCGGAAAGCCTGGAAGTCCTTTCTCGCCGCGAGCTGGATACCACGGCCGCCGAGTCGCTCGACGAGGCGTTGCGTTTGGTTCCCGGCTTCACCCTGTTTCGGCGCTCCGACAGCCGGACCGCCAACCCAACGTCCCAGGGAGCTTCTTTACGCGGTGTCGGCGGGAACGGTGCTAGCCGGGCCTTGGTGCTCTACGACGACATTCCCCTCAACGATCCCTTTGGTGGCTGGGTCTATTGGGGACGAGTAGCCCGCGAAGAGGTGAACGCCGTGGAGGTCTTGCGTGGTGGAGGCTCTAGTCTTTACGGCAGCGGGGCCTTGAGCGGGGTCGTCAGCCTGGTTCCTGAGCATCAGCCTCGCAATCTGTTTTCTGCCGAATTCTCCGCAGGCACGGAATCCACTCCCGATCTTTCCCTCGCCGATAACTGGCTGTTTCATTCCTGGACGATCAATACCAGCGGCGAAGCCTTCCGCAGCGACGGATACGTGATCGTTCCGGCGGATCTGCGAGGCTCCGTTGATACGCCGGTGAACTCTTATCACGGCGACGGCCAGCTCGTGGTCCGGCGAAAACTTGGCATCGGAGACTTCTTTTCCTCCGGTGAGTTCTACGACGAAGCGCGCGGCAACGGCACACCGCTCGAGACCAATGATACGCAGCTCTGGCAGATCGCAAGCGGCCTGAACCTGCTGACGCGTTGGGTGGGGATCGAGTTTCGCGGCTACGGTTCCGGGCAGAGTTACAACCAGACGTTCTCCTCGGTCGCCGCCGATCGTAACAGCGAGTCGCTGACGCGAGCCCAGCACGTGCCGGCGCAGCAGACCGGCGGGGAGCTGATCCTCTCGCGGCTTCTCGGCAGTCGTAATCAGCTCGTGGGCGGTTCTGATGTTCACTACGTTCGCGGTTTTAGCAACGAGACCGCTTTCGCGGCGTCCATCGCAACGTCCTTTGTCGATTCCGGCGGCTACCAGCTCACTTCCGGGGCTTTTCTCCAGGATTCCATCCGGCTGCATTCTCGCTTGCTAGCGACCTTGGGTGTTCGCTACGACAACTGGGATAACTATGATGCGCACACCAGCACCACGCCGCTGATTCCCTCCATCAAGCCGAGCTTTACCGGATTTGCCGACCAGAGCGACCACGCATTCAGCCCGCGAGCGGCGCTGCTGTTTCGTTTGAGCGATCGCGTGAGCCTGACTGGTTCGTGGTATCAATCCTTCCGGGCGCCGACATTGAACGAGCTGTATCGCTCGTTCCGATTGGGCAACGTTCTCACCCTGGCCAACTCCGAACTGCAAGGCGAGCACCTCAAGGGTGCGGAAGCCGGGGCCAACTACTACTTCGACAGCACCCGCCTTCACACTGGCTTCTTCTGGATGCAGGTTTCCGATCCTGTGGCCAACGTGACGCTGACCACCACCCCGGCCCTGATCACGCGCGAGCGCGAAAACCTGGGCCGAACTCGTTCCTGTGGGCTGGAGGTCGATGCCGCCTGGCATCTCAAGCGGCTAGAGTTCATCGCCGAATATCAGTACGTCAACGCCGTGGTCACCAGCTTTCCCGCCGAGCCGGCTCTCGTGGGCCTGGAAGTTCCGCAGGTCGCGCCCAACCAGTTCACGTTGCAATCACGCTACTCTCTGCCGCGGGGTTGGACCATCACGGCGCAGGCTCGCGCCTCGAGCCATCAGTTCGATGACGACTTGAACCAGTTTTCCCTGGATCCGTTCTTCCAACTCGATGCCTACCTTTCCAAGCGATTGGGCCATGGCGTGGATCTTTTTGCCGCCGTCGAAAACCTGACCGATTCACGGATTCAGGTCGCCAAGACGCCCATCCTCAACATCGGCCCGCCGATCTTCGCTCGTGCCGGTGTGAGGTTGCACTGGGAATAGGCGCAGGTCACGCGATACAAAATCGCTCCCGCACTACCCGTTCCAGACGCGGCTTGTAGATCAGATCGAAAGCCAGCTCCTTGCCAGGAAACAGGGCCAGCGCCGCGCTGCGGCAATCGTCGATCATCGCAGATGCTTTCTCCGGCGTCAGATCTGCGCTCTGACTCAAGATCGAGCCGGTCATCGCCACCAAAAGCTGCAGGCGGCGCAGTCGGCGTCGTTCTTCTTCGTTCTCTGAGAAGGTATGTGCCGACATGGAATCTCTCCTCTGGGATTACGAACTCCTGAACCGCTCTTTGCCCAGCGTTGATCACTCTAATGTTATCCGGCGGTGCATGCCGGGTGTTAGTCTAGGGACAGCGCGGACCCGAGGAGGAGAAGAAAAAGAGCATGAGCGATCCCAACGCCGATCCCGAACTGGTTACGATCTTCGACACGCAGGACGAGCCGGAAGCCATGGTGGTGCATGCTCTTCTGACCTCGGCGGGAATCGAATCTCTCATCGCTTCGCTCCAGGCACCGCAAGACGTGCTGCCGGGAGTCGGCGGAATCGTGCTGCGGGTACAGGCCGATCAGGCGGCAGAGGCGAAACGGGTGATTGAGGAATACCGCAATGCCCCAGATCCCGAGCAAGACGACGCGGCCGACGAAGGCCCCGGTTCGGCTTCAGAGGCTTAAAAGCCTTCTGCTCTCGCTTCTGCATTTCGTCCAACAAAAAAAGTGACCCGGCCCCGTCATGTCGGCGCGATCATGACATTCGCGTCGGCGAGGGCGCTCCAGCACCAGAACGAACCGCAGGAATTGCGCGCTCCACCGAGATCACTGTGAGTCGCGGCGGCGCGATCGCGAGCAACTCCGATGTGGGCGAGGGGGCCTCTTGCGGTGCAGGGAATCATCATTCGTGACCCGAGCTTTCGCCTACCAGTCAGACACCTTCATTCTGCCTTGTACTTTATAAATCTCTCTTTACCCCGTGAGCCGCAACATGATCTCACAGTAGGTTCACTGTGAGACCTGAGTCCTAAGCTCTGGCCAGATTGGCGGTTGTTGTTTTCTCTGTCGAGTGGCCAGTAACGTCAGTGTTAAGGTCTTTCGTTTCTCGGGCAAGAGCCAAAAACCGAGAAACCCAATTGCCTCATATATCGTGATGCGATAAAATAGAACTCGTGCGGACATCGAAAAAGTACAGATTCTCAAACTATTGTCCGCATGCCCATCTCGGTCCCTCCCTCAAAGACAAATAAGGAATCATGCGCATAGACAAAGCAAAAACCAAGGCGCGAGCCGCTCATCTCAAACACACGGTGACGCCGGTCGAAGAGCTGGGCGACTTCACCACGACCTGGCGCGTTCTGCCTATTTCGGGCATCGCTATCGTGATCGGAGTGCTGAGCGCCTATGTGGCTCTTTTTCTACTGCGGCTCATCGGTCTCTGCACCAACCTGTTCTTCTACGGCCGCTGGCGCACCGACCTGGTCTCTCCGGCCGGCCATCATCTGGGTTATTTCGTGGTGCTGATTCCGGTCATCGGTGGCCTCATCGTCGGTCTGATGGCCCGCTTTGGTTCCGACCGTATTCGCGGACATGGCATTCCCGAAGCCATTGAGGCCATCCTGCTGCGCGGAGCCAAAATAGAGCCCAGGGTCGCCGTCCTGAAACCTGTTTCAGCGGCTATCGCCATCGGCTCCGGCGGACCGTTCGGCGCCGAAGGCCCTATCATCATGACGGGTGGGGCATTCGGATCGCTGATTGCCCAGTTCTTTCATCTTACGAACGCCGAGCGCAAGACCTTGCTGGTGGCGGGCGCCGCCGCCGGAATGTCGGCGACATTTGCCGCTCCCTTTGCCGCAGTTCTGCTGGCCGTAGAACTGCTATTGTTCGAGTGGAAGCCGCGAAGCTTCATTCCCGTGGTCCTGGCCAGCGTGACTGCCGAGGCTGCGCGCATTCATCTTCTCGGTCCCGGGCCGATCTTTGCCGTACCTATGCACTCCGCGGCGTTGAGTCCGGCGATTCTGATGGGCTGCCTGCTCACGGGCCTCCTCGCCGGCGCTCTCTCAGCCGCGCTCACCGGTTTGGTCTACGCTGTCGAGGACGGCTTTTCCCATCTCAAGAAGATCCACTGGATGTGGTGGCCGGCGCTAGGCAGCATCGTTGTGGGCATCGGCGGACTGATCTACCCGCGCGCGCTCGGCGTAGGATATGACGTAATCGGACAATTGTTGCAGGGCAACGCCACCACCACAATGATCCTGGGAGTGCTGCTGGTCAAATCGATCATGTGGGGCGTGGCTCTGGGATCGGGGACCTCGGGCGGTGTGCTGGCGCCCTTACTGATGATGGGAGGAGCCCTGGGCGCTCTCGAGGCGTTATTCCTGCCGCATCAGGGGCCCGGCTTTTGGCCGCTGATCGCCATGGGCGCGATTCTCGGTGGCACCATGCGCGCCCCGCTTACCGGCGTCATCTTCTCTTTCGAACTCACCAGCGACTATCACGCCATACTTCCCTTGCTGATCGCATGCATGGCGGCGCACGCGTTCACGGTACTCACGTTGAAGCGGTCGATTCTCACGGAGAAGATCGCGCGCCGCGGACATCACCTGAGCCGGGAGTACGTGGTGGATCCTCTGGAGGCGCTCTCCGTCGAAGACGTCATGCGCACCAACGTGACCGCGCTGCCCGCCGCGACCACCGTTGCCGATCTGCAGCGCGTCCTTCACTCCAACAAAGGCGCCCGCGGACAGCGGCTGTACCCGGTTCTCGGCGAGGGCAACCGGCTGATGGGAGTCGTTACCCGCACCGATCTCAAGAAGTTGATGGTCCAATTCGAGAGCGGTGGCGACAGAAACGGCAAGGGCAATGCACGCTTGGCCGATATAGTCGCCGGCGACCCCATCGTGGCGTACCTCAATGAGCCGCTACGCTTCGTCGTCAACCGCATGGCCGCCACAGGGATCACTCGCTTTCCCGTAGTCACAAATGGCTCTGAACCGGAGCTGCTAGGCATGATCGGCTTGCGCGACCTTCTGAAGGCCCGGGAGCTGACCGTCGAAGAGGAACACAAAAAAGAGCGCGTTCTTCGCTTGCGTCTGCCGCCCGGCTTGGTGCGGCGACGCGAGGTCGAAACGGAACCTGGGGAGGAAAAGGTAGCCAAAGGGTAAGCTCCGGTCGCGTTTCATCCGCGGCCGGCCGAACGCCGGAGCAAAATCGTCACGCTGCAAACCTGATTCCGGGCGGCGGCCTGGGATTGCCAGAGCCCGTAACTTCCTGTAAAATTTACCTTTAATCAACGCTCTGAAAAGCTTCCAAAGCCCTTCCGAGTCTAGTCTTGGGGAACAACGACATGGCAAGAGTTTGCGATATCTGCGGTAAAGGACCGCAATTTGGAAACAAGATCAGTCACGCCCACAACCTGACGCGGCGCCGCTGGAACGTGAACCTGCGTCCGGTGCACGCGATTGTGGAAGGAACGCGCAAGCGGGTACGGGTGTGCGCCAACTGCCTGAAGTCCGGCAAAGTCAAGAAAGCTTCTTAATTCTGGCATAGCCGAATCCCAAGAAGGCCTCCTTAGCGGGAGGCTTTTTGGCCCTTAGTGGATAGGGCGCTCTGGCATTCGGGGATCAAACCGGCTACTGAAGCGCGATCACGTCTATTTCTACAGACACGTCCTTAGGCAGACGAGCTACTTCCACGGTAGAGCGCGCCGGTGGCGCTCCCTTGCAGAATTTTCCATAAACTTCATTCATTTGGGCAAAATCGCCCATGTCTTTGAGAAACACTGTCGTCTTGACGACTTTTTCCCAACTACTACCTGCAGCCTCGAGAATTGCCGTGAGGTTGTTCAGCACTCGATCGGTCTGTTCCTGGATGCCGCCAGAAATGAGGTTCCCGGTGGCCGGATCGAACGCTACCTGGCCGGAAATGAAGATAAAGCCGTTGGCTTTGATCGCTTGGGAATAAGGACCGATTGCCTTGGGCGCTTTGGGCGTGGAAACTGCCTCGCGGCTGAAACTCATGAGCCCTCGCTTCGTCTAGTCACCAGGGTATTGAACATTCAGCATAGCAGACCTGGACCGGGACAGTGCTCAGCAGTCACCACTCGGCGCCTAATAGCTTTCTCTGAAACTGTACCGGACTGTTTGAGGACTCTCTCCGTTCCGACAAAGTTTTCAAACGGAGTCTCACAGTGCCGATGACTACGCTTTGTTCAATCGCTGCACGTCATGAATGCCGGGAATTTTTCTCAGCCCCGACATGACGCGTTCCAGATGCTTGACGTCTTCGATATCGATCACAATGTCGATGGTGGCCTGGCTGTCGGCGGTGCGGGCCTCGATGTTGCGGATGTTGGTGTCATCGTCGCTAATGACGGCCGTGAGTTGCTTGAGCATCCCGGCGCGGTCCTCGCAAAAAACAGTGAGCTTGATCGGATATGTAGCCTTGCCGCTGGGTGTAGCGGCTTTGGCCGGCTTGGCCCACTCCACCGCGATGCGGCGGTCGGCTTCGTACATCAGATTGTTGACGTTCGGACAGCTCACGGCGTGAACGGCTACGCCTTTGCCGCGAGTCACGTAGCCGACGATCGCCTCCCCGCGAATGGGATTGCAACATCGCGCGCGATAGACGAGCAGATCGTTGTAGCCCTTCACCTTGATGGCCGCACCGTCGGCGCTTTGTCCGAACACGCGGCGGATCACCGTGCCCAGCGTGCCCGGCTTGGGCGAAGGCTCCTCGGCGGGGGCTTCTTCGGAGAGCCCGGGTGAGAGCTTGGCCAGCACCTGGCGCGCCGAGTACTTGCCGTAGCCAATTCCGGCGATCAGGTCCTGTCCTGCGCCCAATCCGTATTCCTGGGCAATGCGGTCGAGCTCTTTCTCGTCGAAGTCCTTGAGCGCCAGCCGGTATTTGCGCGCCTGTTTCTCCATCAACTTGCGGCCGATCTCAATGGCCCGCTCGCGCTGGTGGATGTTAAGCCAGTGGCGAATCTTGTTGCGCGCCCGCGATGACTTGGCAAAGCCCAGCCAGTCACGCGAGGGATTGTGCCCGGCCTGGGTCATGATTTCCACGACATCACCGTTGCGCAGCTTATAGCGAAGCGGGACGATGCGCCCGTTCACCTTCGCGCCAATGCAGGTGTGTCCAACTTCGGTATGGATGGCATAGGCAAAGTCCACCGACGTAGCGTCGCGAGGCAGAATTACTACCTTGCCTTTAGGAGTGAATGTGTACACCTCTTCCGGATAGAGATCGACTTTCAGGGTGGAGAGAAACTCGCTCGGGTCTTTGACGTCCTGTTGCCACTCGACAACCTGGCGCAACCAGGCCAAGCGCTGCTCGTCTTTGGCGGTAACCGGACTGCCGTCTTTGTATTTCCAGTGGGCGGCAATGCCCTCTTCCGCCATTTTGTGCATCTCTTCGCTGCGGATCTGCACTTCAAACTGGTGGCCGTCTTCGGTAATGACCGTGGTGTGCAGCGACTGATAGAGATTCGGCCGGGGCATGGCGATAAAGTCCTTGATGCGTCCCGGCACCGGACGCCACATCTGGTGAATTGCCCCCAGTACGGTGTAGCAGTCTTTGACCGATTTGGTGATGATGCGCACCGCCAGCAGGTCGTATACCTGATCCACGGTGATGCGCTGCCGCATCAGTTTCTGATGGATGCTGTAGAACCGCTTGATGCGGCTCTCAACTCGTGCTTCGACTCCGTTTTCCTTCAGCTTCTGTTGCAGGAACTTCACCATCTTGGCTAGAAACGCTTCGCCTGACTTGCGCCGCGATTCCACCGCCTGATGCACCTGCTCATAGCCAATGGGATCGACGTAGCGGAAGGAAAGATCTTCAAGCTCGCCGCGGACCTTGCCCATGCCGAGCCGGTGGGCCAGCGGGGCGTAAATCTCGAGCGTCTCGCGAGCGATGGCCTGGCGGCGCTCTTCCGACAGGTGCTTGAGCGTGCGCATATTGTGGAGACGGTCGGCCAGCTTGATCAGAACCACGCGGATATCGTTGACCATGGCCAAGACCATCTTGCGCACGTTCTCTGCCTGGCGTTCCTCGCGGCTGGCAAAACCGATCTTGTCGATCTTGGTCACTCCCTCCACGATGTTAGCGACCTGGTCGCCGAATCGGCTCCGGATGTCGTCGTGAGTGACGGGAGTGTCCTCAATCGCGTCATGCAGCAAGCCGGCGGCGATGGCGGTGGAATCGAGCTTCATATCCGCCAGCACGATGGCCACTTCCAGCGGATGGACCAAAAAAGGCTCGCCCGAAGCGCGCACCTGTCCCTGATGGTGGATCAGGGAGAACTCAAAGGCTTTGCGGATGACATCCAGATCGTCTTGGGGACGGTTTTCGGCGACCTTACCCAGCAACTGCTGAAACTTGGCATTCAGCAGCTTGGGCGCGATGGGCTGCAGGTTCGTCGCCATGGGTAATTATATCTTGAGCCGTCTAGAAGACGTGAGTGAGGCGTCAGGCTGAGCAAGTGACGGGCACGCGGATGATTGAATAGGGTCCGTCTCGCTCCAGCAGCCTTCCAGCTAGCGATGAGCCCCCGGCCCAGCCCCGCCGCTATGTTTGCCGGTCAGTAAATCGACCTCGAAATCGACTTCCTTGTCTGACATTGCGTCCCATCCCCGCCCTTGCAGTCTGCCGTTACCGACCTCGGTGATGGTAATGCCTTCCCAAGAAAGCCGGCCTGTGGACCAGCGCAGTCCTTCACGGGCGAGAGCGCTGATGGCAGTGAAACCGGCGAACAGGAGCAGGCCCGACTCCAGGTCAGCACGCAGATCCACGACCGGCCGCTGCTCAATAGGAAACCACCGCGCTGGGTCCTCGGCCTTGACTACGTAGGCATAACCTCCAACTATCGAGCACATGGAATCGGGATCGGGACATGAACAGACGGCGTTGACCACCTGGTCCGACTCAAAGCCCAGCGCAAAGAAGCCATACCACGCGCTCCCGGATTGATGAGGGACGATGCGGAGATATGCTCCGCTGCGATCACCCTCTTCAAGCTCGAGCGGATAGTGATGGAGTTTCTCTACCGGATGCACAGGCGGAGCGGCCTCAAGGACTGTGACGGCGTAGTTGCACGGGAAAATGAAATCGAGTTTGAGGCGGTGAATCACAGGGGCCAAAGCCCGGAGATTATACGGCTTGGGACAGTACCATTCCTACCTTCACCCCCCGCCTCAAGGCATGCGGCTGGGTCGTACCGTGTTACGTCTAGAGGGTGGGTAGAGCCCTGTTCAGCACAATTCAATTTGCCCGCCGTTTCCAAGCTTCCATGAACTCCGTCACCCTCTCACGCCCGCTCTTCACATGTACGGGAAGCGCCAGCCGGCTGCCGGTTTCGATCAACGGGATCAGCTTGTCGAACGCAGGACCGGAATGCGAGCCGATCAGCACAACGCGTACGGGATGGAACAAGTCTTTGCCTTTCGTGCCCGTCTCCATCTTGATCTGGTTCATGATGGCGTTGAAGCTTTCCACGGTCCAGCCTGCTTCAGCGGAGGCTCGCCACGCAAAAGCTTCGATGACCTTCGTCACCGCGGGCGAAGCAAATACTTCGGCGTTCTCCGGCGATAGGATGGCTTCCGCCGCATCAAAACGAAAGAAGATTCCAGCGCGGTCGGGAAGTTGGTCGAGTCGGTCGACGTAGGGAGCCAGCAGTTCCACCACTCCCGCCGCCCAGGTGGTAACCTGCTCATCCATCTCCGCCGACAGCAACCCGGCGCGCTCCAGGAATTCAGCGCCCATGCGGTGAATGCGCTGGCGTGCGCTCTGCTTGATGTAGTGGCGATTGAGCCAGTAGAGCTTCTCGGTGTCGAAGACAGCCGGTGATGGCGTGACCCGGGCGAGATCGAATTCCTTGATCAACTCCGCCTGCGGGAAGATTTCGCGATCGCCACCGGAGGGCGCCCAGCCCAGCAGCGCCAGGTAGTTCATGAGCGCTTCGGGCAGAATCCCCATCTCGCGGTAGTTGGCCACCGACGTAGCGCCGTGGCGCTTGGAAAGGCGCTCGCGGTCGGGCCCGAGAATGGTGGAAAGATGGGCAAACTCCGGCACCTGCAAGCCCAGCGCCTCGTACACTGCCACCTGCTTGGGGGTGTTGGAGATGTGATCGTCGCCGCGGATGACGTGGGTAATCTCCATATCCGCATCGTCGATCACTACAGCGTAGTTGTAGATGGGCATGCCGCCGGATCGGACGATGATCTGATCGCCAATCACTTCGTGGGGGAACTCAACGTCGCCGCGCACGATGTCGTGAAACTGGATGGGATGTTCGGGAATCTTGAGGCGAATGGCAGCGGGTTCGCCGGCGGCGCGACGGCGCTCGGCTTCGGCGGGATCGATCTTGCGGCACTTGCCGGAATAGATTGGCTGGCGTTGCTCGGCCAGCGCCTGTTCGCGCTCGCGCTCCAGCTCTTCCGACGTGCAGAAGCAGTAGTATGCTTTGCCTTCCCGGATCAGCCGCGCGGCGTAGGCGCGATAGCCATCCATCTTCTCCGACTGTCGGTACGGCGAGTACGGCCCGCCCACGTCAGGGCCCTCGTCCCAATCCAGGCCCAGCCATTTCATGTCAGCGAGAAGCTGGGTCTCATAGCGAACCTCGCTTCGCTCGACGTCTGTGTCTTCGATGCGGAGTACGAACGTGCCCCGCTTTTGTCGGGCAAAGAGCCAGTTGAACAACGCTGTGCGCACATTACCGATGTGCAGTTGCCCGGTCGGCGACGGGGCAAAACGGACGCGAATCTTGCCGGTTTCCACCATTGCTTTGATGGTAACAAACCGCTTCTAAAATTCAGTGCGCACTGTTCCTTGGCAAGTCTTGATGGCCCTCAGGGTGCTCGTTGACCACGTCGGTTGGGAAGAGGTCGCGCACCGCCCAGCCAGGTATTCGGTAGCAACGTCCACCAAACAGCCCTCATCTGAACAGCTGTCGCCATGTCTGCAAATGCCGTCGGCTCGCTCATCCTCTTTCTATCTCTTCTGCTGACGGCGGCGCATCTACTCGGCTACCTGTTTACGCGATTGCGCCAGCCCCGGGTAATTGGTGAAATCCTGGCTGGAGTCTTGCTGGGACCGTTTGTTCTCGGCCGGCTGCCGATGTACTCACATCTTCTACAGCTGGGGGTGGACGCCGCCTCCAAGAAGGCCGCCCTGGATCTCCTCTACCAGATGGGTCTGCTGCTGCTCATGTTCGTTTCCGGGGCCGAGACCAAGGCGCTGTTCCAGCGTCATGAACGCAAGGCCGTCACGTGGCTGGCGATTGTTGGCACGGGATTGCCATTTCTCGCAATGATCGCGACGGCCCCGGCCCTGCCCCTCGCGCGGTTCATGGGAGAGAAGGCCAACCGCACTTCCCTGATCCTGGTGATGGGTATTGCTGTGGCCGTGACGTCGATTCCCGTTATCTCCCGGATCTTTTTCGACTTGAAAATCCTACACACGCGGTTCGCGCGTTTGGTGCTAGGCGTGGCCGTCCTTGAAGACATCGTGCTGTGGGCGGTGCTGGCTGTCGCCACGGCGATGGCGGATTCGGCGGGGCTGCCGCGGAAAAACATAGCGATGCACATCGTCGCCACCGGTCTCTACTTTGCGCTGGGTTTGTCGCTGGCGCCGAAGGTAATGAAGCGCGTCTCCAAGTCAAGGTTCAACGTGTTGGCCCAGAGCTCGCCCGTCTCCTACACTCTGTTGATTGCTCTGGTCTATGTGGCCGCGGCTGGCCTTCTCACCGTCAACATGGTGTTCGCGGCGTTCCTCGCCGGTTTCGCGGTTTCGCGCAAGCGGCTCGGCGAGGCTCTCGAAACCATCTCGCGTTTCTCCTTCGCGCTGTTCATCCCCGCCTATTTTGCTTTGGTGGGTTACGCGCTGATCTTCGATCGTTCGTTTTCGGTGGTGATGCTGCTCGAATTCCTGGCCGGGGCTTGCCTGATCAAACTGTCCTCCGTGGCTCTGGGGGCGAGACTCGCGGGTTTTCGCGGATTGGACGTGATCAATCTGGCTGTAGCCACCAACGCCCGCGGAGGTCCGGGGATCGTCCTGGCCAGCGTCGCTTACCAAGCCGGGATCATCAGCGCCGCTTTCTACACCACGCTGGTGCTGGTGGCAGTTCTCACCTCGCAAGCCGCCGGAGCCTGGCTGGAATTCGTACTGAGAAAGGGATGGACGTTGCTGTCGGGTGATGACGCGCTTAGGTCAACGACGACTGAGAAAGCGCCGGATAAGCTGGCGGCGTGAACAAGGCGTTCCTCCGAAATCCTGAAGGGAGTGAGAAACCCTATCAGCACCTGCCGAAGACCTTCGCGGTACTAGGAATCGCGCGCTCCCCTCGAGACTTTCGGAAGAAGAAGCTATTTGCCGGCTCGATCCTCCGATCTCAGATAGGTCTGACTCATTCGGTCATGCCAGCCCAGGGTATCTTCGTCCACCAGGGCCCAAGCGAAACCCAGCCCCCCAGACAAAGCCGAGAGCGTGTTCGCCAGGGCACGCACGCGTCGCGCAAGACGCGAAGGACGCCTGCCGTTGAAGCTGAAGAGTTCGAGCTCGGTGGCTCGCATCCCCGGCGTGGCCCCGCCGTACACCAGAAAGAGATACTGAAAGACCAGCCACAGAATGGCGCTGACGGCGACGGCCGAGAAGAGGACGGAGCGGCTCGAAGGTACTCCTTCCACGATTTGGCCAAAGCAAGCAGCGAACAGCCCCGCGGCGAAGAAAACGATCCCGCTATCGACAGCTCCTGAAGCCAGACGCCGCGTCAACGCCGCGGGATGAGGCACGGACTCGAGTTCTTCGCATAAGTTGACGATTGCCGGCGTTTCCTCAAGAGTTATGTCGGCGAAGCTGGGAAGCAATTCCATCTGGCTGGCCTCGAGTTCCGGTGCGTCCAGAATGCGCGGGGCTTCCGGAGCCGGCTCAGCCAGCTCGGGTTCCTCGATGAGCGGACGAAACGCAATCAACGGCTCAACCGGCACAGGTTTAGGAAAACGAATAACCTTCCGGGGCCGGCGAGGCTCGGGCTCGACTGCGACGGCCCCAGACGGCCCGGCATCTTCGCCAGAGGTAGCACCGATGGCTAAGCTTTCCACCGATTCATTCGTTACCGGCTCGCTCAACGGCGGCGCAGCTTCGGACATCGGATGAAGACCCTCCGATTTAGACCCAACCAGGTCCGGAACAAAAGCCAGGGAAGCGTCAGAGGAAAAGTCGAGATCAAGCGAGCTGCTGGGATCGTAGCGGCCGCGGCGGGCGCGATGTTGTCGCACACGCAACGCCACTTCCTGGCGCCAGAGATCGCGGTCGGCGCGGCTCCTGGCATCAGTTGCAGGCGAGGAGAGCAGGAGCGCGCCAAAAGGTCCCGGAGCAGTGTTCCCAACATCTGTATCGGAAACAGCTTTCCCCCCCGGACTATGTACGCAAGGGTATGGCCCGTTGCAGACAGGACAGATCATGGACGGTTTGTGAGTTTCGCCAGAGGCTGGGAGCCATGAGACCGGCCCGGCTTTGCTTTTAGAAAACAGGCCGTGATAACTTGCCAGAGCTGATCTTCTTGAGCATGTGCTCCCGACTTCACTTAGTTATCACAGTGGGCCTGCTTTGTCATCTGTTTCTCGGCGCGCCCCCGGTGACCAGCCAGGCGCTTCCCTCGCCACAGGCAGAGCCGCGGCAGAATGCTGCCGAACGCGCTCATTGTCATGTGGTCGGGACCGCACCCCCTGGGAATCCGGGGAAACCGGCTGCATCGCCCAGGCCCGGCGTTAAGCCACCCAAGGTCGTCATCAGCCAAGAACAGCCGGTCGACATCACCGCCGAGCAATGTGAGGCGGTCGGCGAAATTTACACCCTTACCGGAGACGTAGAGATTCGCTTCTCTGACTACGTCTTTCGCGGTGACTACGTCACCTTTGACCGTACGTCAGGCGACGCCACGGCCAAGGGGCATGTGACGCTCGATGGCGGCCCGCGAGACATGCACATCACCTCCACCCACGGCGTCTACAACATCCGCAGCCAGACAGGAAAGTTCTACGACGTGAAAGGCACGACCGGAGCGCGATTCCGGGGACTGAACGTTACGCTGACGTCGTCGAATCCGATAGCCTTTGCGGCCCGCACGATGGAACAGACCGGACCCGAAGAATATCTCCTCTATCACGGCTCGGTCACCTCCTGCGAGCTTCCTCACCCCAAATGGAGGTTTCACGCTGCCAAGATCATCCTGCGCGTGGGTGACTCCGCCAAGGTGTACCAGAGTACGTTTCGCTTGAAGGGCATCCCCATCCTCTATCTGCCCTATGCTTCGCCCCCGGTGGAGAAGCTGGGACGACAGAGCGGGTTTCTGATCCCTACGTTCGGCACGTCGAACACGAAGGGTACGATCGTCGGAGACTCCTACTACTGGGCGATCAACCGCAGCATGGATGCGACGGTCGGCGGCGAATATCTCTCCAAAGTCGGCTGGATGCTGCTGGGAGACTATCGCGCCAAACCGACTCAGAATTCGTTTCTGAACTTCAACTTCTTCCAGGTTCTGACCTCGACCACCGTTCCCGTCACGGTCGGTACTGACGCCAACGGAAACCCCATCGTCACCAACGTGAACGAGGGGGGTGAAGACATCAAGCTGAACGGCGCGTCGATGCTGGGCCACGACGTCCGCGGCGTGGCCTCGCTCGAGTACCTCAGCTCGTTCGTCTTCCGCGAACAGTTCTCGCCTACCTTCACTCAGGCCGTCAACTCTGAGGTAAACTCCTCCGCATTCGTCACCAAGAGTCTGGATGGGTATTCCTTCAACGGCTATCTGGGACGTTACCAGAACTTCCAGAGCACCGCCCCGGGCAATGTAATCACCATCCTGCATACGCCAGGGACGGAGCTTTCCGGCGTGGATCGGCAGATACCCAGCACGCCAGTTTACTGGTCGTATGACGTGGCTGCCGAGGGACTCAAGCGCAGCGAGCCGGGATTCGTGACACCGGGACTCGTGGGCCGTTTTGATATCATCCCCACGCTGTCGTTGCCGCTTTCTCTCGGCGGATGGACTCTGCGGCCGGCCGTCGATCTGCGCAATACCGTGTATACCCAGCAAGACGTGCCCGGTCCGCTGGGTCCGGTGCCCACCTACAATGTTTTCAATCGTCGTACGATTGGCGCTAGCCTGGACATACGGCCGCCGATGCTCGAAAAGCTTTTCGACAAAGCGCTCGCGGGGCGAAAGATCAAGCACACCGTGGAACCATATGCCGTCTATCGCTACACCAACGGCGTGGAAAACTTTGGCTCCATCATTCGCTTCGACTTCCGCGACATTCTCAGTAACACCAATGAAGTGGAATACGGTCTGGTGCAGCGTCTGTACCTTAAGCGCGTCCAC
>DATDGP010000352.1:0-4839 GCA_036522035.1 Terriglobales bacterium
CTCAGGAGTAACGAACCCGCGATGCGCGGGTCAAAACGGTAAGGAACTGAGGGTCATGGATGGCGCGGTAAAATGAGCCGTCCATGCGCGTCGGCAAGTAGGCCGAAAAAATCAATGGTGCATCCTTCGGGAGCCCGTTCAGGAGTGTGGTCCCAGGCTCTGTGCTCAAGTCAGTGATGACAGCGGCCCTTCACTCGGGTACGTTGATCTCGTTTAGGAGAGTACTCAATTCTGCACAGTCTGGGCCGGCTCGCAGGGACAAATCCAATCCCGCGAGAGCCCATGTCAAGAAAACGAAAGAGCAACCAAAAGAGCAACCCGAAGACAGGAGCGTCCCTGTTGTCTTGCCTAAACCTGAATGCTGCAGGTGTAGATATCGGAGCGACGGAGATCTATATCGCGGTGCCTGGGGATCGAGATCCGCAGCCGGTGCGGTGTTTCCCGACGTTCACGGCAGACCTGCAGGCGGCGGCGGCCTGGCTGAAGGCGTGCCACATCGAGACCGTAGCCATGGAATCCACGGGAGTGTACTGGATCCCGTTGTTTCAGATCTTGGAGGCGCGCGGGTTCAAGGTCTTCCTGGTCAACGCCCACCACGTAAAGAATGTTCCGGGACGCAAGTCCGATGTATGCGATTGCCAGTGGCTGCAGTATCTGCATTCGGTGGGCTTACTGCGCGGATCGTTCCGGCCGGAACAGGCGGTCTGTAGCGTGCGTTCGATCCTGCGCCATCGGGACAGTCTGGTGCAAATGGCGTCGAGTCACGTGCAACACATGCAAAAGGCACTGGATCAGATGAACCTGCAACTCCACCACGTGATCAGCGATATCACCGGCATGACCGGGATCGCGATCCTGGAGGCTATCTTGGCGGGTGAGCGCAACCCGCATACGCTGGCGGCACTGCGCGACCGGCGGATCAAGGCCAGCGCGGATACCATCGCCAAGTCGCTGGTAGGAGACTACCGGCGCGAGCATCTATTCACCCTCCGCCAGTCGCTGGCAGCGTTTCGTCATTACCAAGAGTTGATCGCGGCCTGCGATCGCGAAATTGCGCAGTCACTGGAGCAGTTCGAGTCGAAACTAGATCCGCCCCCAGCTTCCCCATCGCCCTCGAACGACGGGTCCAAACCGAAGGCGAGTGAGCCGTCCTTCGACCTGCAGACTCATCTCCACCGCATCTTCGGCGTGGATCTAACCCAAGTACCCGGAATCAACGTGCTCACTGCACAAACTCTTTTGGCGGAGATCGGTCCTGACTTTTCGCGCTTCCCCAGCGGTCCGGAGTTCGCTTCCTGGCTCGGACTCTGTTCGGACAACCGGGTAAGCGGGGGGAAGGTTTTGTCGGTCAAAACTCGCAAAGTCAAGAATCGAGCCGCCACCGCGCTCCGCATGGCCGCGCTCTCAGTCCATCGCAGCCAATCTTTTCTCGGGCACTTCTATCGCCGGATGCGCGCCAAACTGGGTGCTCCCAAGGCCATCACTGCCACCGCGCACAAACTGGCGCGCATCCTCTATCCTATGGTAACCACTGGGCATGCCTACGATGAAACCATCTGCGCGCAGAACGAAGTGCAGAATCGCAAACGGATGGAAGCCAGGCTGCGGAAACAAGCCCGCGAGCTCGGATTACAGCTTGTTGCCCTGTAGCAAGGGATGTTCCTTAGGAGGAGGAGGTGGTGGTCAAAAAAGGTTCCGCCGTGACTTCTGCGAGGCCGCGCTCCCGGCCGAGGTAGCGCCGGTAATCATCTAGGAATCGCTGATGACAGGTCCTGGGTTCAGACGCTTTCGCCACTGTCCTGCCAAGTTGTCGCAGCATTGCGAGAAGCCGACGCAGGGTAGCAGCACATTCACAGCTGCGGACCACGCCCGGAACACGTTTCAGGAAGCGGTTCACCGCAGCTTCGTCCACTTGGTACAAGTCAAATTGCCGATCGCGGAGCCATTTGCTGAATCTAGCAATTGCGTACATCTGCATTGGAGCGGATGACGGCAAGAAACCTTCTTGTTCAATGTGTTCTAGCTAAAGGCTGTTGGTGTGCCGTGTAAGGCGTTAGTCCACCGCGGGTTGAAATTCCCGCCCGGGAACTGGATCGCTCCACCCGGAAGCAATCGGAGCGGTGGCGGAGGTGACAAAGCTACCGAAGCCTCTGATGTAGAGGGTCGCTTTAGGCGACTCGGCGAGTCATGCAGGCCGAACGCGCAGTAACACCGAGCAGGCCCCGAAACAGCTGATGCAGGAGCCGACCCGCCCAACAGTCGGGGAAGGCCGAAGCCGGTGGAAGGGCACGAGCGAATCGATTCCATCGGTCGCTGCCGGGGTAGTGGTGACGGCATGCAGGCAAAGGGGACCAAACGAAACACGGGAAGCCTCATGCGGTGATCGCGGTCGCGATCAACCGGCAACTCGTGAGAGCCAGGCTGGGCCGTACGAGGTGGCGGGAGGCCGGTAGTACCGATGAAGCCGGGTAACGCCGGTGGAGGGAAGGGGCCTCAGTTGGAAGCAAACGCAAGAAGCGACGAGGACGGAGGGATTGACGTGAGTCTAACAACCCCAGCCAGTGTTCAGAAGTTGCAGACGGCGTTACACGCAAAAGCGAAGGAATCGCCTAACTTTCGCTTCTACGCACTGTACGACAAGGTGTACCGCAAGGATGTTCTGGCTTTCGCTTACGAACGCTGCAAGGCCAATGGCGGAGTAGCGGGAGTAGACGGCCAAACGTTCGAGGACATCGAAGCGTACGGAGTAGAACGATGGTTGGACGAACTGATGCAAGAGCTGGAAAATCGAACCTATCAACCACTGCCGGTCCGGCGGGTCTACATACCCAAGCCGGACGGGAAACAGCGGCCGTTAGGAGTGCCCGCTATCCGGGATCGGGCAGCGGAAATGGCAGCAGTTTTGGTTCTTGAACCCATCTTCGAGGCTGATCTGCAGCCAGAACAGTACGCCTATCGGCGAGACCGCAGCGCACTGGACGCGGTGAGACACGTTCATAAGCTGATCAACACTGGCCATGGAGAGATCGTTGATGCAGATCTCAGTAGCTACTTTGATACCCTTCCACACTCCGAGCTTTTAAAGTCGGTAGCTCGCCGGGTCGTCGATGGAGCCAGGCTACATCTGATCAAGATGTGGTTAGAAGCCCCGGTTGAGGAAACGGACGAGCGTGGGAATAAGCATCGAAGTACGCACAATCGGGACGAAGGTCGAGGGACGCCGCAAGGGTCTCCGATCAGTCCGCTGCTCAGTAATCTATACATGCGTCGGTTCGTGCTGGGATGGAAGAAGTTAGGGCACGAGGAGCGTCTGAAAGCGAACATCGTGAATTATGCAGATGACTTCGTGATTTGCTGTCGCGGAAAGGCGGAAGAAGCCTTGGCCACGATGCGAGACATGATGGTCAGACTGAAATTAACGGTGAACGAGAAGAAGACGAAGGTCTGCAAGCTGCCGGAAGAGAAGTTTGAATTTCTGGGGTACTCGTTCGGCCGGTGTTATTCGAGGAAGACGGGCAAGGCCTATTTAGGCACGACCCCGTCGAAGAAACGGGTGCAACGCATCTGTGCCGCGATTAGCGCCGAGACCGGACGGAACAAAACCCCGCTGGCCGCCAAGGAGGTCGTGCAGACGCTCAACCGGATGACAACCGGATGGGCCAACTACTTCTGTCTGGGTCCAGTCGGCCGAGCCTACCGAGCGGTGGATCAACACACTCGCAAGCGGCTGCGCCAGTGGCTATGCGCCAAGCACAAGGTGAGGTGGCCGGGGAAGAAACGTTTCCCCACCGCGTCGTTCTACCAAGCGCTCGGCTTGGTCAGTCTTACCGAACGGACCGCTAGCTTTCCGTGGGCGAAAACGTGAGCTTTCTCCGAGCGCCGGATGCGGGAAATCCGCACGTCCGGTGCGATGAGCGGGAACAGGAAACAGAGCTATGTCAAACCGGACTGAGGCGGCGTGGCGAAAGCCTAGCCAATCGCCACCGGCAGACTAAAGCCACTGCGCCTGTTCTCGACTCTACCGAAATCCCCGAGTTTTAAAAATTGGTGGTTTGAGCCAGTATTTTCGTAGGGAAGTGTGGTCGAAGGCATGGGTTGGAGTTGCCGGCTTGACCGCTTGACCGGCAACTCGCCAAGGCCCAATCGGTGCCGATGGCCCATGCGTCTCCTGGCCGGGTGGACCACTATTTCCCGCAGTCAAGGTGGAGTCGAGGACGAGAGATTGCCGAGGTCCAGCGCGAGCCCGAAATTCCACACTTCTGACAGCCGAAACGGTGAGCGCGTCGGGTGCGGGTTCTCTCCCTCGATCGAACCATGATCCCCAGCCGACAATCTGTAACTGGTGATTAAGGTCGGCGGGCTGAGTAAGGTGAAGTAACAGACAGAGCGAGCCGATTTGGTCGAGGTCAGAAAAAGCCATCGCTCGCAAAGCCTTCGACGCTGCTCTGGGCCAGGAGCTTCACGAAGTGATTCAGGAAGCAAAGCGAATGGCCAACGAGATCCAGAAGTCGTCGGATCTGTGGGACCTGGAACATCACCTGACCCAACGCCGTAAAGAGATTGACCGTAAATACGCCTTTCGCGGTTCGCGACTTATCGATGTGTTGGGCCGATTCCTGAACGAAAATCGACTCGGCGAGGAAGATCTGCGCGGATCGCGGGAGGACAAGCTGAAGCCGCTCCGTTCTTTCGCCAAATTCTTAGCGGAGGACGCGGCCTGATCTGCATTCTGAGCGCTATCGCCTGATAACGTCAGTTGAGAATTTCTGCGGTGCCTGTCAAAGGAGCAATGGCTCGGCTAGGATCCTCCGAGCTACTGCAATTTGCCGTACTCCGCCT
>DATDGP010000353.1:0-2308 GCA_036522035.1 Terriglobales bacterium
GTGTCAACCTCCAAGCGTTGAAGGGGGTGGCTCAGTTTGCGAGTAGCGCGTTTGAACGTAGCCGCCCAGCGGCGGACGCTTCGCGTGGGATGTACGGAGAGGTGGTTGCCTTAGAGCTAAGATAAGTTTGGGTCACAGGAGGTCCCCGTGACCCATCTACGTAAACTGATGCTGGAAGATCTCCAGCGTCGTAATTATTCTGAAGATACCATACGCAGCTACATCTACACCGTCGAAGATTTTGCTCGACGATTCAACCGTCCTCCGGACCGCTTGGGTCCGCGGCACATTCGTGAATATCAGGCTGAGTTGTTTCAACAAAGGAACTTGTCATCGGGCACGGTTGCGATCCGTCTCGCGGCTCTGCGGTTCTTCTACACCAAGACTCTAAGAAAGGCTTGGAGCGTCGCGGACACGCCTTATCCAAAAAGAAGGAATCGCCTGCCGACGATCCTCAGCCAGGAAGAAGTCGCTCAACTCATCGATGCGGCCTGCCCTCTGTTCCATCGCACTCTGCTGATGACCCTCTATGCCACCGGCACGCGGTGTGCCGAGCTGACCCACTTGAAGCTCAGCGATATCGACAACAAGCGCATGGTCATTCACATCCAAGACGGCAAGGAACGCAAAGATCGTGATGTCATGCTCAGCCCAGTGCTACTTGAAGAACTCCGCGCACATTGGCGCCGCTTGCGGCGAAAACCCAGCAAATGGCTCTTTCCCGGCAACCACCGCCACAGCGGTGATCAGCCCATCGACACGAAAACCGTTTGGCATGCGTGTCATAACGCCGCCAAGAGAGCGCACCTCCAGAAAGGCGTCCATCCGCATACGCTGCGGCATTGTTTTGCCACGCACCTGCTCGAAGCAGGTGCGGATCTGCGCACCATTCAGATCCTGTTAGGCCATCGCGATCTGAAAGAAACCACCATCTACCTGCATCTTTCACAGCGCCATCTCCAGGCCACACCGAGTCCTTTGGACTCACTACAGCTCAAAGACAGGTCACCGCAGGAGGAGTAGATGGATCGGCCGCCGCTCGAGGTGGCCGATCTCATCCGCGCTGCGGGAGAAACCTTCATCGAACGAAACCGCCATTGGATGCGCTGGAAGCATCTCAAAGTGCTACGGGCCATTGCGCGGTGTCGCACCGCCGCTCTCGGCGGACATCTCGATGAATGCACTCGCTGTGGACATCGGGCCATTTCCTTCAACAGCTGTCGTGATCGCCACTGCCCGAAGTGTCAGATCGCTGCCCGGGAACGCTGGATCGCCGCGCGTCAACGAGAACTTCTTCCAACATGCTACGCGCACGTGGTCTTCACACTCCCCCGCCGATTGGCGCCACTGGTCCTGCAGAACAAGAAGCTCCTCTACGATCTCTTGTTCCGTACCACTGCGGAAACTCTTCTGGAAGTGGCCCGCAACCGGTTACGCCTCGGCGCTGAAATTGGATTCTTCAGTGTGCTGCATACCTGGAATCAAAAACTCGAACTTCACCCGCATGTCCATTGTGTCGTTCCCGCCGGCGGCCTTTCGCCCGATCACACCCGCTGGGTTCGCTCACCAGACCACTACTTTCTTCCCAAGAAGGTGCTGTGCAAAATCTTTCGCGGCAAGTTCGTCGATGCGCTCAAACAGGCTTTTCAGAATGGTCAGCTCAACTTCCAGGGAAACCTGCAACTCCTCGCTCAGCCCAAGGTCTTTGCCGCCTGGCTACGGCCTCTGTTCCATCAACACTGGGTGGTGTACTTGAAACGCCCCTTCGGTGGCCCCCCATATGTGCTGCAATATCTGGGCCGCTACACCCATCGCGTGGCCATCTCCAATCATCGCCTGGTCTCCTTTGCCGATGACCAAGTTACCTTTCGCTGGCGCGATTCGGCCCACAACAACGAGCAGAAACTCATGCCCTTGTCGCTCGACCAGTTCTTGCGCCGCTTCCTACTGCATATCCTTCCGCAAGGCTTCGTGCGCATCCGCAACTTCGGCTTCCTCGCCAACCGGCGGCGTGCCACGCTCCTACCGCTTTGCTTTCACCTACTCGCCTCGGAACAACAGCTGCAAGCTGAACAAAACTGCTCCTCCACGAAAGACTCTTCCGATCTTTGGCACTGTCCGAAGTGCGCTGGCCCGATGAAGGTCATCGAGCGGCTTAGCGCTGCCGAAATCCAACTCCGCTCGCCGCCCGTGGTCACCGTGGGAGCATGAACGCGCGCTCTCCAATTCGAATTCTTCGCGTGCCTCGGCACGGTTCGCACTTCTCTGCCTTGTCGTCGAATAACGCTCTTCTTCCAGCTTCTACAAC
>DATDGP010000354.1:0-3169 GCA_036522035.1 Terriglobales bacterium
GTGGTGAGAACTTTTCTTGATTTCACGCGGCCCGTCGAGCTGCACCCGGTAGATACGGATCTGGAAGCGCTGGTCGAGGAGGTGTTCCGCACGGCCGAGCCCGAGGCCAGTCGGTACCACGTGAAGCTGGTCTTGCAGCGGAATGGCGGGACGACAGCGCGTATTGATCGCGACCTGATGCGGCAGGCACTGCTCAACCTGGTGCTGAACGGATGCCAGGCCATGCCGTCCGGCGGGGAGCTCAGGATTTCATCGCGCTGTGTCGCCCGGCAGGTGGAGATCGAGGTCGCCGACCAAGGGGTGGGGATTCCCCCGGAGGGCCGCTCGCGGATTTTTTCTCTTTATTACACCACCAAGCCGGCAGGGACCGGTGTGGGACTGGCCATGTCCTATCGGATTGTTCAGCTCCACAACGGCTCCATCGACTTTTCGAGCGAAGTCGACCGCGGCACCACGTTCCGATTAACTTTGCCTCGCTGAGGGATTCACCGTCAGGGTGGTGCGTCATCATGAAGCAGGGAACGGGCCGTGCCCGGCAACATCTAAGACTCCGATGAGACCTCGCACGTTCCGTCGCATTCCGTTCCTCCGCTTCGAACGCTCACCCGAGACTCCTCTAACAGCCACACGGGCGCTCACTACGGCATTCCACGACACCGCCGACTTGCTGCTTAAGCCGGTTGACGCGAGCCGGTGGCTGAAGCTGAGCATCGTTTGCCTGTTTCTGGGGGGCGGTACTCCTTCGGCGGCGTTTAACTGGAGCCTAGGCTCATTGCCGGGTGATATCGGCTTGTCGAATCTTCTGAGCCGGGTTCGCGAGACGGTAGGGGAACACGTCTGGCTGATCGTGGTCGTTACGTGTGCAGGGCTGGGACTGCTGGTAGGGTTGCTCTACTTGCGGTCCGTGTTTCGCTTTGTACTCGTTGACTCGATTCTGAGACGGGAGGTTCGTTTCAGGCCCGGTTTGGAGGAAACCCGGAAGCTGGGGCGCTCGTATTTCCGGTGGCTGCTGTCAGGTGCCGTTGGGATCACCTTCGCTCTGCTGGCCGGAGCGATGCTGGTCTACCCTTATTTGCGCACAGCCGCTGCGACCGGCAGGCGCTCGCCGGCTTTCTGGTCCGTGCTCGGTGGGGTCTTGATCTTAGACGTGCTGATCGGTCTGGCGGTGGCTCTCGTGGTTGTGCTGACCGATGACTTCGTAGTGCCCATTATGTACGCCGAGCACCTACCACTCCTCACGGCTTGGCGGAAGCTCGCCCCAAAGCTCAAGACGGAGCCTTGGCCTTTCGCGGGCTACGTCTTTGTCCGGTTCGGGGTCGCGGTCGCCACCAGTGTTGCCACCCTCTTCCTGCTATTCCCTTTGCTGCTCGGCCTCTTCTCCGGCGCTATCATCACGGGTGGATTGGTCGTGCTGGCACTCCGCCTGCTCGGTTTCTTATGGAGTTGGAACCCGCTGACCGTTTCCCTGACCGTCGCCGGCTTCTGTACGCTGCTTGGCCTGGTACTGGTGGTTCTCAGTGTGGTGGGCATGCCGGCGCAACTGCTGCTTCAAGACTTCGGCATTCGATTTATCGCTTCGCACTTTCCTTCCGTCGAGGCAGTTCTTCCTGCCCTGCCTGACGACGCGGGCGGGACTGAAGCGGCTTCGCCGGCAGGCTTCCCGTCGTGACCCTTAAGTACCGGCGCCATTGCCGGCTGAATCGCGGTCTTCATCCGGTGCCTGCCCGTAGCCGTAACCGTATCCGTATTGGTACTGTTGGGACCCGAAGCGACTGCGCTCGAGATCGAGGTCGTTCAGCGCCACGCCCAGGATCCGGGCGCCACTTCCGTAAAGCAGACTGCGTGCGCGTCGGACGACATCATAGGGAGTAGAGTGGGCTCGCGCCACTAACACCACCGCGTCCACCAGGGTGGCCAGAATGCGGCTGTCCGCCACACTGAGCAAGGGAGGGGAATCAACCAGGACATACTCGAATTGGCTGCGCAGCCGACGGAGCAGATCCGCACAGATCGGCGACGACAGCACTTCGGCTGGATTAGGAGGTATGGGGCCGCAGGGAATCACACTTAGATTCTCCACGCCAGGTACCGGCAGCACGGCATCAGCGAGATCAACTCGGCCAGTAAGGCATTGCACGAATCCGGGGTTGTTTTCGACACCGGTCGAGCGGTGGCAGGAGGGCCGGCGCATATCGCAATCCACCACCACCACTCTGTTTCCCAAAGCACCCAACGTTGCGCCCAGGTTGACCGTTGTGGTGGTCTTCCCCTCGCTCGGCAGCGCACTCGTAACCAGGATCAATCGGGGCACGGGAGTGGCGGACAGCAGCACTGACGTCCGCAGCGACCGGAAGGCCTCGAGGGCCTGGGGGCTCGTCTGAATGGCAGGCGCCAGAAGATGGTGCCCATTCGAACCCGACGCCAGCAGTGATTCTTCGCTCCCGTCGCCCTTGCTGGGGCCGATCGCGAACCGTGGCAGCACGCCAAGCGAGGGCAATCGCAACAGCCGCTCCACATCATCCGGCGTCTTGAGCGTCTTGTCTAAGTACTCCTGGAAGAATGCCAAACCGACGCCCAGACCGAGGCCGAGGATCAGCCCGACCCCGAGGTTCAGCAGCACGCGGGGCTTCACTCGGCCGGCAGGGCTCTGTGCGGGATCCACCACGCGAATATTGCTCGCATTGAGCCCGGCAGAGACATTCGCCTCTTTCATGCGCTGCAGCAGGCCATCGTAGAGATCATGATTGCTATCGGCCTCCCGCTTCAAAATGTTGTACTGAATGGTCTTCTCAGCCAGATCGTTCACCATGTTCTTGGCATCGTTCTCAGCCTCGGTCAAATACTTCTCGCGGCCCAGCGCCGTGTTGTACTGATCAACAATCGTTTTGGCGGCGGTCTTCTTCTGCTGCTCAATTTGCTTGTCAATCAGATCCAACTGCTTCTTGAGCTGCATCATCTTTGGGAAATCTGGCTTGTAGTTCACGCTCATTTCATCGTAATTGCGCTCCAGCTCATCCTTCTTTTGCTCAAGGCTTTGGAGGAGTGCGTTATCGACGATACCTGGCAGGGTCTCGATATGCCCGGCCTGGACCTGGTCATAAAGCGCCTCCTTCCCAAGCCGCTCGGACTCGGCAGTCGTCAATTGGGTCTGAAGTTGAGCCAGCTTCTC
>DATDGP010000355.1:0-3855 GCA_036522035.1 Terriglobales bacterium
GGATGCGTCACTGGTCGGTGAGGGCGATAAGCCCACGAACCACTCAGAGATCTTGATCGCTGACGCATCGCCTTGTCTTTGTTTCACAGGCAGCGCGTCAAAGTGCGCGCCAATTGCTCGCGCAGGGCGCACCCGCGGTACGAATCACAATCAACTAGAATCTCTTTCGCGCTGTGCGCACGAGTTCGTCATAGGATCTGCAAACCTTGTCGGCTGCCGCGTGAATTGCCTTTGTGGTTTGCCTGAACCGATCAGGTTGTTCCAATTCCCATTCTTCCGGTATGCCTTGACGATCACCGTTTCCCACGGGGAACGTTTCAAAGGCCAGGAGTGTCATCAGGCGCCGGCTCGCATCCTGGAACCCATTCCGCAGTTTCTCTACCTCGGGATCTATGAACTCATACTCTGGGCTCGTCCGGGAAGCAAATTCCTCGATTGCGTCAACGCGCTTCCAATCGAAGGACCACCCGGCGAAATTCGCGCCTCTCAGCCAATCCATGCACCCATTTGTTGCCATAAGCTCTATCAAAGCGGCGAGTGTCTTCCCGTCCGCCTCCTCGCCCACTGCAACAGTGCCAGTCGCAACGATGTGCTTCCCCTCGGCAATGGCCTTGTAAAGTTTCCTTCGCAGTCTCTTCAATTCAGGCACGGTGTAGTTCTTATGCTGCCTCGTCGTTGAGTCAAAGACGCTGTGGTGGGGCAGGCAGATGAACCCAAGGTTGTCTTCTGCCCGGTTACTTCGGTTGCCATCTAGATGCGCAATCTGACCGTGTTTTTCCGTGAGATCGCCGTTGAGATGAAAACAGAGCAGACACCTGCGGGCGCTCTTCACCAAAACGCCCGTTTCGTTTTTCGCGGCCACTTTCTTTCGGGGTGCTTTCTTCTCAACCATCGATGACACCTGTTATCAAAATCCACTCGGGCGGTCCTGATGGTGCGCTGAAAGGGCCCACGCTCATTGCCGTCCGATGATGACCCGGTATCGCTCCAGCCGGATCGTGATCTCGCGACGCGGCAGTCGGCATCGTGGATGGGCTGCAAGAGTCGCCAATCCATCGTGGAGAGGCTGGATGCCCGGTATCCCTGCCTCTTCCATAATGTCCAGCAACCACAGCACGCCGTGGCACTCCACGTCCTCGCCACCGGCCAGTTCCCGCAACAGGCCGTCTCCCGATAGCAACAGCCACTGACGCTCCTTCGCTAATGCGAGGGCAAAACTATCGGGCACTGACAGTGACGTGCGTTGCTGGCGATAACGCAGAGCGTTGGCAACTCCCTCTTTCGACACTTCCTCCACCCGAAGCCCAAGTCTTACCAAGCCCTCGCCCCAGTTGCCCTGCATTTCGTGGTCATAAAGAACGTCGGGAACCGCAAATTCATGAGGGAGAGCAAAGAGAGCCTCCAGCAAGCCTCCTCGCTCCAGATCGATCAGCACGGAGGTGTCGGAGACGAGGATCATTGCAAGGCGACTGCGGCCGGTTCCTCCATTCGGCGATTGAGTTCGCGAACCGTGATATTCAACAGCTCCGCCGTCTTTGGTTCCGAGATAGCGCCCTCGGCCAGCGCCCGGTAGCAGAGGCGGTCGAAACGTCCCGCTTTTTCTTCGGGCAACTGGTTTGGTTCGTAATTAGGTGCGGTTCTGAAGCCCAGACGGGAAAACTCCCGGAAGAGCCTTTGCGACAGTGACGGAGGGATTATGCCGAGATCACCGCAACGGTACGTAATGGCCTGAACGCTGGCACCGAACAACTGCTTGAGGGCGAACAACTCATTCCAGCCGATGGAGCTTCGGTGTCTGCCGACGCTGGACCAAAGCGCTTCCGCCGGCATGAGGAACGCCCCGGCGAACCGATGCGCCGCCTTTTCACGGAGTTTGTCGTCACCTTGCACATCCATGACCATGTGTCCAAGTTCGTGGGCCAGATTGAAACGCTGCCGCTCGCCATGGACGCCCCTGCGGACAACGATGACGCGTACCGGCTCGCCGCGCGAACGGCGCACCTGAGCGGCCAGGCCGTCGATGTTCTCTTCCGAATCCACGACCAGAACCTTGATGCCCCGTTCTTCGAGCAGCTCGACAAGATTGGGTATCGGATCGATTCCAAGATTCCAGTGTTCGCGCAGATACTGCGCAGCCCGGTCAGCGTCTTCGATCTGGCGCACTGGAAATGGTGCCTCCCTGGGTTTGTCCCACTCAGCGCTGGGCAGGCCGAGAATTTCCTCCACCATCAAATAGCGTTCGATCAGGTGAAGTGCCTTTGCCTGAATCTGGGCCTGCTCCTTTTTGCTCGTAATCTGCTTCTTGCGGAACTCGACGCCCTCCAGAACCATCTCCTGATCGCCAACCAGATAGTCGAGGGATACGCCGAGCGCATGGCGGATGGCAATCAGCACGGCGGAACCGGGTATATCCTCGTCCCTTTCGTATTTGCCGATCTGCTGGGCTGAAACGCGGTTGTCAATCCTCGCTGCGAGGTCCCGTAGTGAAAGACCGGCAGCGGCGCGAGCGAGCTTAAGTCGTTTACCGATCATGGTTTAGCCTCCTTGCCTATGGTTTACAATTATAGTATTATATAGTTGTTTTGTAAACCATGAAGTTTCAGACTCGGACAGAATATGAATTACTTCCTCCCCTGACTCGCCCTGAATGCGCCAGACGTACCTCATTGACATCTATACTAAGATATCTATATAAAGACATCTAAGTATGGCCAAGACTGATGCTCTGCAAGGCTCGCTCGATTTGCTCGTGCTAAAGATATTGTCGCGGCGCCCGCGGCTCCACGGATACGCCATCATGGCTGCCGTCGCCAGTACATCCGGCGAAGTGCTACGCGCAGAGGAGGGCTCCCTCTACCCCGCGCTCTATCGGATGGAGGAAGCTGGCTGGATTCGCGCCGAGTGGATCAAGAAGGACACCGGTCGCCGCGCCCGTGTCTACGAACTGACCGCCGCTGGCAAAAAGCAACTGGGCGCGGAAGAGTCGCGCTGGCAGTCAGTCAGCCTGGCAATCAATCGGGTTCTCCGGGAGGCATGACATGTCGTTTTGGTCGCGTATCTCGAATGCCGCGCACGGCGAGCGCTTGAACCGCGAGATCGATGAAGAGTTGCAGTCCCACATTGAAGAAGCCATTGCCTCGGGACGTGATCCCAAGGAAGCGTGCCGTGCATTCGGCTCCACGCTGCGTGCCCGCGAGGCCGGCTACCGCATACGTGCTACCGGATGGCTTGAGTCACTTTTCGCCGATATAAGTTTCGGTTGGCGGCAGCTCCGCCGCAATAGGCTCACGTCCGTGGCTGCTGTGCTGTCTCTCGCTCTCGGCATCGGCTCCTGTGTCGCCGCCTACCGTCTTATCGACGCCCTGCTCTGGCGCCCGCTGCCCGTCTCCAATTCCAGCCAACTCTACGTCCTCTCTCGCCAGATGACCGGTTTCGAGGGCAAGCCTGTCGAGGACGACCACTGGGCCACGCCGGACTTCAATCTCATGCGCGATGCCGTCAAGGACCAGGTCGACCTCATCGCCATCAGCGACGCCGACCGCACGGACATCACCTGGTCGACCGACGACGACATCGAGAAGGCCCACGTCGCGTATGTCTCCGGCAACATGTTTCCGCTCTTCGGCCTTGAGCCCGCGCTCGGCCGCCTGCTCGCACCCACCGATGACGGCGGCCCCGGTCTCGCTCCCAATGCGGTTCTCTCCTGGGATTATTGGAATCACCGCTTCGGCCGCGATCCCCAGGTCCTCGGCCGCTCGCTCCACTTCGACAACCAGATCTTCGAAATCATCGGCGTCGGCCCTCGCGATTTCACTGGAACGGAAAAGGGAACCGTCACCGATATTTTTCTGCCCC
>DATDGP010000356.1:0-10152 GCA_036522035.1 Terriglobales bacterium
TTGCCGCTGCCGAAAATGTTGCTACCCAGGAAGCCCTTAGCGTATGCGTCGGCAATGGCCTTGCGCATAATGTCGACCAGGTAGCGATACTCGCCGCGAATGTAGACATAGCCAATCTTGGCACCTACCGCCAAACCGGCAATCACAACGCCCTCAATGACCGCGTGCGGATCCTGCTCGAGGATTAGCCGATCCTTACAGGTGCCGGGCTCGCTCTCATCGCCGTTGACCAGGATGTATTTAGGCTTATCTGATTGTTTAGGAACAAAGCTCCACTTCATGCCGGTGGGGAACCCGGCGCCGCCGCGCCCGCGGAGGCTTGACGTCTTGACCTCATTAATAATGTCGTCCGACTGCATGGCCAAAGCTTTTTGGATCGCCTTGTACCCGTCGAGCTTCAGATATTGCTCGATATCTGCCGCGCCCTGGCCGAAGCGGCTGGAGACGATGCGGATTTCGTCGGAGTGTGAGGTTAAGTCGGCCATTTTGCCCTATTGAAGATCTTCCCTTACTGCCATGATTGCCAAACTTGATGATTCCAAAAAACTCACTGTCGTTTCGCTGTCTGGCGAAATGCGGGGGAAATCTAGTCAGCTCCCCTGGACTCCCTAGCAGCTCCGCCACCGTTCCTTCTTCATGATTCCCAAATCTGACAGAAGCTCGACTCGCTAAGACCTACGGTAGTGCTCCAAAACTGCGTCCATCTTCTCCGGTGTCAGATTCTCATGAAAATCATAGTTGACTTGCACAGCCGGCGCCCAACTGCATGCCCCGATGCACTCCACTTCTTCAAGCGAAAACCTCCCGTCGGGCGTGGTCTGCTTGTGGCCGATGCCGAGCTTCTTCTCGCAATGCTCCATGAGTTCGTCGGCGCCGCGCAGCATGCAGCAAATGTTCGTGCAGACCTGCACGTGATACTTGCCCATCGGCCTGGTGCGCAGCATGGAGTAGTAGCTGATTACGTTGCGCACCTCGAGCTCGGTCAGGTCCGTCTTCTTCGCCAGATGACCAATCACGTCGTCGCTCAAGTAGCCGATCTCATCCTGACAGTAGAGAAGCATGGGGACGAGGAACGAGCGTTTGGTAGGGTACTGCTTCATCTTCTCGTCGAAGAAGGCGTCGAGTTTTTCAGAGATAACCATGAGCGTAAATTTAAGTCTGGTTTTGTCCTCCAACGCTTGCCTTTTGGCTACCTTGGCAGAGGACGAAATTGCAAATCTGGATCTCTTATCGGTCGATTTCCCCCAACACGATGTCAATACTCCCGATTGCGGCTACCACGTCTGCGATCAAGCGGCCTTCGCACATCGCGGGCAGCGCCTGCAGGTTCGCGTAAGAAGGCGAACGCATGTGCACCCGCAGCGGCTTGGCCGTACCGTCGCTGACCACGTAGTAGCCCATCTCGCCACGCGGTGATTCGATGGCCTGGTAGACCTCGCCCGGCGGGACCGTGAAACCTTCGGTCACAATCTTAAAGTGATAGATGAGGGCTTCCATCTGCGTCTTCATCTTCTCGCGGTCGGGTAGGACGACTTTAGGCGCGTCGGCTTTGATCGGGCCCGAGGGCATGCCTTCCAGCGCCTGCTTGGCGATTTCGCGCGACTCGCGCAGCTCGGCCACGCGGCACACGTAACGCGCCCAGACATCGCCGTCGCTCGAGGTCGGGACTTTGAATTTGAACTCTTCGTAACCGCCGTACGGCATGTCGCGACGAATATCGAAGTCCACGCCGCTCGCGCGCAGCGACGGGCCCGTCAGCCCGATGGCCAAGGCGTCTTCAGCGCTGATCTGGGCCACGTTTTTCAGGCGGTTGATAAAGATTCTGTTGCCGGTGAGCAGATCTTCGTACTCGTCGACTTTTTCCGGGAAGACGTCCAGGAACTTCTTAACCTTGTCGAAGAAACCGAGCGGCGGATCCAATGCCAGGCCTCCGATGCGGAAATAGGAGGTCATCATGCGCTGGCCACTGACCATCTCGTAGATACGCAGCAGGTCTTCGCGCTCGCGAAAGCAGTAGAGGAACACTGACATCGCGCCAATGTCCATGGCGTGCGTGCCCAGCCACACCAAATGAGAGCTGATGCGCTGGAGCTCGGCAAGCATCACCCGCATCCACTGGGCGCGCGGCGGGACTTCCAGCCCCAGCAGCTTTTCGACGGCCAGCACGTAGCACAGGTTGTTGACCATCGGGCAGAGGTAGTCGATGCGGTCGGTCAGCGGGACCACTTGCTGGTAGAACTTGGCTTCGCAGGTCTTCTCGATGCCGGTGTGAAGGAAGCCAATGTCGGGCATCATGCGCACCACAGTCTCGCCATCGATCTCCAGAAGCAGGCGCAACACGCCGTGCGTAGAGGGATGCTGTGGTCCCATGTTCAGAATCATGGTCTTGTCTTGTGAGGTCTCGAGCGTCGGAGTGGCGTTCAGGTGGCCCATCAGCGATAGCCCTCCACCGGGTAATCCTTGCGCAGAGGATGGCCTTCCCAATCCTCCGGCATCATGATGCGACGCAGGTAGGGATGGCCGAGGAAGCGCACTCCAAACAGGTCAAACACCTCGCGCTCGAAGAAATTCGCGGACGGCCAGACTTGGGTAATCGATTCGATGACCGCGCCTTCGCCACCGAGACGGACCTTCAGCCGCAGGCGTTCCTTGCGGGTCATCGAAAGCAGGTGGTACGCCATCTCGAAGCGAGGTTCTCGAGGGTAATAGTCGGTGCAGGTGACATCGGCTAGGAAATCCGTCAATCCCTGAGACTTGAGGTGCATGCAAGCAGTCCGGATGGATTCGCGTGCGATGTAGATCGAAAGCTCGCTGAGGTCAAACTTTGCGCCTTCGACCGCGCCTCTGTTCCAACTGAGCAGCGCCGCCACCATAGGACGGTCTTTCAGTTGTTCCAGATCGGTGATCGCCGGGACGAGAGCCATCAGTTCTCGCTCCTCTCCGGCTTATTCCAATCGATCACGCCCTTTTTCCAGATATAGAAGAAGCCCACAAGAACCAAGCCAATGTAGATCAGCATTTCCCAGAAACCGAACCACCCCAGGCCGCGGGCAATCACCGCCCAGGGATAGAGGAAGACGGCCTCAACGTCGAACAGGATGAACAGAATCGCCACCAGGTAGAATTTCACGCTGAAGCGGGACTGGGCATCGCCGGTGGGAAGGATTCCGCACTCGTAGGCTGAGTTCTTGGCGCGCGTCCATTTATGCTTGCCCAGTAGGTAGGAGAGCAGGACCATGACCGCGGCGAGTCCGCTGGCCACGATGACCTGAATCAGCAACGGAATATAACGGGCGAAGTAGTTATTGTCCGGCATGAAAGAGCCTGTATATAATGCGCCACGAACCAGAGACCAAACACTCGAATGTAATTTCCATTCGCAGGGGTGTCAAGACCTTGAAAGGGCACAGAGGGTTCCGTCTGCGCCTTTTTTGAGCCGGCTTCTCTGAATCTCTCCTCTTAACCGTTTTGCTATGACGATCTTTGGCTTCAACACAAACGTGCTGCGCGACGACGTCACCTACCACGTGGAGAGCCAGGCCCGCCACAGTGACCTGCTGCTGCAGACCATGGTTTTTGTGAAGGGGCAGTGCGTAGGCAAGCACACCTTCTCCTATGCCGCGATGGCCCTCGACCCGGACTTTTCCGAACAAGCTATGCACAACCTGCTCAAGGCGCAACACAAGAATGTGATCGACGTTCTGCAGCATGGCCGGGTAGAGAGCGCCCTGGTCTCGTCGACCGAGGTTACGGATATAGGTGGCGCCGGGCTATCGCTCCAGTGGACCAATGCGAGCGAAGCCGCTCGCGAGAACCAAATTGTCCTGACCCTTCAGGTGCTCGACTACGGCGTTCCCGTCTTTGGGGCCGAGGTTTCGGTGCAAGCCTTTCCCCCAAGCCAGGGGGGCGTGCTGGCACGATCCCTGACAGATTCTTCCGGGTCTGCCACCCTGACGGTCTCAGTAACGACCGATGAGGCTGTCCTTGCCCAAGCCAAGCACGGGGGCAAATCTGCTACGCGGAAGTTGCGGTTCAAGAAGTGACGATCGAGGTAGTCTGATCGTTCGCTTCGCGTCTCAAACCCAGCCCAGTCGTTTTTCGTGCGCAGGGTCCCCCCCCGCGTTTATCTTTAAAACGTGACCATGGCCAAGCTCGATCTTCCCAGCGCGGACGCCATCGTGGTCGGATCAGGCCCCAACGGGCTGGCGGCCGCAATCCGTCTGGCTCAATCAGGATGGCGTGTCGTGGTTCTGGAGGCGGAGGACACGCCGGGTGGCGGCGTGCGTTCGGCTGAAGTCACTCTGCCCGGCTTTGTCCACGATCTCTACTCCGCGGTGTATCCCTTCGGATTCTGCTCGCCCTTTCTGAGCACGCTGCCCCTCGACCATCATGGACTGGAATGGGCTTTCCCGGCGGCGGCTCTGGCCCACCCTTTCGACGACGGCTCCGCGGCTCTGCTGCACCACTCACTCGATGAGACGGCGGCCGGCCTCGGACCAGACGGCCCTGCTTATCAGAGGCTTATCGGGCCTCTGGTTGCTGACTGGCAGGAGTTGTTCAGTGGTGTGCTAGGGCCCCCGCGTTTTCCCCGGCATCCGTTCTTGATGGCTCATTTCGGCTTGCACGCCCTGCGCTCTGGCCGGGGGTTGGCCCGCAGCGTTTTCAAGACCGAGAAGGCACGAGGCTTCTTTGCCGGACTTGCCGCCCACTCCATCTTGCCGCTCGAGGATTTGTCGAGCAGCGCGATCGCCCTCATGCTGGCGGTCGCGGCCCATGCCGCCGGATGGCCGGTGGCCCGCGGTGGCTCGCAGCAACTCACAGTGGCTTTGATTTCTTACCTTAAATCGCTGGGCGGCCAAGTCATCACCGGATGTTCGGTAGAATCTCTCGGACAACTGCCTCTCTCCCCCGTCGTCTTGCTGGACATTACGCCGCGAGGCTTGCTCCGTTTAACGCAGGATAGCTCAGAGTTTGGATCTTGGGATTCCTACCGAGGCAAGCTGGAGCGCTTTCGCTACGGCATGGCGTCGTACAAGATGGATTGGGCTCTCGGTTCCGCCGTCCCTTGGCGCGCGCCCGAATGCAAGTTGGCAGGAACCATTCATCTGGGCGGAACCTTGGATGAGATTTGTGAGTCGGAAAGGAAGGCCGGCGAGGGCCAGGCAGCGGAACGTCCTTTCGTGCTGTTCGCCCAACCTAGTCTGTTTGATCCGTCGCGTGCACCGGCTGGCAAGCAAACCGCGTGGGGATATTGCCACGTGCCCAACGGCTACGCCGGAGACATGGTCTCGGCCATCGAGCAGCAAGTGGAGCGCTTTGCTCCGGGATTTCGGGACTGTATTCTGGCGCGCTCCGTTATGGGGCCGGCTGATCTGGAGCGCCACAATCAGAATCTTGTCGGCGGAGACATCGCCGGCGGAGCCTTGAATCTAGGCCAGCTGTTCCTGCGCCCAGGGATGGGTCTTTACCAGACACCCAGTCCGCGAATCTTCCTGTGTTCTTCGTCAACCCCTCCCGGTCCCGGTGTTCACGGCATGTGCGGCTTTTGGGCCGCCGAAACCGTGCTGCGGTCGCGTAAGAGATTGTCGAATTCAGCAAGATGAGGAAACGTTACTACGCAGGGCGCGCTATCAGCGTAGGTTTAGGTTGGTCAATTCGCGCCCCGAGACTGCTCTATTTCTTTTCGCGAATTTACATTTCACTTACCTAGGATGCTTACCGCCTAGGGCTTTCTGCCGTAGAATGATCCGGAACTCTGAACGCGCAGCCACTGTGTCAGCCCGAGAACTGTAGACGCTTGATTCTGA
Organism: Terriglobales bacterium; assembly: GCA_036522035.1. Lineage (GTDB taxonomy): Bacteria > Acidobacteriota > Terriglobia > Terriglobales > Acidobacteriaceae > Angelobacter. Next base: position 5,808 of record DATDGP010000356.1, read on the forward strand.
ACGGGAGAGATGTGTGAGCGTGCCGAACATCGTGTTACGCGTCCTGCGCCCTTTGCTTGCGGGATTGATCCTGGTTTGTGTTGTTTTCCAAGCCAGCGCGTTGAGGTCGCAACCGGTCCAATCCGCAACCTCACCGACGGCGGCGCCTTCTCAAGATCAAGATCTTGCCGCTGACGACATCATCGCCATCCTCCAGGGGAATCCCGACCTGCTGGCGGAGGCCAAAGCGGAGATCGCGGCTGAGCTTCGCAATCGTGGCTATCCAATCAGCGATCGTCAAATCACTGACGACCGTCTGTTCGATGAGATTCGCTCTGACGATCGTGCCCGCCACGTAATGAGCGAGCAGCTCAAGCAGCGCGGTTTTGGCGTGGAAGACAGCGCTCAAAACGAGAAAAGACCACCGACTCCTGGGGGGCCCGGCGTAGGCCCCACCATCCCGGCAAATCCAACCACCAACGGCTCTCCTTCACGCATTGCTCCGAACCGCGATGGCCGGAAAACTTCTCAGGACCAGTATCCGTTCCGCAACCTGCCGGCGTTACGAGATCTTTACCTGCAAGCGGTGCCTGATCAGGAGAAGCTGGAACGTTTTGGCGCCGCTCTGTTTCACAACAGCGTTGCGGCGGCGAACGACAAGAATACCGGCACTGACATTCCCGTCAGCTCTGATTACGTGATAGGCCCCGGGGACGAACTGGTGGTGGAGTACTGGGGCACTTCCTCGCAACGTCTGGCGATCACCGTGGACCGAGAAGGACGGGCTGTGCTGCCCGAGGTTGCAGCCATCGTCGTCGCCGGGCGAACCTTGGCCGAAGCTCAACAAAGCATTCAGCTCGCCCTGACCCGCCAGCTTCGTGGAATCAGTGTGGATGTGACGATGGGCAAGCTGCGCAACATTCGCGTCTATGTGGTCGGTGACGTCAAGAATCCTGGCGCCTATGACATGAGCGCGCTCTCCACCTGTCTAAGCGCCCTGATCGCTGCCGGGGGGCCTACGGAGACTGGATCATACCGCACGGTGAAGCACTATCGCGGTGCCAAGCTACTCGAAGAGGTGGACCTCTACGACTTGATGCTTAAGGGCGTTGCATCAACGGAAGTCCATTTGGGATCTGGCGACAGCATTCTCGTCCCGCCGGCTGGGCCGCAGGTAACGGTGGCCGGAGTGGTGCGGCGTCCAGGGATCTATGAGTTGCGCCATGAAGCCACGCTCGACCAGGTATTGGAACTGGCCGGAGGCGTGCCGGTCGCGGGCCAGTTGACCAACCTCAAGCTGGAGCGCATCGAAGCCCACCAACGCCGCGAAATGCTCAGCGTCAACCTGCCGGTTGACGATCCGCCGACCTCGGAAGAAGCTTTCCAGCGGGTCGAGGTCAAAGACGGCGACGCAGTCACGGTCGCCCCCATTTTGCCTTACAGCGATCGCACGCTTTACCTCCAAGGCCACGTGTTTCGTCCCGGCAAGTATCCCTATAACGAAGGCGCGAAGGTTACCGATCTGATCGGATCTTTCAATGACCTGCTACCGGAAGCCGCGGATCGCGCTGAGATCATTCGTCTGCATCCGCCTGACTTCAGTCCGCTGGTGATTGGGTTCAGCCTTCGCGACGTGCTCGAGAAACGCGCGCCCGCTCCAAGCTTGCAGCCGTTCGACACGGTTCGCGTCTTCGGACGCTACGATAGCGACGCTCCCAAAGCTTCCATCTACGGCGAGGTGCTTCGCCCGGGAGAGTATCCGCTATCGGACGGCATGAGTGCCGCTGACCTGTTGCGCTTGGCCGGCGGATTTAAACGCGGGGCGTATCAGGACAAAGCCGACCTCTCGAGTTACGCCGTTGTCGACGGGGATCACGTGGAGCTGGAGCATCGAAGTGTGGCGATCGGCCGGGCACTGGCCGGGGAGGCCGACACCGACGTTCGCCTCAAGCCGGGAGACGTGCTTACCATCGGCCAGATTGGCGGTTGGAACGATATTGGCGGCGCAATCAACGTCAACGGGGAGGTCATGCATCCGGGCCGCTACGGAATTCAACAGAACGAACGCCTGAGCTCAGTGCTGAAACGTGCCGGGGGATTCTCTCCTTTGGCTTATCCGTATGGTGCGGTCCTGGAGCGCGCCCAGGTGCGGGAATTTGAAGCCAGAAATCGCGACGAGATGGTGGCCCGACTCCAGGAGCAGGGACTCAGCGGCGCCCGTGTGGAGAACACGGCGACTACTCGGCAACGTCAGCAACTGATCGATCGCATCAAGCAGATTCCGCCCAGCGGTCGCCTCTTGATCCATATCACTCTGCCGATCGAAAAGTGGGAGAACACAGCGGTCGATATCGAGGTTCGACCTGGCGACAGCCTCATCATCCCCAAAACCCCGAACTTCGTGATGGTCGCGGGACAGGTTTACAATCCCGCCGGTATCTCCTTCAGCAAGGGAAAGAGCGCGCGCTGGTATTTGAAGCAGGCGGGGGGGCCCACCAGCGCTGCCAACAAGAAAGACATTTTTGTGGTCCGTGCCAACGGCACGGTCGTTGGCAGGACCTCGGGGGATTGGTGGACCGGGGCCGTCGCCAGCACGGTGTTGCAGCCCGGCGATACCGTCTACGTTCCCGACAAAGTGTCCGGCACCGGTATCTTCAAGAATATGGGCATGTCCATGCAGATGCTCTCCGGCGTGGCCGTGGCCGCAAGCGTCATCAGGAACTTTTGACGGAGACATGATTTGAAGCACCACATGACCACTCCAGCCGGCCCAAACCGGGCAGCCTGGGGACCCCGGCGGGGCCTAAGGGTATTCATGATGGGTTCTTTGATGTCCAGTCTGATCGCTGTTGCCTCAGCCCAGGTGAACGAAACGTCACCTGGCCGCTCGTCTGCGACCGGCTCGAACTCTGCTGGGCCCTCGCAAACCGCCACGTCAGAAGAGGGTTCGACTTCCACGAAATCGGTTTCTCGCGACTCGGTTTACGAAAACAACGACAATCAAGTCGCGACCGCGGCGCCGCTCGGCTTCCTCCGCAACTTTGCCGACGACCAAAGAACCCTGTGGACAAGTCCGTTCAAAGCGAGAATCCAGGACCTCAACTGGCTGGTGCCAATGGCCGGCGTCACCGTCGGACTCATGAATGCCGATGCCGAGCTTTCCTCGCGCATCTCCGGAACGGGGACATTCACCAAACATTCCAGCGCTGCCGCCGACGCCGGTCTGGCGGTTCTGGAAGGTGGAACGGGGAGCCTGTATCTCCTCGGCAAATGGAAGGGTGACGAGCATGAGCAAGAGACCGGCATACTCGCCGGTGAAGCCGCCTTGAACAGCTTGGTGATCACCGAGACCTTCCAGGTGTTGACCCGTCGCCAGCGTCCCACCGACGCCGCCGGTCTGGGATTGTTCGGGAAGGGCCCAACCTTCAACTCCTCCTTTCCTTCACTGCACGCCGCGCTTTCCTGGTCGGCAGCGAGCGTTCTAGCTCATGAGTATCCGGGCGTTCTGACCCAGGTGCTGAGCTACACTCTGGCCAGCGGCGTGAGTCTTGCGCGGGTCACGGGCAAAGCACATTTCCCCAGCGACGTGGCAGTGGGCAGCGCGATTGGCTGGCTGGTCGGGCAGCAAGTGTATGCCGCACATCACGATGCGGTTCTTGGGGGCGGAGGTTACGGCACCTTTGAAAGAGCGCTGCCCAGCGAAGGCGGCAGCACAGAAAACTTGTCCTCGGCTTACGTTCCCATGGACAGCTGGGTTTACCCGGCTTTCGAGCGCCTGGGAGGCTTGGGAGTGATCAACAGCGGTTTTTTCGGGTTGCGGCCCTGGACCCGTCGTGAGTGCGCCCGCCTTTTGGAGGAAGCCGCTGACTCGGTCGACGAATCTTCTCCGCAAGTGGATGAAGGATCTCGCCTCTATGCTGCCCTGGCCAGGGAATTCGCACCCGAGCTGAGCGGTGATCAAAGCGAATACATCTCGCTCGATTCGCTCTATGCTGGCGTCACCAATATCTCGGGCAAGCCGTTGACTGACGGATACCACTTCGGCCAGACCATCGTGAACAATTTTGGAAGGCCGTACCAGCAGGGCGTCAACAGTCAGGACGGATTCTCCGCCAGCGGCTCGAGCGGCGCCCTCGGATTCTACATACGCGGAGAGTTCGAACACGCGCCCTCAGCGCCGGGAGTCTCGCAGGCGGTCCAGAATGCCATCCAACTGGGCGATGCCAAGACCACGAACGACGCCGAAGCCGGGCCTCCCATCCCTCAGACGGCATCACCCATCGCCAGTTTCGACCAGTTTCGGCTGCTCGATACTTATTTAATGTTGAACATCAACGGTTGGCAGACATCTTTCGGAAAACAAACT
>DATDGP010000357.1:0-36356 GCA_036522035.1 Terriglobales bacterium
GCGTGTGCTCATAATAGAGACCGATGCCCGCAGAGAGCTTTGTCAAGCCCTCGGCTCCTGAAGGCGAGTAACTGGCAGCCAGACGCGGCGAAAAGATCGGCCTGCGAATGACCATCACCGGCGTGCTGGCTGCAGAAATCCACGCCACCGGCACGCTACACACTTTGCGCGGCGGCGGGCACATCGAGATCGCCAAGCTCACCGTGGCGGGAGAACCGTTCCAGAGTTTTCGCGGCCAGTTGCATTTAGCGGGGCCGGAAATCCAGCTCAACAACGTCGTTGTCGTACACGCTCACGCGCAGCTGACCGGATCGGTAGCTTATGACACCGACCATCAGGGCGTGCGCTTCGATCTTAGCGGCGCCAACATTGATTTGGCGTCCCTGCACCGCTTGCAGGTGGGCCAACTGACCTTCGAAGGCAAGGCGGGCTTCCATGTGAGCGGGTCTATCCCATCCCTGGCATCCCTCGCCGGCCGCGAAGCCGGAAACACTGCGGCCCCGGTGCTCAACGGGAATCTCGAGATTTCCGACCTGGTAGTCAATCACGAGGCTGCGGGCAGCGTGACTCTTTCTGCCGAGACGCAGGGCAGCACTCTGATCTTGAAGGGCCGGTCGGAATTTGAAGATGCGACCGTCGATTTGAACGGAACCGTCGAGTTGCACAATGACTTTCCGGGACAGATCACGCTCAAGTTTGCCAACGTCGACTTCAATCCTCTGCTCCAGCCGTACATGCAAGCCGACCTCAGTAGCCATTCCGCGATCGTGGGCACGCTCGAAGCGCATGGGCCCCTGAAGAGGCCGCACGACCTGACGGTGAACGGGAATATAAGTGCCCTGCGGCTCAGCATGGACAAGTTCAACCTTCTCAATGATGGTCCTATCCGGTTTTCTATGGACCATGATCGGTTAAATGTGGAGCAGTTCCGGCTGCTGGGGCCGGACACAGATCTATTGCTTCGCGGCTCGGTGGGAGTCAGCAGCGATCACGCATTGAACATGCACGGCTCCGGACATCTGGATCTGAAGCTGGCGCAGGAATTCAACCCCAACATCCTGGCTTCCGGCATGGTTAATTTCACTGTGGATGCGGCCGGGAATTTGCAACATCCGCAGTTGAGCGGGCGCGTGACTATGGCCAATGCCACGGCATCTCTGGCCGATCTGCCCAACGGGCTGAGCCATATCAACGGCACCATGGTTTTTGCCCAAGATCGGATTCAGATTGAAAAGCTGACCGCGCAGAGCGGGGGTGGCGAACTCAACCTGGGCGGTTTCCTTGCCTACCGTGGGGGGCTCTTCTTTGACCTGACCGCCACCGGCAAGGACGTCCGCTTGCGTTATCCGCCGGGCGTCAGCTCTTCGGCAGACGCCAACCTGCACTACAGCGGCTCGGCGAAGAGTTCCTTGCTCAACGGAGACATCACCATCACGCGTTTCAGCTTGAGCCGGCAGTTCGACATGGGCCAGTTTCTGGCATTGACGAACAGGGCTCCGGTTGTCGCTACGTTGAATCCGTTCCTCGACAATCTTCGCCTCGACGTGCATATCGCCTCAGCGCAGGAGCTGAGCGTAGAAACAACAGTGGCCAGGCTCTCCGGCAACGTGGACTTGCATGCGCGCGGCACCGCGTCGCGTCCGGCGATCCTCGGGCGCGTGACCTTCGCCGAAGGCGATGTCTCTTTTAACGGGACCAAGTACCGCCTGGAGCGCGGAGATATCACTTTCAGCAATCCCCTAGTCATCGAGCCGACGGTGAATATCGAAATGTCAGCGCGCGTCCAGAGCTACGACATTGCCATCGGCCTGCACGGAACCATGTCCGGCGGCAAAGGACTCTCCCTGACGTACCGCTCTGATCCACCGCTTTCGAACTCCGATATCATCGCGCTGCTGGCGTTTGGGCGCACTCAAGAGCAGGACCTGGCCAACGGCAGTCAAGCCGGGGGGACCACCCCGGACATCGCCAGCACCGCCTCCAATGCCGTGCTGGGCGAGGCCCTGAACGCCGCTGTCGGAAGCCGCGTGGAGCGTCTTTTCGGTGGCAGCCGCGTGCGCTTTGATCCGCAGTTCCTGGGCCAGACCGGAAACAATCCCAGCGCACGCGTCACAGTGGAACAGCAGATCAGTAACAACGTCACTTTTACTTATGGCACCAGTCTTACTCAATCCACGGAGACGGTGATCCAGGTGGAATACGCCATCGACAAGGACCTTTCAATCGTTGCCGTACGCGATCAGAACGGCGTGCTCAGCTTCGACGTAAGCATTCGCCGCCGCCGGAAATGAAATGGTGAATGGAGACGAACAGGAGCCGTTCGGGGTAGTTCGGGCAGCCATGGTGGAAACCCAGCTTCGCCGGCGCGGTATCCACGACGTGCGCGTGCTGGCGGCTATGGGCAAGGTTCCGCGCCATGAGTTTTTGAACCGGCAGCACTGGCCTGATGCCTACGCCGATCATCCGGTGCCTATAGGCGAGCAGCAGACAACTTCGCAGCCGTACATCATCGCCGCCATGCTGCAAGCAGCAGAGATCGCGCCGCAGGATCGCGTGCTTGAAGTCGGCGCCGGCTCGGGGTATCAGACTGCGCTGCTGGCGGAGCTGGCCACGGATGTCTTTGCCGTCGAACGTCATGCCGCTCTTGCTCGGAATGCCCGCAAAATGCTCGAACGACTGGGCTACAAGAACGCTACGGTTGTCGATGGCGACGGTTCCCTCGGCCTCCCCGAACATGCGCCCTACAACGCAACCATCGTTTCAGCCGCAGCCCCACGCATCCCCCAGGCGTTGTTGGAACAGCTCGCTCCGGGAGGACGCTTGGTGATTCCCGTGGGCGATTCGCAACAGCAGGCTTTGCAGGTTGGTTACAAACATTTCGATGGTACCGTGGCTCTGCGCGCTCTCGAAGGCTGCCGCTTCGTGCCGCTCATCGGGAAACAAGGCTTTGCCGAGTAGCCCTTAGCGGTCAGCCATCAGCATCCAGCCACTATTTCTGAAGTCCCGACGCCACGGCTGGTCGATTCAGTTGTGTGATGCCGGTCATCCAGGTGTGCCCACGTGCTTAGGTAGAGTGTGCTAGGGAAGAGTTGCACTTTCCGCTGGGACTTGGTATTACGCTCTTGCAAATGCTGACGCAGCCGGTCAAGATGTGTCGACCGTTGGCCTGAAAACGCGAAGTAAACTCGTCGAGTGGTATGCCATGCATACAGGTGACCAAGGATCTGAAAGAAGTCCGGTCAGCAAAGTCTATTGGGCTTGCCAGTTGGCAGGCTGGTCAACTTTTCTGTTGTTTCAGTTGTTCGCCCTGGCGGTCTTGAACGTCGATCGGAGTGTCCCGGGCCCGTTGGTGAGCTCCCGCGCGTCGTTGTATGTCGCAATCGCCCTGCTGTCGGGTTCGGGATTGCTTGTCAGCCACCTCCTTTATTTGCTGATGCGGCGTCGGGGATGGCTGCGAATGCCTCTCGGCCGGGTCTGGCCGCGGCTGCTTGCAGCCGTGGCGTTGGCGGCGGTTGTTCCGAGCGCAATCGATATCTTCTTGAGCCATTATTTAGTCCACGCGACTTCTGACCTGAACTTGCGACCGGCCGCATCGCTAATCACTTGGCTTGTCTTCGTTTTCTTATTTGGAGTCTGGGTGACGATCTATCTGGCCGTTCAAGAATTTCGTAGGCGCCGCATCGCAGAAGTACATGCGCTGCGGCTTGAACTGGTGGCCCAAGAGGCGCAACTGCGCGGACTGCGTGCTCAGCTCAAGCCACACTTTCTGTTCAATTGTCTGAATGGGCTGCGTGAATTGATTGTCGAGGACCCGCAACGCGCGCAGTCCATGGTCACGCGGTTGTCGGCATTGTTGCGCTACTCGCTGCAGTCAGACCACAAAGAACAGGTTTTTCTGGAAGAGGAAATTCAGGCAGTGAGAGATTATCTCGCGCTCGAAGCCATACGCTTTGAAGAGCGTCTAAGTGTCCATTGGGACATTGCGCCCGAGTCCAGCAAGGTTGCGGTGCCTCCGATGTTGCTTCAGACGCTGGTAGAAAACGCGCTGAAGCATGGGATCTCCCGGCGCCCTGAGGGTGGCGAGATCTCCATCAAGGCTCTGGTCCGCGATTCCCAGCTGTTTTTGGAAGTACTGAATACAGGCGAGCTTCCCGAGCAGCCATCGGAGAACGGCATCGGTTTGAGGAATGCGCGGTCGCGGCTGCATCTGCTGTATGGCGATCAAGCGAAGATCGTGCTTGAAAACGCGCCTCACGGTCGTGCCCGCGCTGTCGGAACAGTTCCTTTGCAGCGAAAGGAGGCAGCCCCTGAAAGCCTTGCTGGTAGACGATGAGCGTCTGGCGCGCTCCGGCCTGCGCCGTCTGCTCAGTGCGCATGAGGACGTGATGGTGGTCGGTGAAGCGGGGAACGCCGATGAGGCTTTGAGCCAGATCCAGCGCCTCCGCCCGGACGTGATTTTTCTGGACGTGGAAATGCCAGGGCGCAATGGACTGCAACTGCTCGAAGACCTGGAAGATCTGCCGGCGGTCATCTTTACCACCGCATATCAGGACTACGCGGTGCGCGCATTTGAGGTCAACGCCCTCGATTATCTGCTGAAGCCGATTGCGGCTGAGCGGCTCGATGCTGCATTGGACAAACTCCGAAGAATTGCCGGACCGCAAAGCGCTGCTTCCGGGCATGAGCGGAGAGTCTTTCTGCGCGACGGAGAGCGCTGCTGGATCGTTGCCCTGGAAGAAATCCGAATGCTGGAGTCGGAGGGAAATTACACGCGAGTCTACTTTGGCGGAAACCGTCCGTTGATCTACAAGTCGTTGAACGCGCTCGAGGTTCGTCTTGATCGTGGGGTATTCTTCCGCGCCAGCCGCTCCCACATCCTCAACCTTCATGACATTCAGTCGCTCGAGTCGCAAGCCGACGGGGGCCTGGTCGCCTCCCTGACCGGCGGCATCAAAGTCGGGATTTCCAGGCGGCAATCGCGCAAATTGCGCGAGCTGATGAGCCTCTAAACCGCCGTTCCTCCCGCATTTCGGCCGTTCGTCCTAATTCAGTTCCTCTTGATCCAGGCTGTTTGCTAACTTCTCGACGTTGAAAACAGCTTCGAGGAGACGGCATGGAACTGCAAATCGAAAAACTTTCAAAACGCTATCCCAACGGCACGCAGGCCTTGCAGGAGGTCTCTCTGACCATTCCCCTGGGAATGTTCGGGCTGCTGGGCCCCAACGGCGCGGGCAAGTCCACGCTCATGCGCACGCTGGCTACGCTGCAGGAAGCCGACTCCGGCGCCGCGCAGCTCGGCGACATCGACGTGTTGAAGCAGAAAGACGATGTCCGGCGCATGCTGGGCTATTTGCCGCAGGAGTTTGGCCTCTATCCCAAGGTGACGGCAGAGAACTTGCTCATGCACTTTGCCGCCTTGAAAGGGATCGCCACCTCCACGCAGCGGCGGCAAGTGGTGAACGCTCTGCTGCGTCAAACGAATCTCTATGAACATCGTTCCAAGCCGTTGGGCAGCTACTCCGGAGGCATGAAGCAACGTTTCGGCATCGCGCAGGCGCTGCTCGGCAATCCCAAGCTGATCATCGTGGACGAGCCCACCGCCGGTCTCGACCCTGAAGAGCGCGTGCGCTTCCATAATCTACTGAGCGCCATCGGCGAAAACGTGATCGTGATCCTCTCCACACACATCGTTTCTGACGTCAGCGACCTGTGTGCCAACATGGCGATCATCCACGAAGGCCGGGTGATGACGACCGGCTCGCCGGCGACGCTGGTCGCCGATCTCGAAGGCCGCATCTGGCGGAAGTCGGTTCCGCAAGCGGAGGTCGCTGCCTGCAACGAAAAATTCCGGGTCATCTCGACGCGCCGCTTCTCCGGGCAGATCGTGCTGCACGTCTACAGCAACCAAGAGCCGGAGCCGGGATTCGAACTGATCGCCCCGGACCTGGAAGACGTCTACTTTGCGACCATCAAGGGCTTCATGAATCCCGCGGTGTCTGCGGCAAAGGTGAATTGACATGATCGGAACGATTTTGCTGTTCGAGGTGAAGCAGCGCTTAGTCCGCATCTCGACCTACATGTACTTTCTCATCTTGTTCGCCGCCGGTTACATTTTCGCGATCACCGTCGGCGGCGGGTTTGGATCGGCCAGCGTCGATTTCGGGGGAAAGGTCTTCGTCAACTCACCTTTTGGCTTGGCCCAGTTTATTCCCGGGGTTGCCATGCTGGGGCTGATTGTCACGGCGGCGTTGGCGGGCCAGGCGACGTATCAGGACATTGACAACGACTGCGATTCGTTCTTCTACACCGCTCCAATTCGCAAGATCGACTATCTGGCAGGGCGCTTCCTCGGATCGCTCCTGACCCAGTTGATCATCTTCTCGGGTATCGGCATGGGGGTCTGGCTCGGAATGAGAATGCCCTTTTTGGATGAGGCCCGGATCGGTCCGGAACGGTTCATGTCGTACTTGGAGCCGTACCTGACCCTGATCCTACCCAATCTGATCTTCCTGACAGCGATCTTCTTCTGTCTCGCGGCGCTCGGCCGGAAGATGTTGCCGGTGTATGCGGGCAGCGCGCTTCTGCTCATTGGATATCTCATCGTGGGATCGGTCCTTAATGATCCGACCAAGAGCGCAACCTATGCCCTGGGCGATCCCTTCGGCGAGCGCGCTTTCGCTCGGCTGACGCAGTATCTCACGCCCTTCGAACGCAACACGCAATTGATGCCGTTTCACGGCATCCTCCTGTGGAACCGGGTTCTCTGGCTCGGTGTAAGCGCGGCCCTTTTCGTGTTTACCTACTTCAAGTTTTCGCGATCGCAGGCGCTGACTCGGGGACGCAAGAAAATCGACGAGGCCGGCGAGGAAGCCGAGACGACTGCAGCGGCGATTCCGGCAATCGCCACGGTCTTCTCCGGGCGAACGTCACTGGGACAACTGGTTTCGCTCACCTGGCTCCAGTTTGCCGAGACCGTCAAGAACGTGTTTTTCGCCGTGATCTTGGTTGCCGGGTTCCTATTCGCGGTTCTGGTCGGCAACCTGCCGACGGACTTCTTCTCCACGCCGTTTTATCCGGTCACCTCACGCATCTTGCAACTGGTCATTGCCGGCTTCGGGCTCTTCCAGCTCATCATCATCGTCTTCTATTCTGGCGAGCTAGTATGGCGTGAGAGAGACGCCAAGGTCAGCCAGATCGTGGACGCCATGCCCGCCCAGCGCTGGGTGCTATTTGCATCCAAGCTCGGCGCACTGATGCTGGTGCAGGTCGTCATCGCTGTGCTGGTGATCGCGGCGGGAATGACGGTGCAGATCATGCACGGCTATTTCCGCTTCGAGTTCGGAGTCTATCTCAAAGAGCTCTTTCTGATTGCCCTGATCCAGAACTGCATCACTTGCACCCTGGCGATCCTCATCCAGACTGTCGTCAACAACAAATACCTGGGTTACTTTTTGGTGGTCATCCTTTATGTCGGAGTGATCTCGATCGCGCTGCCGCAACTGGGGTTTGAACACTACCTCATACGCTTTGGCCGCTTGCCGCAGCATGTGTACTCCGACATGAACGGCTATACCCCGTATGTAAAGGCGCTCTTCTGGTTTGAGCTGTATTGGGCGATAGCTGCTGTTTTCCTGGCGATTGTGACCAACCTGTTCTGGGTGCGCGGAATTGAGGGCGGTGTGAAACAGCGGCTCAGGCTTGGCTCCCAGCGCTTGACGCGGGCAAGCCGTATGGCGATGGCGGTGTGCCTGATTCTGTTCGCGGCGACGGGTAGTTACATTTTTTATAACACCAATATCTTGAACCCTTACCGCAACTCCAAGCAGCAGGAAGCGGAACAAGCGCAGTACGAAAAGAAGTATCGCAAGTATCTCGACATGCCCCAACCGCGTATCACCGACGTCCAGACCACGGTCAACTTCTACCCCGAGCAGCGCAGCGCCACAGTCGAAGGCACTATGTGGCTGGAGAACAAGACCCAGGCGACTATCGACCAGGTCGCGCTTTCGTTGCCGACGCGCAACGCAAAGTCGATTCAGGTGCTGTCTTTTAACGGTGGCCAGACCCCGGTGATTCAGGACAATGATCTCGGCTTCCACGTTTATCGGCTCAACTCTCCACTGGCCCCGGGTGGCCGGATTGCGTTGCAGTTCGCGTTCCAGTTCGACAACCCCGGTTTTTCCAACTCGGTGGGCGACACGCGGATTGTCCAGAACGGCAGCTTCTTGAACGTCGGGTACACGCCATACGTGGGATATCGTCCGGCGCAGGAGTTGAACGACGACAGCGCGCGCCGCCGCAACAAATTGGACAAAGTGAAGCGCATGCCGAAACTGGAGGACGTCGCGGCGCGGCAGAACAATTACATTGCCCAGGACGGCGACTGGATCAACTTCGACGCCACCATCAGTACCAGCCCCGATCAGATCGCAATCGCGCCTGGGTACCTGCAGAAGGAATGGATCGAGGGCGGGCGCCGTTACTTCCATTACAAAATGGATGCTCCGATTCTGAACTTCTTCTCGTTCAACTCCGGTCGCTACCAGGTTCGGCACGACCGTTGGAATGACGTCAATCTCGAGATCTACTACCAGCCCGGGCACGAGTTCAACTTGGACCGCATGACCGACGGCATGAAAGCCACGCTCGCCTATTGCAGTGCCAACTTCAGTCCGTTCCAGTTTCATCAATTGCGCATCATCGAGTTTCCGCGCTACGCCGACTTCGCGCAGTCCTTCCCCAATACCATTCCATTTTCCGAAAGCTTGGGCTTTATCACTCGCGTGGACACGAAAAAACCGGATGCCATCGACCTGCCTTTTTATGTGACCTCGCACGAGGTGGCGCACCAGTGGTGGGGCCATCAGGAGGTTGCCGCGAACGTGGAAGGCGCGACGTCGCTGGTCGAAACCCTGGCGCAATACAGCGCGCTCATGGTGATGAAACACCGATACGGCCCGGACGCGATGAAGCGCTTTCTGGCCTATGAGTTGCGGAACTATCTGATTCTGCGCGGCCTGGAACGCAACGATGAGGCGCCGCTGGCCCGGGTACAAGCCAGGCAGGGATATATTCACTATCAGAAAGGCGGGCTGGTGATGTATGCCCTTCAGGACTACATCGGAGAAGACAAGGTCAATCACGCGCTGTCTGAGTTTGTGAAAGCGTTTGGGTTCAAGGGTGCTCCCTACGCCACCTCGATGGACCTGATCGGCTATCTGCGCAAGGACACGCCGCCCCAATACCAGTCGTTGATCGACGACCTGTTCGAGCACATCACGCTCTATGAAAGCAAAGCCGAGTCCGCGACCTTTACCAAGCAGCAGGACGGCAAGTACCGGGTGCATCTCGTGGCCGGCTTCAAGAAGTATCGTGCCGACAGCCGAGGCGAACAGAAAGAAGTGCCGGCGAACGATTGGATCGATATCGGCGTGCTTGATGCCCAGGGCAAGTACTTGTATCTCGAAAAACGCAAAATCGAAAAAGATAAAACGGAATTGGATCTCGTGGTGAATCAATTGCCTGCTCAGGCCGGCATTGATCCGCTGAACAAGCTGATTGACCGCAACCCGGAGGACAACCTCGTTAAAGTGACCGAAGCCAAGTGACCGGCGAAAACGCTCAGCCGCCCCTCGATTCGGCACAGTGCCGAGGCCACACGAGGTTGACTCTCTGATGGCTGAGAGCCAGCTTGTGTTTAAAATAGTTTGTGCGCATCTTCCACAACATTGGCAGCACTTTGGAGATGATCAAGTGGGAGCACTCCGTCTTTGCGCTCCCCTTCGCTCTATGCGGCGCTATGCTGGCGGCAGGGGGCCTGCCGACGGTCGCGCAGCTGGGGTGGATCATCTTGTGCATGGTTTCGGCACGGTCGGCAGCGATGGCTTTCAATCGCGTGGCCGACGCCGAAATTGACGCTGCCAACCCCCGCACCCAAACTCGCGCCATCCCCGCGGGAACGCTCTCGCAGAAATTCGTGGGCACTTTTGTTGTCGTTTCCTCGGGTGTGTTCGTCGCTGCGGCCTCGCAGCTCAACCGATTGACTCTCTATCTCTCGCCGGTCGTCCTGGCGGTGGTCTTGCTCTACTCCTACACCAAACGCTTTACGCGATGGTCGCACCTGGTGCTGGGCTTCGCCCTGGGTATAGCCCCGGCCGGAGCCTGGATTGCAGTGCGGGGCTCTCTTGATCCACGTATCCTGGTGCTGACGGCTGCGGTAACCTTCTGGGTGGCCGGCTTTGACGTGCTCTACGCCTGCCAGGACGTCGATTTCGACCGAGCCCACGGACTCAACTCCATTCCGCAAGCCTTCGGCGTGCGCCGCTCCCTCAACCTCTCGCGAGTGCTGCATCTGATCATGCTGGCGCTGCTGGCCGCGGTGGTCTTGCTGTTCGGCCTGGGCAAACTGGCGATGGTTGGCGTTCTCGCGGTGGCCCTCTTGCTGGCCTACGAGCACTCGCTGGTCTGGAGCGGCGACCTCAACAAACTGAACGCCGCCTTTTTCACCATGAACGGAGTGATCGCCCTGGTGTTCTTTGTGTTTGTGGCAGCAGATCTTCTAGCTCGTGCGCACTCGTGACTTCTTCCAAAGCATTTGCGCTGCGACCACTTCGTGGACTAGCCTAGGTAAGTACCTGAACGAACAAAACTCATGGCTACCCGCTTTCCTTTCCTACTAGCCATTGTGTGTTCCCTCACGCTGACGTCTGCTCAGCAGCCTCAAGACCGGTTCGACATTGCCGGCATGGTGGTCAATAGCGCAACCGGGAAGCCCATAGCTCGAGCCCTGGTCGAACTCTACGGCCACGCTATGCTGACCTCAGTAGACGGAGAGTTTGCTTTTGCCGGAGTCCCCGCCGGAACGGCACAGGTCACCCTAGAAAAACCCGGATACTTTGTCCCCGGAGCCAAACTAACGAACGGGTCGGCCATCAGCATTGAGGTTGGTCCGGACACAGGCAAGATTGTTCTGAAGCTCGCACCCGAAGCAGCCATTTTCGGGCGTGTCACCGGCAAGGACGAAGAGCCTCTGGAAGGAGCACGCGTTGAAGCTCTGAAGTACGTCTTTCGCGAGGGAGGCAGGCGGCTGATCAATGCTTCAATCGGTAGTGACAGGCCCACGGATGAAGATGGCAACTTCAAGATCAGTGTTTTGCCTGCGGGCCGCTATTACATCGCGGTGTGGGCCGGTAACGTCGATCGCCGGACTCTCGGAGCCCGGACGATCGAGACGCCGGAGGCGTACCCTGGGGTTATCTTTTATCCGGGCATGAAGGACATGGGTGCGGCGACTGCGATTGATCTCGTCCCGGGACAGCGCATGGAGTTGCAGCTCTCGCTGACTCGAGAACCCGCCTACAAAGTCTCTGGAACCGTAACTGCGACTGGGTATTTGCTGGTCCGAAATGTCTATATCGTCGGCCCGATGGACGAACCGTTGTTTACGACTGACCAATTCGACGCCCGAACCGGCAAGTTCGAATTTCGCGCCGTGCCTGCGGGCAAGTACACGCTTCGAGTCAACGGATCTGACCTCCAGAATAAGGTTTCCACCTTTTCCGATCAGACCTTGACGGTCTCCCACCCGCTCGCCGATCTCAAGCTGGTGCTTCGCCCGGGAGCCGATATCCCAGTCGTCATCCACAGAGAATTAGATCCATCCCGCAGTTTGGGCCGGTGCACGAGTGTTCTGCCCAACGGGGAGCCCCACGAATCCGACTGTTCCGAGTACCCGGCGGCATTCGTCGAACTGATTGGTTTGGAATCCGAAGGCCGGCGCTACAACACCGCGTCCAACGCCTTACCTGACCCGTCAACCCTTGAGTTTCATGGGGTTACGCCCGGAAAGTACCTGGTGCGCGCGCGCGCCAACTTCGGTGGCTATGTCCAATCCTTGCGCTCGGGTGGCCTGGACCTGCTCGAGCAAACCTTTACGGTTCCCGGAAACGGACAGATCGCCCCGATTGAGGTCGTGGTGCGCGACGATGCCGCCGAACTCAGGGTTGGTTTGCGCGCGGATCCGCCGCGCCGGGCTTTGGTATTGGTGGTCCCAGTGTCCGCACCGCGAGCAGCACCGGAGATGACGGCAACCAGTTCGAAGTGGATCGGTTTCCCAAACCTCGCACCGGGAACCTATGATGTTTTTGCTTTCGACGCCCAAGCCGCCCCCGATTATGCCGACCCTGATTTCCTTTCCAGGTACGCGGGCAAAGCAGCGCGTGTCACGGTTACGGCGGGCGGGAAAGCCAGTGTCACGGTCGATGTGATCCAGCTTGAGGAGTAGCCCGATGATATTGCGAATGGTGTCACTCGGCCTGTTAGTGCTGGCGGTTACAGCCAGCCTCGCCGAGCAAACGGCTCCGGCTCTTCCTCGCCCTGCGGATCTGGGGATCAGCGGAACGCTGGTAGATTCGGTGAGCGGCCAGCCGCTGGCCCGAGCCCGCGTGGCCATTGCTCCGGTCTCCGAGCGTGACAACCTCACCACGGTGATTACAGGGCAGGATGGCAACTTCTCGTTCTCGGGCCTCATGCCGGGGAAGTACACACTGACGGCGCAGGCCCGCGGATATCTGACGCAATCCTTCGACCAACATGACCGGTTTGCTAGCTCTATTGTTGTGGGCCCGGATCTGGTTTCGACCGGCTTGCTGTTTCGACTCCCGCCGGAGGGCCTGATTGTCGGGGTGGTGACTGACGAGGCAGGGGAAGCCGTGCGCAACGCGATGGTCGCACTTTATTACACGGGACTCTCTGGGGGAGTAGAAGCCACGCGCAGTCGTGGCTCCGCGTCGACGGACGACGACGGTAGATACCATTTCGGACATCTTGTCCCGGGTCGATATCTGGTGGCCATCAATGCGCGTCCGTGGTATGCCAGGTACACGCCGCGCTACGCACCCAACGCACGCGTGTCTGTTTCAGGCGCGTCGGCGTCCATCACCAACGACCAGGACGGCTTGTCCGCCTCGACCCATGCCGTGGCGTCACCCCCAAGCCAAGACACAGGGAACACCCAGCTCGATGTCGCCTATCCGGTTACGTTCTATGGGGGAGAGACGGACGCGAGCAAGGCGATGCCCATTGTCTTGGCGGCGGGCGACAGAGTTCAGGCTGACGTGACTCTCCAACCCGTTCACGCGCTGCACCTGCGCTTGAGTGGGGGCCAGGGAGAATCCGGGCTCCAGCCCTGGGTGATGCTGGAGAAGAGCGTTTTGGATGGGCCTCCCGTCTTCGTCATGACGGGCGGCGGGCAGGAAATTGTGGGCGTCGCGCCTGGACGTTACCTGATGAAGACTTACGGAAACGGCAGCGACGCCAACGGGAATGAATCCAGGGAAGTAGACCTGACGGCGGTTGGCGAGCTGGATCGGAGCCTGGGGAACCCTTATGCTCAAATCACCGCTAAGGTCGAAGTCGATCCCAGTGCGCTCTCTCCACAAGCGTCCATGCAGCTGCTCAACAAAAAAACCAGAGAAACGGTTGTCGGGCGTCTAGGCAGTGATGGGGAAGTGGTATTCAAGAATGGAGTACCGCCTGGGAGCTACGAAGTTTCGATCTCGACCACTGCAGGAATCTATTTGAAGAGCTTAATGGCGACAGGCACGGCAGTATCGGGGAGGACAATTGAGGTCCGTTCCGGTGGCAACATTAAAATGCTTGTCACGACCGCGCGGGGCCAGGCGAGGATCACAGGTACGGCACAGCGCGACGGGAAGCCTGTGGCCGGCGTGATGATCGTGTTGGTCCCCGCTGATCCGGCGCACAACGAAGTCCTGTTCCGCCGCGATCAGAGCGACAGCGACGGAACCTTCACCCTGGCCTCCGTGGTTCCCGGGAAGTACACCCTTCTGGCAATAGAAAAGGGATGGGAACTTGAGTGGATGAACCCGGATGTTCTCAGAAGCTACTTGGGCCGGGGCGTTGCCGTGGAAGTCCGCGAGAATGACAAGTACGACATCAAAGTCCCGGTGCAATGATCCGCGCGGCGATGGCGCTTCCATTACACTAGCTCAGATGCGCGATCCCGTCGAACTGGAGATATTCAAAAGCCTCTTTCATTCCATCGCGGAAGAGATGGGTGCGGCGCTCAGGCGCACGGCGTTTTCTCCCAATATCAAAGAGCGTCGCGATTACTCCTGTGCCGTCTTTGACGGCTACGGTGAAGTCGTGGCCATGGGTGACCACATGCCCGTGCACCTGGGATCGATGCCCATGTCGGTGCGTGCGGCGGTGGAGGCCCTGACGCTCGAAGCCGGCGACGTGGCCATCCTCAACGATCCTTTCGCGGGCGGCACACACCTGCCGGATATCACGCTGGTTGCTCCTGTGTTTTCCGCAGGCAGAAAAGCGCGTCAACCTGCTTTCTACGTGGCTTCGCGCGCCCATCACGCCGACGTCGGCGGGATGTATGCTGGTTCGATGGGCAGCTGCCGCGAAATCTATCAGGAAGGCGTGCGTATCCCGCCGATCAAGCTGATCGCCAAGGGACGCGTGCAACAGGACATTCTGCGCCTGCTGCTCAACAACGTGCGTACCCCCAAAGAACGCCAGGGCGATCTCAACGCCCAGCTCGCGGCGTGCCATACGGGTGCCTGGCGGTTGTCAGAAGTGGTGGAGCGTTACAACCTGCCGCGGGTGCGCCGCGTGATGCGGGAGCTACAAACATATGCTGAAGCGCTGATGCGCGCCTTTCTCCGCCAGGTGCCACCCGGTGTGTATAGGGCGGAAGACTTCCTCGATGACGATGGCGCTGGATCGGGGCCAGTTCGTATCGCGGTCACTCTGCGTGTGCGGCCAGCGCCAGAGGGCAAGCCTTTGGTCACCGTCGACTTCACCGGCAGCTCGCCCCAGGTCGGGGGCAGCGTCAATGCGGTTGAAGCTATCGCCTGGTCGGCCTGCTTCTACGTCTTTCGCTGCCTCTTAGAGGAAGACGTCCCCGCAGCCGCGGGATTGATGCGTCCGGTGCGCATGATCGCCCCGGCCGGAACGGTGGTCAACGCGCGTCCGCCGGCAGCCGTGGCAGGCGGCAACGTCGAGACTTCGCAGAGAATTGTCGATACGCTGTTGCGGGCGCTGGCCCAGGCGCTTCCTGATCGCGTTCCCGCGGGATCGTCGGGCACCATGAACAATTTGACGATTGGCGGGATCGACGAGCGCACCGGCGAGCCGTTTGCCTATTACGAGACCATCGCCGGTGGCATGGGCGCGCGCCCGGATCGCGATGGCGTGAGCGGCGTCCACACGCACATGACCAATTCGCTCAACACTCCCGCCGAGGCCCTCGAATACGCTTATCCACTACGCGTGACTCGTTATTCGCTGCGCCGGGCGAGCGGCGGACAAGGCAAGTTCCGCGGCGGCGACGGCATCGTGCGCGAAGTCGAACTGCTCTCTGACGCCGAGGTTACGCTGCTTGCCGACCGACGTACGCGCGGTCCGTACGGACTTGAAGGTGGAAGCGACGGCTACGCCGGAAAGACCGAAGTCGTTCGTCGCGACGGCTCGCGTGCTCCTCTGCCTGGCAAGACCAGCTTGCCGATGAAGAAAGGCGAACGCATCAGAATTGAGTCGCCCGGGGGCGGGGGATGGGGAAAATAGCAATTCGGAAAAAGTCTGTCGCCTACCCCACCGCTACCAGTCCAGCGAGCTTGAGCCAATTGTGCAAAAGCTGTGCACGGCTCTGGAAAAGTTGGGTTCGAAACGAATCAAATCTTCGTTGACGCCGGGAGCGCCCCTCGCTGACAATCCAGAGTCGCATGCTCTTCTATCTAGCGGGTTCCATCGAGTATTCTCCCGACTTGGGCAAGGGCTGGCGTGCCGAGATCGCGCCGCTGCTCAAGTCTCAGGGGCATAATGTCTATGATCCGGCGGAGGACGAGCGCAAGAATCTGACGGAGATCGAGGCCCGCGAGTTTCGCAGTTGGAAAGCAAACGACCTGCCGCGCTTTCAACAGACGGTGCGTAAGATCATTGCTTACGACCTGGACCTGATTGAGCAGGAATGCGACGCTGTCCTCTGCTATTGGGACCGGCACGCGGGGCGCGGCGCAGGAACCCAGGGCGAGCTGACGTTTGCGCATCGTCTGGGAATTCCCGTGTATTTGATCTGCGGCCTGCCGGTGGCGGAGATGAGCGGTTGGCTGCTGGGCTGCGCCAGCGAGATTTTTGCTGACATCGACGGCTTTTACCAGTTCATCCGCGCCAAGCGGGCCCAGGTTAGTGGTGAGGAAGACGCAATTCTGCAATCCGAGAATGGACGGAGAAGGGAAACCAGCGAATGAATGCGATGCGGGGAAACCTTGGCTGGATCGAAGTGGTCTGCGGTCCCATGTTCAGTGGCAAGAGTGAAGAGCTGATCCGGCGGTTGCGCCGCGCGGAGATTGCCCGTCAGCGCGTGCAGATCTTCAAGCCGGTGATCGACCTGCGCTATTCGAGCGACCACATCGTTTCCCACGATGACACGCGGATCCACTCTGACGCCGTGAGCACTGCGGCCGAAGTCGCGGCCAAGCTCGATCTACGAACCGAGGTGATCGGCATCGATGAGGCCCAGTTTCTGGGCGAAGCCATGGTCGATCTCGTGGTGCGCTGGGCCGACATGGGCAAGCGCATCATCATTGCTGGACTGGACACCGATTACCTGGGCCGGCCGTTCCATCCCATGCCGGAATTGCTGGCCGTGGCCGATGAGATCACCAAGACACTGGCTATCTGCATGCAGTGTGGCAATCCCGCGAAACATACGCAGCGTTTGATCGCCAGCGAGGACTTGATCGTGGTGGGTGCCGAAGGCATGTACGAGGCGCGTTGTCGCCGCTGCTTTGAGCCCAATCTGGCCGCGAGCGAAATCCAGAAGAAGAAGAAAACAGAACTGGCGGCGACAGTCTAGCGCTCTTGCTAGTCGACCCGATCGGGCTCATGATGACCGGTTGGTTGCTGGCGGTCCTAACCTAACCCAAACAATTCGGTCGTTTCGCCCGGCGTCGTTGACGAGACTCGCTCGATCTTGCTAAACTCAAGTATTCATAGGTACTTATCCCACCCGAAAAGGTTCTCATGCAAGGCTATACCCGCCGTCAACTGAAACAAGATCGATTCGCTGAAACCGCCATGGACGCAGCCGACTGGGCCTCCGTGCATCGCCGCCTCATTATCTGGGGAACAGTAATCGCGGTCATCGTGGCCGCGGCCCTCGGCGGATTTTTTGCTTGGCACTCGCGGCAGAACGAGCGCGCCAACGTCGAACTGAGCACCGCCATGAGGACTTTCAGCGAGCCATTGCGTCCTGCGGGAGCTCCCCCCGTCGCTGCCGGCGAGGACCCGGGTTTTTCGACCGCTGCGGACCGGGCGAAGGCCGCGGCCAAGCAGTTTCAGGGAGTTGCCGACAGGTACTCGCTCACCAAGCCAGGAAGACTTGCCCGCTACATGCAAGGTGTCGCGAGCATGCAGGCCGGCGACAACGCATCCGCCGAGAGGCTATTGAAAGATGTTGCCGGTTCTCGTGATAAGGATGTTGCATCGCTGGCCAACATGGCTCTGGCTACGCTCTATCGCTCGATGGGTCGACAGGCCGACGCTGTGAAAATCTACAAAGAGCTAGAAGGCAACCCGACCGACACCGTCTCGAAAGCCGAAGCACAGCTGGCCATGGCTGCCATGTACGAGGCGTCCGATCCTCAGCAGGCCGCCAGCATCTACCAGCAGATTCAGAAGGAAGCTCCTTCCAGCGCTGCCGCGCAGATCGCGGCTTCACGGCTGAACAGCGGGACGTCTCCGGCGATAGTTCCCGAAGAGTAGTTTCCTCTTGATTGATGGCCGTCGGCAAACCCTGAGTGCCCAATGGCATCTTTATTTCCTGTGGCGGCAAGCCCACAAGAGTGAGGAGCCTGGGAATCATGAGATCCTTTTTGGCAGGACTGGGAATTGGCATTGGCATCGGCTTGATTTTTGCACCGATGAGCGGAGAGGAAACCCGCGGACAGCTGACACGGCATGCCGGGAACCTGAGGGAATCAGCGCGTGATCTGCTCGGACAGGGCCGGGAGCGGGTACGCGACACCGTCTCTGCGATCCGCGGCAAAGCCGAGGAGCGCTTCCACCGCAGCGGGGAAGCCACAGGGACATCCGGTCGGAGCAGATAGATCATCCCTGGCTGGGCAACATCCATCCGAGCTCATGCGACCCAGAGCAGGGCACGATTGACGGCCGCGCTGTTGGCGGACTGTCCGCCGTAAAACGAAGGGGCAGAGCTGAGGCTGCGTCGCAGTTCGCCTGCCGCCCCGAATCGGCCGTCGCTCGTTCTTGACACCCTCTTCTGCGGACCTTTATCCTAAAGTCTGTCCGCCGTTAACACTCCTGCTCGGTCTTCGCATCTAGGAACAGAATTTCGGAGCGGCTCTATGTTCATAAAAATAAAGGATCTTGAGCTCCGAAAAATGGAATTTGAAGCGGCCTTGGTCCCTGGGGTGATCGACCTGGGTGAGGGTGTCGAGCAGAAAGGCGCCTTAAAGGCCGCTGGCTGGGCCGAGCTGGTCCAAGAAAGCCGGGACGCGGGCCTGATAGTCAATGACATTCGGGTGGTAGGCAGCTTTGCCCTGGGGATTGAAATGCGCTGTGCCCGCTGCCTGGATCCGGTTAGCCACTCTCTGGCGGAGAGCTTTGACCTGCTTTATCGTCCGCAGGGTATCGACGCCACGGGCGACGACGCCTCGATCGGCCCGTCGGAAACTGAGATTGGTTACTATCAGGGAGAGGGCTTGCATCTTGAAGAGGTGCTGAAAGAGCAAATTTTGCTGGCGCTTCCAGCAAAGCAATTGTGTACTCCGGGCTGTAAGGGTCTGTGCCCGCATTGCGGCTGCAACCTCAACCTGGAAAGTTGCCATTGCGCAGTTACTCTCGCCGATCCGCGCTGGGGAGCGCTCGAAGAGATTCGCAAGAAACTGGAACCTTGATTTCGGAAAAAAGGTTCTAAACAGAGATCCGAAAATTCAGAACCAATGCGCTGCGGCTGCGTGGCCAGGCGCCAGGAGATTTACATATGCCAAATCCCAAACGGCGGCACTCCAAAGCCCGCACGTCGCGTCGACGCGCGCACGACTACCTGACGGCAGCCTCAACTTCCGAGTGCCCGAATTGCCACGAACGGAAACAACCGCATCGCGTTTGTCCGAAATGCGGTTACTATAAGGGCCGGGAAGTGCTCGAAGTGAAGGAATCGAGCTAAACCAAAACGTGGAAACCGTTATCGCTGTCGATGCCATGGGTTCGGACCGGGCGCCTAAGCCTGAGATCGAAGGGGCGTTGCTGGCAGCACGGCATTATCCGGGTGTGCGGGTTTTGCTGGTCGGTCCGGAACAGCGGCTCAAGCCGGAGCTCTCGGCGCACCCGACGGCGAGCACTGCAGCCGTCGAGATCGTGAATGCCACGCAGGTCATCGGCATGGATGAGAAGCCGGTGCAGGCCGTCCGGTCCAAAAAAGATTCGAGCATGCACGTGGGCCTGCGCCTGGTGCGCGACAAGAAGGTCGTCGGGTTCGTTACCGCCGGCAATACCGGCGCGGCTATGGCTACGGCCAAGATGGTGCTGGGTACGCTGCCCGGCGTTGACCGCCCCGCGCTGGCCAATGTGTTTCCAACTTCGGCCGGCCAGCCCTCCATCATGATCGACGTCGGCGCCAATGTGGATTCCAAGCCCCACAACCTGGCCCAGTTCGCCATCATGGGAGAGATCTACTATCGCTCGATCTTCGGCAACAGCAAGCCTACCGTCGGCCTGCTATCGATCGGGGAAGAAGAGACCAAGGGCAACGAACTCACGCGACAGACCTTCGCGCTGATGAAAGAGCTGCCGGTAAACTTCATCGGCAACGTTGAAGGCCGCGATCTCTACAACGGCCGCGTTGACGTCATCGTATGCGACGGCTTTGTCGGCAACGTTGCTCTGAAGATCTCCGAAGGCCTGGTCGAAGCCGTTCGTTATCTACTGCGTGGATCGCTCAAGTCGACGATCACCTCCCAGGTCGGAGCCCTCCTGGCGCGCAAGGCCTTCACCGACTTCGGGCGCAAGCTCGACCCTTCAGAATACGGTGGAGCTCCGTTGTTGGGCGTGAAAGGTGTGGCGATCGTCGGGCACGGTGCCTCGAACGCCAACGCCATGAAGAACGCGGTCCGCGTGGCCAAGCAGTTTTCCGAATCCGGTGTCAATTCGCGCATTGAAGAGGAACTTGCCGCCGCGCGTGTGGGAGCCGACCTAGAAAAGCACGTATGACTCTTCCCCAAATCGCTTTTCTTTTCCCTGGACAAGGTTCTCAATTCGCCGGTATGGGCCAAGAGCTGGCTGCTCTTTATCCTGTCGCCCGTCATACTTTTCAGGAAGCCGATGATGCTCTCGGCTACGCTCTTTCCGAGCTCTGCTTTGAAGGTCCGGATGACAAACTGAAGATGACCGAGATCACCCAGCCCGCGATCCTCACGGTAAGCACGGCTGCGGCGCGCGTCCTCGAAGAGAAAGGCGTGGCCCCACAGTTCGTCGCCGGACACAGTCTGGGCGAATACTCCGCCCATGTCGCCGCAGGAACGATTGAGTTTGCCGACGCCCTGCGCACCGTCCGCAATCGCGGCAAGTACATGCAGGAGGCTGTTCCTGCCGGACAAGGCGCCATGGCTGCGGTCCTGGGCATGCCACTCGAGCGGCTGCAGCAAATCTGCGCGGAAGCCTCCGAGGGCGAAGTGGTCGCGCCCGCCAACATCAATTCGCCTGACCAGATCGTGATCTCCGGCAGCGCCGGCGCCGTGGAGCGTGCCGCCGAACGCGCCAAAGAGAGTGGCGCCAAGCGCACCATCATGCTGCCCGTCAGCGCACCCTTTCATTGCGCTCTAATGCAGCCAGCCCAGGATCGTCTAGCCCGGGACCTCGCGGCTCTTGAGTTCTCGCGTCCCCAAAAACCGGTGGTCGCCAACATCGACGCCACATCCAAGACCGAAGCCGGTCCCGCGCGCGATGCCCTCATCCGTCAAGTCACCGGCCCCGTCGAGTGGGTGGGGTGTGTTCTCAAGCTGATCGAACTGGGCGCCACGATGTTCGTTGAGGTTGGTCCTGGCAAGGTCCTCACCGGCCTAATGCGTCAGATCGACCGCGCCCAAGCGGCAATGAATGTGGAAGACGAGGCGTCGCTGCAGAAAGTCATGAATCGGTTCGCGGGTCCGACGAAAGAATAAAAACCTTAACCGCGGATTCACGCGACTGTCTACCTAGGCGGGCGGATGGCACTGCACTTCGAAAGGTGAAGTGGTGATGGTCTTGGTCTTCTTTTCTACCCACAACGACGTTCCCTGCGACCGGTTATTGACGATCACTACCACGATGATGCCGCTGGGCGAGGTGAAGCCCTTTGAGTCCGGCTCGGTGACGCAATCGATCTTGTGTGAGACGATCACGCCATACTCGCTCGATGGTCCCCAGTCGAGCTTGAACTGTGCCAAGGGATACTGGTTGTATTTGGCGGGGTGCTGCTGCCACTCGGGATCGCCGTTGTAGATGCCGTAAGCCGCGTCGAAGTCTTTGCGCTCGAGGGCGTCGAAGAACTTGTGGATCACATGGGTCTCCGGCGTGTAACGGAAGATCCGCCAGGCAACCAGTCCGGCGACCACAACCAGGACCGCAACACCGATCAGGCGCCACATGCGCCGCCGCGGCCGGGGATCATATTCCTTTGCATCGAGGAGCGACATGAGACCGTTTCCTTACAACGTGCGTTTGAACAGCATGGTTGACAGCGCGAACATCACCAACGCGAACGTACCAAGATACAGCAGGTCAGGCCAGATTGCAGCCAATCCCACGCCCTTGAGCAGGACCGCCTTGAAGCCGTGCACCGAGTAACTGAAAGGGTCGATCCAGGCGATCCACTGCAGCCACTTGGGAAAGGCCTGAATCGGGTAGATTGCGCCGCTCGGGAAATAAAGCAGTGTGTTCAGGATGCCAAACATGGCGCGAGGCACCAAGGGATCGTTGATGCGCACCATGAGGAGAAACATCATGGTGATGAAAGCAAATGAGGTACTGGCGATGAGCATCAGCAGCCAGAACAGATTGGCGGGCGAAAACGCGGAGCCCACGCCGGCGATCAGCGATCCGATCACGGTGAGCACAATTCCCGCGCCCATGGCTTTGAGAGCTCCGGCCAGGTTCAGCCCGGCCACCAGTTCCCCCTTGGTGATGGGCGTGACCAGGTAGCCTTCGTGCACGCCGCGGGCCTTGTCGTCGATATAAACGATGCCGCCGCCGATCATCACGCTGACGAACATGGCCAGGGCGATCGACCCGGGCAGCAGGTACTTCATATACTCGATGTACGGGTAGAGTTCCACGACGTTCAGCGCGACCTGCTGCACCACGCGCGGCTGAATGTCCGGCGTGTTGAGCGCGGTGACCAAGTCGCCCATGGTGTCCTCGAAGGTCGAAGTCATGAAGTTGTCGGTGTTGTCGAGAACCAGGCCGATGCGAGGCCGCGTCTGCGAGTAGACGTCGCGCGAGAACTGCGGCGGGATCACCAGGCCAGCGTTCAAATTTCCCTTGCGAACCTCATTGACCATCAGCTTTTCGTCGGTGTAGACGATCGGCTGAAAAGTGCGGGCGTTGCTCTCCACGGCGCGGAGCGCTTCGATGATGCGGACGGCCTGGGGGCCATTGTCATGATCGACAATCCCGAGCTTGGCGTCGCGAATCTTGCCGCCGAAAGCATTGCCCAGGACGATCAACTGCACCAGAGGGAACACCATGGCCGCCAGCATGAGCGCGGGCGAGCGAAAGAACTTGCGTAAGTCGCGTTCGACAATGGCCATGGCGCGTTCGCTCTGAAAAAACATCGTCACTTCCCCCAGGCCACAGGCGATTGATAGAGCGGCGCGTCGGCCAGCTGGTCGCGCAACTGCCGCCCGGTGTAGTGGACAAAGACGTCGTCCAGAGTGGTGCTCTGCACGGTCAAAGACTTGATGGCCACGCTCGACTTCACCGCCGTCTCCACCAGGTCGGTGGTGGTGCGGGAACCGTCGTCGGTAAGAATGCGGTACATCTCGGCGCCCTCAGGTTGCACGGAGTTTACGGCGGCCAGGTGGCTCAACGCCTCCTGCCAGCCTGCGGGGGGATTGAGGAACTGCGCTTCAATCACGCTGGAACCGGGAATACTCGACTTGAGTGCGCGCGGCGAATCCAACGCCACCAGCTTTCCGTGATCGACGATGGCGATGCGGTCGCACAACCGGTCAGCCTCGTCCATGTAGTGCGTGGTGATCAGGACGGTGAGATTGCGCTTTTGCTTGATGTTGGTGATCATTTCCCACACGGCCACGCGCGAAACCGGATCCAGGCCGGTTGTGGGCTCGTCGAGAAAGAAGATCCGCGGACGATGCACCAGGCCCCGCGCGATCTCCAATCGCCGCCGCATGCCGCCGGAGAGATTACGAGCCGGCGCGTCACGCCACTTGGTGAGGTCCACGAGTGCGAGCAATTCGTCGATGGAATGCTCGCGCTCGGCTGCGGAAATGCCGTAAAGCTTGGAATAGATGCTCAAGTTTTCCCAGACAGTGAGATCGCCGTCGCTGGTCATGGCCTGGGGAATCACGCCGATCGAGCGCCGCGCTTTGTCGGGATCCTTGCGCACGTCAAAGCCTTCGACCAGGGCGGTGCCGTCAGTGATGTCGAGCAGAGTGGTCATCATGCGAATCAGCGTAGACTTGCCCGCGCCATTCGGTCCCAACAAGCCAAAGACCTCGCCTTCGGCGACATCAAAAGAGACACCGTCGACGGCAGTGAAGTTTCCAAAGCGCTTCACGATGTTGATGACCTGGATGGCCTTCGGCCTCGCCGCGAGGTCCATTGTTCCGTTCCCATTCCCTTGGTTCTGGGTCATCAAGAACCTCCGGCTTTCGACTTGGGAACCATAACCTCGGCGGTCATGCCCGGCACAAGGTTCTTCTTGCTGTTGTCGATGGAAAGTTTCAGAGCGATGGTCTTGATGTCCCGCTTGCGGCGGCTCACGTCGCGTTGCGTGGCAAAATCGGCCTCGGGCGCCTTGAAGATCACCTTGGCGTTCACGATGTCACCGGAAGGCAGGCGAACTTTCAACTGGTCGCCGAGCGAGATGTTCACCGCTTGCGTTTCCGGGATAGCGGCCCGGACCCAAGTGTCGCTGAGATCGGTGACGATGACAATGGCTTGCCCGGGGCTCACGACTTCGCCCTCGCGCGCAGCGCGGATCGTGATGATGCCGTTAACGGGAGCCACAACGTTGGTGTACCCCAGACGCGCTTCCGCAGCCTCGAGGTTGCGTTGCGCGTTGAGCGCTTGCGCCTGGGTCGATTGCACCGTGCTCTGGGCCGCGTGTGCCTGATGGAGCCGCGCTTCGGCGGTCGCCAAATCCGCGGCGGCGGCACGCATCGTATCTTCTTCAGAGCGCACCAGAGCCTGTTGTGCCTTGAGCTGCATCACTGCCTGGTCGGATTGCTGTTCGGAGGCAACGCCAGCTTTGGCCAGCGCTACGGTGCGGCGCGTGTCGGAATCGATTCGCTCGAGGTCGGCCTGGCCCTGGGCCAACGTGGCCTGGGCAGCGCGTAAGCGAGCCTGCGCGTTCACTACCCCGCTCGAGGTTTCGCCAGCCGTGTCTTGTTCTGATGCCTCGGTCTGGGCTACCTGGTGCCGCAAGCTAGCCAGCAGCGCTTCGGCGGCTTCGCGATCGGCGGTAAGCTCCTGCTGGTCCAGCACAGCGATCGTCTGACCGGCTTTGACGGCGTCGCCCTCATCGACGGCCAACCGCTCGACGCGACCCATGATTTTGGGACTGACGACGACCTGGTTGGCGTCGACGGTTCCGACCAGAATCAGGTCCGAAGTGCGATCGGTGGAGTAGAAGTAATAACCGATCGCGATCAACAAGAGAAGGCCCAGAAATGCGAAGAATCGGTTTCGCTGGCTCACTGGAGTTTTCCTTTGTCCGCGGGCAGCGGAGCGAAAAGCGCGGCTGAAACAAAATCCAGAACCGCGGCCCGCCGAGCGGCAATCCGCTCGGGCGATGACGGGTCGCCGGCGGACATCAATTGCTGCGCGGGTAGGCTGATGAAGTAAAAAATGATGATGCCCAGCAACGAGGTTACCGTCTGTTCCGGGCTGACACTGCGAAACTCGCCGCGAGCGATTCCTTCGCGAATGATACTGCTCAACTTCTGGTAGATCGGTTTTCCAAAACGCTCCAGTACGCGGCTGGCTAAGGGAGAGAGCGCGCGCCCACCGGTGCGCATGAACTCGCGTTGCACCAAGCGCGGATATCCGGGCACGCTGGCAATGTAATCAAAATGCGCTTCCACGTACTTGAGCAGCTTGGCACGCGGCCGCATCTCCGGCGAGTCCAAGGCCGCCATAATGCGGGCGGACAGGCCGGAAAACACTTCTTCGAGCACCGAAGCATAGAGGCCTTCCTTGTCCTTGAAGTAGTAATAGAGAAGCGCCTTATTGACGCCGGCGCGATGAGCGATCTGATCCGTGCGGGCGCCGGCCACGCCCTCGTGTGAGAACTCCTCCAGCGCGGCTTTGAGGATGGCGGCGCGAGTCTTTTCGGGCTCGCCGCGCGAGCCCGCGCGGCCGGTTTTGAGAGCTGCACGCATTTAATTAACCAGTTATTTAATTATCTGCCTCTACCTCCGCTTTTGCAACCCCAATCCGGAGCAGCGCGATTATCATCATCTTTGTCATGGACGTGCTGGACTCTAACGACGATTTCAAGAAGCGGTATTTTGATGAGGAAACCTGGGCCAGGCTGCAGCGGCTGCGTGAGTCGGCGAAAGACATCAGGATCTACATACGCGGCGCCTGGCTGAAATTATTCCGTGAAGCGGAGAGTTTGCTGGACACAGACCCGCGCGCAGAGAAGACACGCGATCTGGCTCGGCGCTGGCATGAGTTGTGGGAAATATCGACCTTCGGGGACTCCGGGATTCAGCAGGCTCAGCAGAGAGCCTGGACCGACCACCGCAATTGGCCGACGGAAGCGCAGGAAATGGTCGCGGAGTTGAACCTGGAGAGGATTGCGCCGTTTATGAGCCTGGCCATCGCTCACCATCGAGCGCCGGCCCTTTCTCGACAGCGACTATTGCGGTCGTACAACGCCGCCGCCCGGTCGTGGTTCCGCCGACGAGAGCATCTGACTGAAGAGGCGGTGGAGCAAGCGCTCGTTCCCTGGATTGAACTCTTGCGGGAAGCGCAGGAATTGCTGGGCAACGGGCCTTCGACCATCCGCGTGGGCGCGCTGGCGGTTCGCTGGAACGAGCTCTGGCAAAGCGCGACCCGCGCTGATCCCCGGATGAAGGCGGTTCTGCGTGAAGCTCTGGCCGAGCTCGAGAAGTGGCCTCCAGCGTTGCAGCCACAAGTCTCAGCGCTCGATCTGGGGAGGATTACCGAGTTCATGAAACAGGCGATTGCGGCCAACATGAAGAATCGCTATCGCGATTCGACAGAATCGGGCACGCCTTCCGAGGCCTGGACCAATCTACTGCACAAGCTGTGGCGCAACGCTGGCCTGGCGTGATCAGCGATTCGCGAGCTTTCAACTTCTCGGTCGATTCAAGATTTGAGTCGGGATTCGGGATTCTGATTGGCCCGTCTAAGATCCCTCCGCGTTTGCCCGGCATAGTTTAGACTCGGTCGTTGGGTAGCAAACGAGAGCTGTTTTTGGAGAAATGCCTCATGAAGCGTTGGCTCGTGGCCCTGGCTTGGTTGCTTTCCCTGACTACGTACGTCCTGCGCGCAGCCGGACCAGAAACGCCCCCCAAGGTGATCACCGGGCAGGCGGCTTTCCACGACTACAGCCAGGAGAAGCCAGGCACCTTTCGCAAGATCACGATCGCCGATCTACCGTTGCCGTTCGAGACCGATTCGGCGTTCAACATGCCATCGATCGTGCCGCGTCCCACCGGCGCGTTCCCGCAAGCGCTGCCGGGGTTCAAGGTCGAACTCTACGCCTCAGGCCTCGACAATCCACGGCTGATCCGCTCCGCGCCCAACGGCGACTTGTTTCTTGCCGAGAGCCAGAGCGGCAAGATCAAAGTGTTTCGCGGCGTCGGCAAAACCGGATCCGCTGAGACGACTGAGGTCTTCGCCACCGGCTTGGAACTGCCCTTTGGGATCGCGTTTTATCCGCCGGGACCGGATCCGCAGTGGCTCTACGTGGGCAATACGGGTTCGGTGGTGCGCTTTCCGTATCACAACGGCGACCTCAGGGCCACCGCTCCTCCACAGATAGTCGTACCAGACCTGCCGGGCGGCGCGGGAAAGCTCGGCGGCAAGGGCCATTGGACTCGTGACGTCGTCTTCTCGCGCGATGGAAAGAAAATGTATGTCTCCGTGGGATCGTATTCCAATGACGACGACACGGACAACAATCCCAGGGAATTCCATCGTGCCGACGTACTCGAATTCAATCCTGACGGCAGCTCCGGCCGCGTCTATGCCTACGGTATCCGCAACTGCGTTGGACTGGAGGTCAACCCGCTGACCAAGGACATCTGGTGCTCGACCAACGAGCGCGACGGGCTGGGCGACAACCTGGTGCCGGACTACATCACCCATGTCCAGGATGGCGGCTTCTACGGCTGGCCCTGGTACTACATGGGCGGTACGCACGATCCGCGCCACGCCGGCAAACATCCGGAGCTCAAGAACAAGGTCATTATCCCGGACGTGATCCTGCAGCCACATTTCGCGTCGCTGGAGATGACGTTCTACGACGGCAAACAGTTTCCCGAGGAATACCAGGGCGACATTTTTGCCTCCGAACATGGCTCCTGGAACCGCCACCAGCGCACCGGGTACGAGGTCATCCGCGTACCGCTCAAGACGGGTCATGCCAACGGAGAGTACGAAGACTTCCTCACCGGCTTTGTGACCGACAAGGGTGAAGTCTGGGGGCGCCCCGTGGGCGTGGCCGTGGGCAAGGACGGATCCCTGCTTGTCAGCGACGATGGATCAAGGTCGATCTGGAGAGTGAGTTACGTCGGAAAGTGATCCTATTCACCGCGAAAAAGACACGTCGCAAATTGTCGATATCAATTCGGGAATCGACCCTGGCGCCGTTGATCGACTCCTTTGAGGAAACAGTGTTGGTTCGCCATTTGGGTGGTGAGAAAAGAGCTAATCCACGCACTCGGCTAATCCGAGGTTTCTCTGGCCTTCATCCGCCGTCTCCGAGGGGCAGCGCAAGAAAGCTCCCGGAACTCATCGCCGAGGATCACACAAGAATGCGCCTGCGCAGCGCCGAGGAGTAGGTGCCGTTGCCTCGACATCGCCCGCGACATTCCTGGAATCAGGCGGCCAGCGAGTGTTTTGCTAGAATGGTGAGTTTGCCTGCCCGATCTGTGTCCATCAGGATTTTGAATGTCTGAGACCATGCTTGCCGTAGTGAAACCGGAGGCTGCGCCGGGAGCCGATGTGCGCCAGATGCCCGTCCCTGAGATCGGTCCCGATGATGTTCTGGTCAAGGTGAAGGTAGCCTCGGTCTGCGGTACCGATCTTCATATCTACAACTGGGACCAGTGGGCGCAGAATCGGATCCGTCCGCCGCTGATTCCCGGGCACGAGTTCTGCGGCAACGTAGTGGCGGTAGGCAAGAACGTGACTGCGGTGAAGGAAGGCGATTTTGTCTCCGCGGAGATGCACGTGGCTTGCGGCAAGTGCTACCAATGCCGCACCGGCGAAGCCCACATCTGTCAGCACGTGAAAATCATCGGCGTGGACGCAAATGGCGCTTTCGCCGAGTATGTGAAGATTCCCGAATCCAACATCTGGAAGATCGATCCCGCCATTCCGCCCGACTACGCCAGCGTGCTCGATCCGCTGGGCAACGCCGTGCACGCGGTACTGGCCGGGGAAATCGCGGCCAAGACAGTGGCTGTGATCGGCTGCGGACCGATCGGGCTGTTCTCGATCGCCGTAGCCCGGGCGTGCGGCGCCACTGCCGTCTTTGCGGTAGAGATCAACGACCACCGGCGCAAACTAGCCGAGAGGATGAAGGCCGACTTCGCCCTCAATCCGGTAAAGGACAGAATTTACGAAACAGTCATGGACGCTACCGACGGCATCGGCGTCGATGTGGTCCTCGAGATGTCAGGTCATCCCGACGCCATCCGCCTTGGCTTCAAGATTCTGCGCCTGGGAGGAAGGGCGTCGCTGTTGGGCATTCCATCGCTGCCCATGGAGCTGAATCTTTCTGAGGACATCATTTTCAAAGGCGCCAGGGTGGAGGGCATCAACGGCCGCCTGATGTACAAGACCTGGTACCAGATGAACGCGCTGCTCAAATCCGACAAGCTCGACCTCTCGCCGGTGATCACCGACCGCATGGCCATGGCAGATTTCAGCCAAGGCATGGAGCGGCTGAAGAGCGGTGAGTCGAGCAAGATCCTTCTGTATCCGAACGGGATGAAGAGTTAGCGCCGATTGACCTAGGATAGGTTCTGGGCCGCCAATCGCGCAAATCAACGCGAAGCAGGCAACCACCGCCACAGGTGCGTTAAGGTTAGTGGTCTAACGAAGCAGGTTCCCCGAGTTTAGAAAGGAATTCGCGATCGTCGCGTTGATTCGGGCCAAGTACTGATCTCGGTTTTCTGCTTCATCTTCGGGAAGAAAGGATTGACTCATGCCCCCGACAGCTACGCGTCCGCAACTGTCCTACCTCACCGACCAGATGAACGAGCTCAAACAGAAGGGTACGCACTTCACCTTGCGAGTACTCGAAGACGAGCAGGCGCCGGAGTGCACCGTCGACGGCAAGCACGTGATCAACCTGGCCTCGAACAATTATCTGGGGTTGACCACGCACCCCAAGCTACGGGAAGCGGCGGTCGCTGCCATCAAGAAGTACGGTGTGGGCTCGGGCGCGGTGCGCACGGTGAGCGGCACCATGACCATCCATATGGAGCTCGAGGAAAAAATCGCGCGCTTCAAGGGCACGGACGCTGCTGTGGTGTTTCAATCGGGCTTTACCGCCAACGCGGGCACAGTCTCGGCGGTCCTGGGCAAGGACGATTTCATCATCTCCGACGAGCTGAACCATGCCAGCATCATCGACGGAGCGCGGCTCTCCAAAGCCAAAATCAGGGTCTTCCGCCACAAGGATATCGCCCACGCCGAAGAGCTGCTGAAGGAAGTTGCGGGCGAGCCCGGCCACAAGCTCATCATCACGGACGGAGTGTTCTCGATGGACGGCGACATCGGTCCGATACCCGCGCTCTGCGATCTGTCTGACAAGTACGGAGCCATCATGATGATCGACGACGCGCATTCTTCCGGCGTCCTCGGCCGCAACGGCCGCGGGACGGTCGATCACTTCAACCAACACGGGCGTGTGGACATCCAGGTTGGAACCTTGTCGAAGGCCATCGGCGCGATGGGTGGCTACGTCTGCGGGTCGAAGGATCTGATCGATTTCCTCTACCACCGCGGAAGGCCATTCCTGTTTTCAACCGGACAACCGCCGTCGGTCGCCGCCACCTGCATTGCCGCGTTTGACGTGCTCGAGCAGGAGCCGGAGCGGATCGACAAGCTCTGGGGCAACACCCGCTTCTTTAAGAAAGAGCTGGGGCTGCTGGGCTTCAACATCGGCGGGCGCAACACCCCAGCCAGTGAGACGCCGATCACACCGGTAATCGTCGGCGAAGGCCGCCTGGCCATGGACTTCAGCCGCGCGCTGTTTGATGAAGGCGTCTTCACGCCTGGCATCGCCTATCCCACGGTGCCCGAAGGCAAGGCGCGGCTCAGGACCATCATGACTGCCACTCACACCCAAGACCAGCTCACCAAGGCGCTGGAGGTGATGAAGAAAGTGGGTAAGGCCCTGGGGATTCTCGGTTAAGTCAGGACCGCAAGTAACCCATCCGGATTCTCAAGAGCCCGCCGCTCATCCGCAGTATCAGATGTATCTTGAGGGGCGAGTTGGCTTTTTGAGACAATCCAGGCCGGCAAAGGACAACGGCTGCCTAAGTTGTTCGATCCGACACGTTGGCAATAAGACCCAGGTCGCAACGCCGTCGCGGGGTGCCGCGCTACTCCACTTCTCTCTTCGCTTTATAGCCCTCGCGGGAGACGATCGAGTACTTCACGTCCTTGCCTTTTTCATTGCGCATCTTGAGTGGGGTGCCGTCCGGGCCCACCAGTTCGACTTTGATCTTGCGATAACTGCCATCCTGGGCCGAATTCGTAGGCTGATAGGCCAGGCTGTACTGATTGCGGATGGTCTGGCCGACGTCGAGGAAGGCATCTTTAAACGATGCTTGAAACAGGGGAGCGTAGAAACGGCCGCCGGTCATCTTGGCGAAGCTCTTCATCTGGTTATCGGCCTGGGCCCACTCCGTGCTGCAAGCGAAGCTGGTGATCGGACACAGGTATTGCATGGCGCCGTGTCCTTCCGCCCAGTTGCGCAGCGCCTGTCCGGTACTGATGGAATAGATGGCGATATCTTTCGAGCCCTGGACCTTTTTGAGGATCTGATCCAGAGTGTGTCTGCTGAAAGTGTCGCGTCCGCTGGCGATCAGTATGATGTACTTCCGGCCCTCCACCGTCTCCAGTCGGTCGATGGTGTCATAAAGCGCGTCAAAAACGTTGGTTTCAGACGACATCGGGATCTGCATGCTCCGGATTCCTTCGTAGATGCCGCGCTTATCCTGGGTGAAGTCGGAGAGGATACGCTCCTTGATGTCAAAGCTGATCAGGGCGATCCAGTCTTCTTTCCTGAGCGTGCTGGCAAACACGTAAGAGCCGTAGATTGCGTCGTACTCGAAGGGATAGAAGTTGCTGGCAAACTCCACTAGCATCACCGCCGTGATCGGCGCCTGGGTCTGGTTGAACATGGTGACGGTCTGGGGTACGCCGTCTTCGAGCACGCGGAAGTTCTCTTTATGCAGGCCGGGCACGAACATGCCGTCCTTGGTCAGCACACCGACGTCGACTGTGACCAGTTGGGTGCTGACGTGCATGGAGAAGTTCGGCATCCCCTCCACCTTCTGCGGCGCCTTGGGAACATCTTCCTTCTTAGGCTCTTCGTCGACCTTCTTCTTGGGGACGGCGATGGGGCCGATGTCACCGGTGGGCCCGCCGGCTTCACCGCTCGATGGTTGTTGACTTTGTTGTCCGCTGGTTGCGGGCGTAGGCGAAGGTGTCGCCTGTCCTTGGGCAAGAAGCTTCGTCGGCGCCAGCCACAGACCGGTTATCAAAGCCAGGCTAAGAAATAAACTTCCGGCTTTTACCTTAGAAAATGAGGACCTATGATCGGTTTGAATTAAGCACATTTCTGACTGCCTTTTTATGAGGTTCTCCATTAGTATAGATGCACGAACTCAGCTTTTCATGAGGCATTTTTCGACTCCTGGGAGAAGAGTTCGCGCGCGCTTCGTTTCAGCGCTCCTTGGTGGTAATGAGAAAAGCTGTCCTCTTCGCTCTCTTCGTCTTGAGCCTGGGACTCGTTCCTGCTCACGCTAGTGACCCGACTGCCCGCCCCAAGCCTGCCCCTTCAACTCCGATCATGACCGTGGATGAAGTGCGTCCCGGGATGAAGGGCATAGCCTATACAGTCTTCAGCGGTACCCAACCCGAGCCGATGGGCGTACAGGTGCTGGGTGTACTGCGCAATATGCTAGGTCCCAAGAGCGACCTTATTTTGGTGCGCCTGACGGGCGATAAGCCCGAGTACACCGGAGTTGTCGCGGGGATGAGTGGCAGCCCAGTCTACATCGACGGTAAGATGCTGGGTGCGATCTCCTACCGCATCGGGCAGTTCTCCAAGGACCCGATCGCAGGCGTGACTCCGATCGAGCAGATGCTCGAGATCAACGAGTTTGATCAGAGCGTTCCTGGACCGGAACCGGTGAGCACGGCCAAGGCGTCGACTCCGGAAAAGACGAGCACGCCAGCCGGGGTGTCCCGCGATCTCGCGGGCTACGCGCAATTCCTGCAGCCCATCGATGCGCCGTTTGTCTTTAGCGGGTTCAACGAGAATGCCATTCAGCAGTTTCTGCCCCAATTCGCCGCCGCGGGCATTACGCCGGTGATGGGCGTGGGCTCCGCCAGCGACCAAAAACAGCCCGAGCCTCTGGTTCCCGGATCGGCAGTAAGCGCAGTGATGGTGCGCGGCGATATGGACGTGGCCGCCACCTGCACCGTGACCTACATGGACAAAGACCATCTTCTGGCCTGCGGCCATCCTTTGACGCAGTTCGGCATGGTGGATCTCCCCATGACCAAAGCCACCGTTGTGGCCACACTGGCCTCGCCGCTCAATGCTTTCAAAATCATCAACACGACCGAAGCGGTGGGAGCCTTCGTGCAGGACCGTCACACAGGTATCCTGGGACGCTTTGATCGCGATCCTAAAATGATCCCGGTAACATTAAGCATCCACGGCGCCAGCGGTCCGAAGGAATATCACTATGAGGTCTTGAACAATCCTAAGCTGACGCCGCTGATGATGATGACCACGGTGTTCAACGCGCTCATGGGCATGAACCAGTACGGAGAAGAAACTACCTACCGCATGAACGGGCGCATCCACGTCAACGGCTATCCTGATGTGCGATTGAACAACATGTTCTCGCCCGTCGATACAGCGCCCACCGCGTTTGCAGTGGCGACGGCTTTGGGAGACCACTTTGGCCGCATTTACGACAATCCTTTCCAGGCTCCGACCATCGACGGCGTGAATCTCGAGTTTGACCTCGAGCGCGACCGCCGTGCTGCAGTGCTCGAGACTGCGCGAACGGACGTGACAGAAGCCCGTCCCGGCGACGAGATCACCATCGAAGTCGTGCTGCGCCCCTATCGCGGCGACCGCATTGTGCGCCGCATTCCGGTTCGCGTGCCCACTTCTGTTCCCAAGGGAACGTTGCGCATTCTGGTCAGCGACGCTGAGACCTTGGATCGCGCGCGTCACGTAAATCCTGTGCCTAACCACCGGATGGACCTGAATTCCACGATCGAGCTTCTTAACAAGGAGCACGTCAACGATCATCTCTATGTTTCGTTGCTCGAGGCTAATCCGCAGGCCACGGTCGAAGACAAAGTCATGCCCGGTGTGCCTCTCTCGGTGATGAACATCATGGAAGGCATGCGCGCCACGCAGGAGATGGTGGTGTACAACGAATCTGCCGTCAACGAAGCCTCGACGCCGGTCGGCTACGTTGTGAGCGGCTCCCAGGTGATCAGTCTCACCATCAAGTAGTCCGCCTTAGAGGCGCTAAATCCGATAATCTTGAAGTGACCATGAAAAGATTCTGCTTCGTCTTTTTTATATTTGTTTTTGTGACTCTGGCCGCCGCCGAAGGTACTCGTGTGTGGAAAGAAACCGGGTACGACGACTTCGAGCGCGGCACCGCCCGCGGCGTCGCCATCCGCAGCACCGGGCAGCTGGAACTTGCGCCGGCTTTCAAGTCGCTGTACACCAGCCCCTCGACATTCATCTGGAGTATCGCCGCCGACAAGGACGGAGTGGTGTATGCCGCCACCGGCGCGCCGGCTCGCGTTTATCGCATTACGCCTGACGGCAAGGCTACCGTAATCTTCGAGCCCAAGGAGCTGCAGGTCCAGGCGATTGCTCTCGGGAAGAACGAAATTTACGCTGCGACTTCGCCCGACGGCAAGGTCTATAAAATCACGCGCGCGAAAGCCGCCGGTACGTCGGAATTCACGGTCGAAACTTTCTTTGAGCCCAAAACCAAGTACATCTGGGACCTGGCATTGGACGCCGAGGGACGTTTGTACATCGCCACTGGCGACAACGGCGAAATCTACCGCGTTGACAGCCATGGGCAGGGATCGGTTTTCTTCAAGTCTGACGAAGCCCACATCCGGGTGCTGAACCTCGATCCTAAAGGCAACCTGATCGCCGGGACGGACGGCAGCGGCCTGATCTATCGCATCTCGCCGGCAGGGGAGGGCTTCGTTCTGTACAGCGCGCCGCGCAAAGAGATCACGGCGCTGGCCGTCGATACCGCCGGCAATATCTATGCCGCAGGCACCGGCGAGAAGCACGGTGCTCAACCGGGTCCAGCCACTCCGGTGCCGCCGATATCGGTGCCGATGGCTGCGCCGGCAGGCGCACCTTTGGTGGGCAGCCTCAATTTAGGTGGGTCTGACGTGTACATGATCGCGCCCGACGGTCAGCCGCGGAAGCTTTGGTCGTCGCGGGAAGACATCGTGTACGCACTCGCGTTTGACGCTTCAGGAAAGCTCATCGTCGGCACCGGCAACAAAGGTCGCATCTACGCCATCGAGAAGAACGGCGACTTCGTGGACCTGATCAAGGCCAGCGCCAGTCAGGTGACGGGATTCGCGCTCGCGCCGCACGGCCTCTACTGCTCCAGCAGCAACCTGGGCAAAATCTTTCTCCTCAGCAGCACTGTAGAACCAGAAGGCTCGTTCGAGAGCGATGTGCAGGATTCCAAGATCTTCTCCCGCTGGGGCCGCGCCGAGGTGCGTGGTACCGGAAATTACGAACTGTTCGCGCGCAGCGGCAACGTGGACAATCCGGACCGCAACTGGAGTCCGTGGGCGCGCGTCGATCTCGGGAAAGACGCGCGGTTGAACGTTCCGCCTGCACGCTTCATTCAGTGGAGAGCGGTGCTTAAGCCAGCCGATCCGCCGACCCATCTGGATGAAGTCAGCATCAACTATCTGCCTCGGAACGTGGCTCCGGTGGTCGATGATGTGACGGTGCAGGTCGGGTCACGCTATCCCGCTCAGCCGCGCGGCACAGCGACCGAGGCTTTCGTTACCCTGGGCCAAGCGCAGGCGCCGGGAACGCAGCTGCCTCCACCAGCCGCCACTAAGGATCGTGGGTACATCGGGGTTCGCTGGTCAGCGCACGACGATAACGAGGACAACCTAGTCTACTCTGTCTACTATCGCGGCGAAGGTGAGCACGAGTGGAAACTACTGAAGTCCGGCCTGACCGACAAGTTCTACTCCTTTGAATCCGGTCTTCTGCCCGATGGCGGTTACGTGATTAAAGTGGTAGCCAGCGACGCGCCCTCGCACACGCCCGAAGAGGCGTTGACCGACGAACGGGAGAGTGATCGTTTTGACATCGACAACACCCCGCCGCGGATCGAGCATCTGGCTGCCCGGCTTGATGGGCGGCAATTGCACGTGACCTTCCAGGCCAGCGACGATTCCTCGCCCATCCGGCGCGCCGAATTCTCCGTTGACGCGGGCGATTGGCAGTATTTGGAGCCGGTTGGACAGATTTCCGACTCGAAGACCGAGAACTATGACTTCAATACGGTAATGCCGGCTGCTCAACGCTCCGAACACGTGGTGGTGGTGAG
>DATDGP010000358.1:0-16152 GCA_036522035.1 Terriglobales bacterium
GCCATTGAACGGAACCTGCTCGATCCCCACCAGCCTTGACCGACGCGAAGCTTGGCACAGAGCGACCGCGGAAGCGAGCCGCAGGTGGCACCCAGCGGCGTCAGCACTGCGTCTGTCGCCGTCCAAGCCCGGTCCTTGTCCTCTCCTCAAGCTTTGTAACACATCGTTGAAGCACGGCAGTTTCCTCTTTATGTTCCCTGCGACTCATCCAGAAAAAAGGCTTGGCATCCTTAGAATCTCTTTGGTAATAACCCCAAGGGTGAAAGATTAAAGATTATCGATCGCCGATTATAGAGCGCTGGTCGTTGTGGGCGGTGAGCACAAAGCAGAGTTTTGGGGCGATCGAACCAATTAGCTTGAAGGACCAAGTCCTG
Source organism: Terriglobales bacterium (assembly GCA_036522035.1). Classification (GTDB taxonomy): domain Bacteria; phylum Acidobacteriota; class Terriglobia; order Terriglobales; family Acidobacteriaceae; genus Angelobacter. The sequence goes on from DATDGP010000358.1 coordinate 375, forward strand.
AATGCCATCCGGGACGCGATCCTGAAGGGGAACTTGTCACTTGGCGAGCGAATCACGGAGAGTCGGCTGGGCAAACAAATGCACGTGGGCCAAAGCGTCGTGCGTGAGGCTCTGCAGGAACTCGAGTTCCAAGGCTTTGTGGAGCGGGTTCCAAACAAAGGAACGTCCGTCACGGACTTCTCTCGGGAGGACATCCGGCAGATCTACGAATTCCGCATGGAGCTTGAAGGCTTTGCCGCGCAACTCGCCCGTGAGTGTGGACGGCCGAGCGCGGAAGATGTCAGACAACTGGAGCGAGCGCTAAGCGGCATGCAAGCGGGAGTGGATGGGAACGATTTCTGGCAGTTCTCCAGGAGCGACCTTGAATTCCACGAAATTATCTGGCGCATTTCGGGGAATCGATTTGTGGAGAAAGCCTTGCGCAACGTGGCCACACCGCAGTTCTCGTATGTCCTGATTAGGTCGTTTCGCCACACGCGACTGGATCTCGCGGGCATCACTCAGGAGCATCGCGAGATCCTACGAGTTCTAAACACGGCCGACCCGACGGCCTGCCGGCAATTCGTGACGAAGAAGGTCGAGAACTTCTGGCACGAAATCGACAGAGGCATTGATGAACCCTGACTCGCTTCGAGTGCTTGCCGTGGGTCGGTGAAGGTGCACAGCATAAAGATACTTTCCCCGGCTAGCGTCACCCAATCGAAGTTCGTTGAATAAGTAAGCTCCGGAAGAGAGCCCCCTCCCTCTCCCCCGGCCCCCTCCCCCAAACGGTCGAGCGGGACTCGAACTACCCCATGCGTCGGGAGGGTTCGGGAACTGGTTGGGTCGTCACTCAGAAAAGGAGAGGAGACTTCCATGAACCGCGAGACAAGGACGAGAGGGTTTGCAATTCGCGTGGTTCTCTTCGTCACGGCCGTCTGTTTGCCGGGCGGGCTCGCGAGGGCTCAGACCGTTAACGGCGCCTTCCATGGAACCATCTCGGACAGCACCGGCGCGGTGATTCCTGGTGCCACCGTCGAGGCCAAGAACACTGGAACCAATCTCGTGCGGCAAGCCACGACCGACGCTAGCGGCTTTTACACCATCGTCCAGCTTCCTCCGGGCGTATACACGGTGATCGCTTCCAAAACCGGATTTTCGGCGGCTATCCAATCGAACACGCAATTGCTGGTGAACCAGGATACCGAGTTGAACTTCTCTCTGAAGGTGGGGGTCGTTTCGCAGCAGGTGGAAGTGAAGGCGGAGGCGGGGCAGCTACAAACGGCGAACTCCTCGATCAGCCAGGTGATTGGTTCCCAGGCTATGGTCGATCTTCCTCTGAACGGGCGGCAGTTCACCCAGTTGGTCCTGCTGGCGCCTGGCGCTGCCCCTAAGGAGACCGGCCAGCAGTCGGCCTTCACCATCCCCATCGGTGGCGGTGGGCTTAGTCCCTCCGTGAATGGCAACCGGGGCCAGCAGAACAACTTCACGCTGGACGGGGTGCTGAACAACGCCATTTTCACCAACGTTTGGGCCATCAGTCCTCCTCCCGATGCCATCCAGGAGTTCAACGTTCAATCACAGATTACGGATGCCCAATTCAGTATTTCCTCGGGCGCGAACGTGAACGTGGTCACCAAGTCCGGCAGCAATCAGTTCCATGGCGCCGCCTGGGAGTTTCTCCGCAACGACGATCTGGATGCCGCTAACTTCTTCGACAATTATTTCAACAATGCAAAGCCGGCTTTTCGTCAAAACCAGTTCGGCTTCGAAGCGGGTGGCCCGCTCGTTATTCCCCATCTTTACGACGGCCGGGCCAAAAGGACCTACGTTTCCGGTTATTACGAGGGTTTCCGCTCCACGGAGGGATTTACCGAGACAAACAACGTGCCGAACGCGGCGGAGTTGAATGGGAATTTTTCGGATTTGTTGATACCGAATGCACAGTCTCCTGACGCCGGTAAGCCGTCCGGGGCCGTTGACAATTTGGGCCGTCCGATTTTGAACGGCCAGATATTCAACCCTTACAGCACCCGGGAAGTCACTGCCGGCCAGGTCGATCCGGGGACCGGACTTACGGCGACCGCAACCGGCTTGGTTCGAGATCCTTTTCCAGGCAACGCGATCAACCTGCCCCTGAATCCGCAGGCTCTGACCTACCTGAAGGCTTTCTACCCGTTACCTAATCTCAACGTGCCGCCAAACACCTTCCCCAACTTTGCCGCCTCCAGTCCCCAGATCATCACGAGCAACCAGTTCGGCGTCAGGGTTGACCACGCGTTTGCCAACAACGATAATCTCTACGGTAACTTCTACTATACGCAACCCAGTGAGATCTTTCCAACGGCGTTGTTGATCGGCACCACCGTTAACACCAACAAAGCTCGGGTGATCGCGGTAGGCTACACCCACCTGTTCAGTCCAACCCTGCTGGCTTCTTTCCACTACGGGTACAACTACACGAACTATGGCAGCACGAACGAGCCCGGCGGCGAGGCGCTGCTGAATGCCACCAACCAGGCGGCGTTAGAACCGGTCCGCGACGGTATCCCGATCGTTCCCGAGATCAGTCTGGCGCCGCGCCTGGGGGGCACCGGTCAGTTTGCGATTCCGTTGGGACCCATCCGCTCGCAACAGTTCAGTGCCGACGTCCAGAAAATCCACGGCTCCCACACCTTCGGCGCGGGCTTTATGCTCTTCCACATCCACAGCTTCGACGACGGCTGGGGTCAGTCGACCGGCTTCAACCAGTTCGCCTCGAGCGCGACTTACGGTCAGGGCCTCAATGCGTCCAGCACGGGTGATGGCCTGGCCAGCATGCTCCTTAATCTACCCGCCAGTCTCTTCGGCTTTGTGGGCGCCACCTATGCCGACGACAAGACCAACTGGACCGGATACTACCTGCAGGACAAATGGCAGGCGTCGCGGAAGCTCAACCTCCAGATTGGAATTCGCTATGACTTCGTTCCGCCTGCCCATTACAAGAACAACCAGGTGTCAGGCTGGAACCCCAACTGCCCAATACCGGCCACGCGGGCACTGCCAAACTCCGCCGAAGCGGTCGGCCTTGAAAACTCTTGTTTCCTGATTCCCGTTCCGTTTCCGACCCCCCCTACCAGCACGCTGCCAAACGGGCAAGTGGTCAGCAATCCCTCCTGGCCGTTCCCGAATGTCCGACCGACCTACTTTGACCCGAAGTACAACGGCTGGCAGCCGCGGTTTGGATTTGCCTACAGCGCCGACCAGAAAACGGTAGTCCGGGGCGCATTCACGATCTTTACCGATCACAACAATTCGCTCGTTCAGGAGTCTCAGGATCCGCGCATTGCCTGGCCGTTTGGCGCCGGTATTAGCTTTGGCGGCTTGAACTCTGGAATGGTGAACTGCCAGGCGCCGAACCTGAACCTCAGCCAGACCTGCTGGAGCAACCCGCCGTCCGCGGCCCAGTTCCTGCCGCCCATCAGCTACACTCCGGCCTTTGCCTTCGGAGCTACCCCGCAGCTCAAGATTCCCTATAACATGGAATATAATCTCAGTGTTGAGCGGCAGTTTGCCCCCAACCTGACGGCGACGGTCAGTTATGTGGGGTCTGAGTCAAGGCACCTGTTCATCCAGGCCATGTACAACGCGCCCCTTCCGAGCCTGATGGGACCAGGCCCCGTGGCGCCTCGAACACCCTTTCCCTTCTTCGGACAATTTCCCTGGGACACCAACTCCGGGGTGGCCAGCTACAACTCGCTCCAGGTCAAAGTGCAGAAACGATTCTCACAGGGACTGACCTTCCTGGCTTCGTACACTTATTCCCATTGCTTGTCCATCCAGGACGAGGGCCAATCGGGGAGTATCCAGAACCCTTATGACTGGAGCGCGGACAAGGGGAATTGCGACTTCAACGTTCCACAAATCTTTGTCTTCAGTTACGCTTACCAATTACCTTACGGCAGGGGCATGCACTGGGGCAGCAGTGCTAGTGGAGCGGCGAACGCAATTTTGGGCGGTTGGCAGATCAGCGGCATCACCACGGCGGAGACTGGCCTACAGTTCACCGCCACGGCTAACGCGACTGACGTTGCCAACATCAACCCCTCCAGCGAAACGGAGCGAGCGAACGTAACGGGGGCGTCCCTGCTGCCGTCGGGATTCAAACAGACGGTACAGGCCTGGTATAACCCGGCGGCTTACGTCACCCCACAGCCATACACCTTCGGCGACGTAGGTCGCAATACGCTGAGGGGACCGAAGGCCAACACGTGGGACTTTGCTCTGCTCAAAAACTTCCGGATCATAGAGTCCACGCAGCTTCAATTCCGGTCGGAGTTCTTCAACATCTTCAATAATGTCAACCTTGCCCCTCCGGGAGGCGGTTCGAGCGGGGGCTTCTCGACACTAGGTGGCGCGATCGGAACACAGGTTAATGGCCCGACCTTCATGCGCATCACGAGTGCTGCGGCTTCGAGAGAAATCCAGTTCTCACTGAAGTTGCTCTGGTGAGCCTGGAGGGGACCTGATCAGTGAGTGCCGTTTCCCGACGCCACTTACCCGCGGCGCGGGAATGACAGCATAAGGCGGCGGTAAACCCAAAAGACGAGTTCGCCGCCGCGTCGCCGGGTCCCGAGAGGTTGCTGAGCAGAGAGTGTCTTCCTCGGTTCGTACGCGTATTCGAAGTGCCTGTCCATCCATAATGAAGGACAGTCGGGGGCATCGAGACCCTGTACAACTGGAGCGCGGACAACGGACCTTGCAACGTTAACATTCCACACACCTCTGTCTTCAGCTACGGTTACGAACTCCCCGTTGGCAATTGCAAGTACTTCGGCAGCCGCATGAGCGGAATTGGGAACACCATCCTGGCTGGGTGGCAGGCCAGCGGGATTACGACCGCTGAAAGTGGTTTGCGGTTCACCGCTAGCGTCCCGTTCGACAATCCCAATATCAACCCGTCGAGCGGAACACAACGGGCCGACCCGGTTCTACTCCTGTCGTCAGGATTCAAGCAGACGCCCCAGGCGTGGTACAAACCGGCGACGTTCATCGTTCCTCCGCAGTTTGGGTCGGAACGGTCTCACGTTCGGCGACTAGGGCCTTGCCTTATTGAAAACTTTAGCATCACGGAGTCCAAGAGTCTCCAGTTTCGGTCGGAGCTCTTCAATACTTTCAAACAACGCCAACTCCTCACCTCCGGGCGGCGGCGCCAGCGACGGCTTCAGCACTCTGGGAAGCGAATCCAGCACCGGGGTTGGCGCCTCGGGCTTGATGCAGATCTTCAGCGCGGCGGCTGCAAGGCAAATCTAGTTCTCTCTCAAGTTCCTGCAGTGAGATACTGGTGTCCGGAGAGTGCTAAAGGGCTGGGTATCTGTCGGGGGTTTGGGGACCCGATGATGCGACGAAGGATTGCGCTCGAGAATAACTTTTTCGAAACGAGATCCTTCGGATTTGGCTGACGGCGAGTGGTATTCAGCACCCAAGGCCGGCCGCGTCAGAATCCACCGTGGGCCAGCAGATCATCGGGGCTGAGCTTTCAGGGCGGCCGGACGTCACGTTGTTTCGCCAGATGAAGAGGCTGAAAGAGTTAGGACGCAAGCCCGGTACAGTTTGTTCCCGCGAGTGTTTCGGGGGCCTGACGGTTTCGTTCGCGCTGGTTATAGGAGTCTTCGCTGCCCCGCAGACAAGGGCCAAAACGCAGAAGCAGCCGGAGTCCGCAGCCCATGATCGGTTGGATGCCGCCTATCAGCGAGGCATGAAGCTTCTTGAAGAGAAGCGTTACAGTGATGCGCTGGATCAGTTTCGTTTGATTGAACAGGAGGCTCCGGAGAGTCCCTTCGGTTTCAGCGGAGAAGGCATTGCGCTTGTATTGGTGGCCAAGCCTCGGGAGGCGATCGAAGCGCTGAAGCGAGCGCTCGCGTTGGATCCGACGTTTTGGGTGGCACAGCGAGAGTTGGGAATCGTTTACTGGAGCCAGAATCTCAAGGACGAAGCAGCCCAGGAGCTTGAGCCGGTCATTGCTCTTCATCCAGACGACGGACCCGTCAATGTCATCCTCGGAAAGTACAGGTCCGAGCGCGCGGATTATCAGCAGACGCTCGTCTACCTGTCCCGCGTGCCGGGCCAGGTCGCGGCAGACCCCAGCCTGTCACTGATCGCGGCCGAAGCGCAGTTAAAGACCGGGCAAACAGCTGAGGCCAGTACGACGCTGAAGCGCTTGGTGGGACGCGCGGCACTGACAAACGAAGAGAGTTTCAGACTCGCGTGGCTGCTGGGGCAGGCGAAGCTCTTCAAGTCGGCAACCGAGGTGTTCAATCAGTTGCCAGCGGACTATCCGGATGAGTTCCGACGCAACTACGGGCTGGCGCTGGCTTACTTCGGCGACGAGCAGTACGACAAGTGTATCGCCACCCTCAAGGCGCTGAGTACGCACGGAGAAACGCGTCCGGAATTGTTCGGCCTGCTGGGTGTTGCCGAGGAGAAAGGCGGGAATACCAAGGAAGCCTACGATGCCTTCCGGCAGGGCATCCTCGCAAACCCTGCGGATGCACAGAATTATCTGAACATTGCTACTTTGGCGTGCGAACACTTGAACTTCGACCTGGCGGCCGGGATTCTGACCTCTGGCATCGAGCGGATTCCGAACTCCCACGATTTGTTTTTGAGCCGCGGAATCGCCTACACGCTAAAAGCTCGGTTCGCTCTGGCACAGCAGGACTACAATCGCGCTCTCGAGCTGGCACCGTCTGACGCTGGAAGTTACCTGGCAATGGGCCTCTCCCAGCTCGAGGCCGGCGACCTGGATAGGGCCATCCAGTCTTTCGAAAAGTCATCTGCCAGCGAAAGCAAGGACGCTCTTTCTTATTATTTTATTGCGGAGGCCCTGATCCAGAAGGGCGTTTCTCCGGGGACGGCGGCTTTCGATCGAGCGGAACAAGCCGCTGATACGGCAATATCACTCGATCCCGGTTTCGCGTATGCCTATCGTGATCGTGCCAAGCTCGAGCTCCAGGCCAGGGAAATAGATCGAGCCATCACTGACCTGGAGCGCGCGCGGACGGCGGATCCGCAGTCGAGTTCTATCGCCTATCTTCTGGGCCAAGCCTATCGGGAGCAAGGTCGAAGCTCCGAAGCCAATGAGTTGTTTGCTCGGGTGCGAGAAGCCAGCGAGCAGGAGGCCCGCGATTTCCGTCGCGACTCTTTGACTCAGACGCTGGTCGTCATTTCGGGAGGCGACCACGAAGGGGCGAAATGAAGGGACGTCTTCGGTCCGCTGCCAGAAATGCTCGTGTTATCGGTACTGCAGCGGCGTTGCTGCTTTCCATTCGAGGGTCGGGTGCGCAGTCGACGGCTGCCTCCCAGCCCTACTGTGCCTCCTTTCTCGAGAAAGGGAAGGATTTGCTCGGGCAACGGCAGTTCCGGCAGGCTGAAGAACTACTCGTCAGCACGACCAGCGCATGCCCTAATGTCGCTGAACTCTTCGATACGCTCGGCCTGGCTTACGATTTTGACGGCTACCCCGTCGAAGCGCAGGCGGCCTATCGTAAAGCGATCTCGATCAGCCCCCGGACGGCCGGGCTCCACAACAATCTGGCCGTGAGTCTGCTCCGATCTGGAAACCAGGAGGCCGGAATCAATGAGTTTCGCAAAGCTCTTGAAATCGATCCTGCAAACAAGACCGCCAACCTGAATCTTGGAAGCCTTTACGTCGCGAACAAGCAGTACGAGTCAGGCTTGCGTTGTCTCCAAGCTGCAAAGGTCGAGCGATCTAAGGACCCTGTGACCCTCCTGGAATTGACGGGGGCGTATTTCGGCGTCGGGAATGCCCCGGCCGGTCGCGACACGGCAGAGCGGTTGGCGAAAATCCCGGGCCTCCAACCGGCGGTGCATTTCTCACTGGGTCTGCAGCTGGCTGCCTATGACGAATACGAACTGGCAGTGCAGCAGTTTGCCGCGATTCCCGCGTCAGACCGCGACGTCGCCACGGACCTCAATCTCGGTTTGGCCTACTCGAAATTGAGACGCTTTCAGGAGGCGCGTGAAGCGTACGATGGTGCGCTGCGCTTGGACCCCTCAAATCCTGACGCCTTCTTGCATATCGGGCTTGACGACGACGCCGCGGGACATGATGGCGCTGCCCTCGACTGGATCCTGCAAGCCCACACGAACGCTCCTGACCGCCCCGACATTTCATACGCGCTCGCGCAGACGCTGATTCGCTTGGGGAACTTTGAACGAGCGCACGATCTGCTTGCGTCCGCCCTGGCCGATCATCCTGACGAGCCCGGTTTGCGTGAGGCGCAGGGAGATCTGCTGCTGCAGGAAGGGCGCCCTGAGGATGCCGTGGAGGCTTACCTTCAAAGCCTCAGATCAGACCGGCGGCGAGTGAGCGCACGAGTGTCCTTGGCTTCGGCTTATGAGCGATTGCGCCAGAGTGATAAGGCGGCGAGCGAGCTGCAACAGGTTCTTCGCGTCGACCCCCAAAATGCCGCGGCCAAGGCGCAGTTGGGGCACTTGGCGCTTGACGCGGGTCAGCAGGACATTGCCAGCGAGTGGATCAAACAGGCCCTCGCGACAGATCCCAATAACCTAACCGCGAATGAAGATATGGCTGTGCTCTTGGAGCGGGCCGGCAAGCCGGACCAAGCTCATGCGATACTCGAGAGGCTCGCAAAGCTCGACCCGAGCAATCCGCAGATTCATTACCTGCTGAGTCGTGTCCTTGCCGAACTCCGCAAACCCGAGGAAGCCAAGGCCGAATTCGAGCTGTCGAAGAAATTACAGACCCCGCAGGGTCGGCACAGCGAATAACGCCTACTGCCTCGGACGCTATCGCCGCGAGGAGATTCATGCTGTACCCGATTTCGGAGGTCCGCAATTTCGTCAGCGGACTCGATCATCCGGAAGGTGTCGCGGTGGGCCGCGACGGGACACTCTATGCGGGCGGTGAGGCCGGCCAAGTCTACCGCATCTCGTCCGACGGAAAGAAGACGGAGACTCTGGCCACAACGGGCGGCTTCTGTCTTGGAGTGACACTCGATCGGCAGGAAGACATCTACATTTGTAACTGCGGCACGCGATCCCTAATCAAAGTCACGCAAAAGGGCGAGGTCACGATCGTGGCGGATTCCACGGATGACCGACGCTTCGTGAATCCCAACTTCAGTGTGTTCGACTCCCGGGGCAACCTTTACTTCAGTGATTCTGGGGAATGGAAGCAGGCCAACGGTGTTGTTTACCGACTAGATTGCGATGGGCACGTAAACATCTTTGCGCCAGGACCTTTCCATTTTGCGAACGGATTGGCGCTGGACGCAGCCGAGCGGCACCTGTACGTTGTGGAAAGCAATCTGGATCGCGTGGTGCGCATTGAAATCAAGGCGGACGGTACGGCGAGCACGGCGGAGGTGTATGCCGAGGGTCTCGCGCGAGTGCCGGATGGGCTCGCGTTCGACGCCGAAGGGAACCTCTACGTTGCCGCCTACGCTTCGAACTCTATTTATCGAGTTTCGACGGACCGAAGTGTGAAGCTGCTGTGTCAGGATGTTGAGAACCTCCTCCTGTGCGCGCCTACAAATTGCGCTTTCGGTGGGCCTGACTTCGACCAGCTTTATGTTGGGAATCTGGGCCGTAGTCACATTTCCGTGCTCGACCTGAAGATCAAAGGGCAGCCGCTACGCTGTCATCGAGCGTAGAGGGTCATCTCGCCGAACGGTTCGAGCCTGATAATAACTCACGCGGGTCGCCGCTAGGGGTGCGACCCACAAAGGGAGCGACCGGATGGATTCTACCCGCCGAAATCGCGGTGATCACGGGCGGCGGTTCGGGCATGGGTCAAGATTACGTTCGCGAGTTGGTGGACAGACACGCAGCGTCGCTGTCGTGAAGCGGGTTGTAAAGGGGGCGAGCAAACCGTAGCGGGGCGTTGCCCGGACCCATCGATAATCCAATGCTGCGCTGGGCGGCGGAGCTTGATCCTCACCCCGATAGGCTGCCTGACACCGCGACCGTCCCCACGTTCGAGGCGAGATCGGCCATTCAGTAAGTAGCGCAGGTCATCGTCTTTCCAGCCAGCGAACTTCTTTCGTTCGTCCGAGGATCGGCCGTCATGGTGGATCGGAGGACTGCTAGTCCCCGTCGGTGGCATGGCGTTTCAGGAATCGGGGACCAGTGCGCGAAGGCATGAAACTCGATTGCCTTGGAGTTTGTCTGATGCGATCGCAATCGGATCTCGTTTGCAAATCGTCGTCCTGGCACGGCCGGCAGGCCTTTGTCCTCGAGAACGATCTGATTCGGGTGATCACGCTGACCGGAGGTGGGCATATCGCGGAGTTCCGATTTCGAGAGGGCTCGGGGCTTTCAACCATGAACCCGCTTCGGATCCCGCCTTGGAAGACGATTGAACCTTATCGGTATCAGGAGAAAACGCATGCGGCAGCGTACGGCACGCCGGTCGTCGGCAGAATGATCTCAGGAATCGTTAGTCACAACCTCTGTCTCGACTACTTTGGGGGGCCGTCGGAAGAGGAAGCCCGACAAGGACTGTCGATCCATGGTGAGGCCCCGAGCCTGCGATGGCGGAAGGTCAGAGTGCGGGTGAGCAAGCAAGAAGTCGCGCTGGAACTGGCGGTTCGGCTTCCCGTGGCCCGCTTGCGATTTCGCCGTCTGCTCGAGGGAGCAAACTTCGCCTGGTTCACCGTGCAGGAGCTGGTCGGCGCCGTGGTGAGGGGTCGCTTGGGATCTCCAGTTTATCATTGCTGACCGGTTGCCCAAGCTCCGGAAGAGCCATGGCCGAACGGCCGATTTTACCCAGATCTCCGGCCGACGGTTGCCGTCCGCTCGTCAACGTTTAGCGACGCGAAGTTCACCACTCTGCACCCGACGGAAGTTGGTGTGCTAGTGGTATGTCGCAGAGCCGCTGTTAGTATGCCCGATGAGGCCAATCGCAGACTCTGAGGCGCTCACTCGGTTGCTCGCACTAACGATCTCTGCGACAGGCCACTAGTAATCGTTCAGATGGCGTTCAGCGTGACCGGCAGCGAATCCATGGGCACGAGGGCCAACGCTCAAGACAAGCGAAGCTACCTTCACCCAGCGGTCCTTGACGTGGACGCCACGAATGTGGGCGTCGAGAACTGGAAAGTGGCTGAGGACGGCAACGGAACAGTGGTACGCCTGCCCGAAACCAGAGGCGTTGCGACCACAGTGCATTTGACTCTGCCGCTGTTTAGTATGGAGCGGGTGTGGCCGGCAAATGCCACCGAGGAAAACCAGGAGGAGCTCAAGGTCAACGGTTATTCGGTGGAATTGATCTTGGAACTTCACGAAACCCTTAACTCTGCCGATCCTCGCGCCAATATTGCTTTCGCGATTTAGTGCGCCATCTGGACGAGATGACTCCAGCTCCGAAGATGCGGTTGACCCTCGAGACGGGAAAGCCCGATCACATCGTTTGAGCTCGAAGGCGCCGTTCGAGATCATGGCTTTGCAGCGCGGATGGAGGAAGCCCCGATGAAACTAGGCTTGGGTCTCTACCGCCACATGCTCACTGCGGAGAACTATCGCTTCGCCCGGCAGTGTGGATGCACGCACCTGATCGTGCACCTCGTCGATTACTTCGATCAGGGCGAGGATAACGATCGAGAGAACCAGCCTACAGGCGGCCGGGGCGGCTGGGGGCGGGCCGGCGATCCAACCAAGCTATGGGCGGTCGAGGAGTTGGTGGGGTTGAAGGAACAAGTCAAAGCAGCAGGTTTGGAGCTCGCGGCCGTCGAGAACTTTGACCCGGCACACTGGCATGATGTCCTGCTCGACGGTCCCAAGAAAGACCAGCACTTACAGAATATCAAGACCATAATCCGCAATGTCGGGCACGCCGGCATTCCGGTCATTGGCTATAACTTCTCTCTTGCCGGTGTCGCGGGAAGAATGAAAGGACACTTTGCGCGTGGCGGCGCGATTTCGGTGGGTATGGAGGGCTTGGACGAAACTCCAATTCCCAGGGGTATGGTGTGGAACATGGTGTATGACCCACACGCACCGCCGGGGACCGTCGAGGCAGTAACGCCGGAAACATTGTGGCAGCGATTGGGGGACTTTCTCGAAGTGGTGATGCCGGTGGCCGAAGAGGCGGGCGTGACGCTGGCAGCCCATCCTGACGATCCGCCGGTGCCACTGCTTCGAGGCCAGCCGAGGCTCGTTTACCAACCGTGGCTTTGCCAGAAATTGCTTGATCTGAAACCCAGCCCGCGCAACGCGCTGGAGTTCTGCGTCGGCTCGCTGGCCGAGATGACCGAGGGAAATATATACGACGTGGTTGATTGGTACAGCCGGCAGGGGAAGATCGCGTATGTTCACCTGCGCAACGTGCACGGCAAGGCTCCCCGCTACCGCGAGACGTTTGTGGACGATGGGGATGTCGATATGTTCCGGGTGCTGAGCATTCTGAAGCAGAACGGCTTCGATGGAGTGGTGATCCCGGACCACACTCCGCAGATGGCATGCCGGGCTCCGTGGCATGCGGGCATGGCTTACGCCCTCGGGTTCATACGGGCTCTTCTACAACGCCTTGATCGCGACATGTGACGATGACGGGGCTCGTAGCGGGTATTCGTAGGCCCGAATGAGCTCTGACAGGGGATCGCGTGACTAAACTTCGTTCCTTCAGCGCGCTGGGGACTCTGCTGGTCCTTGGATGCTGGTGTTGGCTGGGCCCTCGAGCTCTTTACGGCCAGGAGAAGACGCTGTGGCAGATCGGTGAGTTTGACCAGTCCTCCGAAGAGTTCGGAGTGAGCTTTGGCTTCGGCTCACTGGCATCAGCCCAACCCGATCCTGTGTATCATGTCGGTACCAGTAACTGGAAGAAAGATTGGTCCGGTTTCCAGCCGGGCTCAGCCAATGGGTTGGCCGGAGGTCGCGAACACCCCTTTACCGTATTATTTTCCCTGGAGGGTCACCCCAAAGGCCTTTACAAGTTGACGGTTGGGGTCCTGCCGTACATGCCCCGTCGGCCCAATCTTCGCGTCGACGTGAACGGAAAGCGCGGTATGTATTATCTACGGCCTCGCCTCAGTTATGACCTGGGCAATTTCCCTACCGCCTTCATCCCCCAGTACTCTTACCAGCGACTGACCATTGAGATTCCGCCGGCCTTCCTCCAGCCAGGCGAAAACAAGCTTATCTTGACCTGTTTGGATGATCCCGCGACGCCGGACAACAGTTACGGAACAGTGGGGATCGGGGATTCCGGCATTTTCTACGACGCCCTGAAGCTCTCTCAAGACCCCAGCGGCAAGTTCTCGCTGGCCGAGATCCAGGGATCCGCCACGCCCACGGTCTTCTATAAGCAGACTGGTAAAGGGCTCATTGAGGTGGTGGAGGCCATCGTAGGACTGAACCGGAAGATTTCTCAGGGCCGGGTTGAGCTCGACTGCAGCGGCTGGCACCGGTCAATCAGCTTGTCTTCGCAACCCGACTTCGGCGAGCAACTCATGTCCTTTGATGTCCCGGAGTGGACCGGAACAGCCAACGCCCGTCTACGGATCCAAGCAGGCGGAACGCGCACTCTTGAAGTGAGTTTGGAAGCGCAGCGCAAGTGGACAGTCTACGTCGTGCCCCACACCCATCTCGATATCGGTTACACGGATTATCAGGGTAAAGTCGCCGAAGCCCAGCCGCGGGTTCTTGATCAAGCCGCCGAACTGGTCCGGCAGCACCCTGAATTCCGCTTTTCGATGGACGCTTCCTGGAACATGGAGCAGCTCCTGGACACTCGATCGAAAGCCAAACAGGATGAGATTCTGAACCTCATTCGGCGCGACCAGCTCATGATGCCGGTACAATATTGCAACCTGCTGACGGGATACGCGTCCCTCGAAACGCTTTATCGTTCACTCTACTTCTCGAAGTCCCTGGCGCGCCGCGAGGGACTTCCGTTTGAATACGCGAATATCACCGACGTCCCCTCTTACACGGGTTCCTACCCCTCGGTTCTGGCGAGCGCGGGAGTGAAGTACTGGGTCGCAGCGGGGAACAACTGGCGCGCACCGTTCCTAATCTACGGCCGCTGGAATGAGAAGTCTCCGTTCTGGTGGCAGGGGCCGGATGGCAAGAAGGTCCTGTTCTGGTACTCGCGTCATTACATGCAAATCGAGAGCCTCTTTGCGCTTCCTCCGGCGCTTCCGGCGGTCCGTGACTCTTTGCCCGTCTTTTTGCAGGCCTATGACAGGCCCGAATACAAACCGGACGTTGTCCTGGTCTATGGGACTCAAGCTGAGAACACCGATCTGGTTCCGGGCGCCGCAACTTTCGTCCAGGCTTGGGACCAGGATTACGCCTACCCGAAGCTGCGCTATGCTACCTTCCCTGACTTCTTCAAAGACGTCGCCGAACACTACGGCAGGGATCTGAAGACCTACAAGGGCGATGGGGGGCCCTATTGGGAAGACGGCGTCGGCAGTGATGCGTTCTATGCCGCGGAGGATCGTGAGAATCAGGAGCGGGCGCTTTCGGCCGAGACCCTCTCGAGCTTAACTCACATCCTTGATCCTGACTTGCACCCGCCCAAAGAACTTACCGATGATATCTGGCGCAACATCGTGCTGTTCGCTGAACATACCTGGGCTTCGTGGAATTCCATGACCCAGCCCGACCACGCCGAAACGATTAAGCAGCTCGATGTGAAGGACAGCCGAGCCACCACGGCAAGATTAGAGATCAATGATCTGACGAACCGATCTCTCAGCCAGCTGGGGGATCAAGTGCACGTGCCGGCAAACACCCTCATTGTCTTCAATTCTCTCAGTTGGCAGCGCGACGCGGTCGTCGAGGCTGACCTGTTTGACCACGCAAAACTCAAAGACCTCACAACGGGCGAGACCGTTCCGTTCGAGGTGCTTTGGGCAAAGGAGGGGTTCCTGCACGTGCGGTTTCTCGCCCAAGACCTGCCTGCCGTGGGGTACAAATGCTACGCGATCAGCTACAACGAATCCGATCCGATTGCGCCGCCGGAGGCAGAGGTGAAGCATGACTGGGTGGTTGAGAACTCCTTCTACCGGGTCACTGTAGACCCGGCGAGAGGAGCGGTCGCGAGTATCTTTGACAAAGAACTGAATCGCGAGATTGTAAATAACAAGAGTCCGTACAAGTTCGACCAGTACCTCTACGTCACGGGCGGAGACGGGAACACCCAGATCATGCGCCCGATCAGCACCTGGCCCAAAGCGCAGTTGACCGTTCATCCTGCCGTCGAGGGCGAGTTGGCCAGCGTAACCAGGATTCCCTTTGGGCAATCGATTCGCGTGCACAGCCGGGCGCCCAATACACCGCGGGTCGAAACTGAAATGCTGTTGTTCGACAACGCGAAGAAGATCGAATTCGTCAACCACGTCACCAAAGAGTCTGTGACCACGAAGGAGGGCGTCTATTTTGCATTTCCCGTCGCCACCAGGTCGCCACAGTTCGCATACGCCACGCAACAAGAATGGATTGATCCCGCCCGCGACTTGATGAAGGGCGCGAGCCTCGAGTGGTTTAGTGTCCAGAAATGGATGGCGTCGCGTGATCGTGATCTCACGGTGGGAATCAGCGCGCCGGATGCGCCGCTCGCCAGTCTAGGGGACATCAATCGCGGCATGTGGCCCTCCGAATTTCAGCCCAAGAGCTCCACCCTCTTTTCCTATGTCATGAACAATTACTGGGATACGAACTACCGCGCCGCACAGGGCGGCGAATTCACCTTTCGGTATACCATGACGAGCGCTGCCAGCCTGGATCCGGCAGCGCTCACCCGGCTTGGCTGGGAGAGCATGCGTCCCGT
>DATDGP010000359.1:0-2290 GCA_036522035.1 Terriglobales bacterium
ACCACACCCGAGCTTCTACTCGACATCGCCGTCGTCGCCGAAAACTTTGTACAGGGAGGGCGCCAATGACCGCGCTCGCACCGCACATGGAAGCATTCCTCCGCGAGTATCTGGTCCGCCAGCGTGGCGCCAGCCGACACACTTGCGATTCGTACGCCTACAGCTTCCAGTGTTTGTTCGAGTTCATCTCGAAGAAACTCAAGGTGGCGCCTTCGGCTCTGATGCTGGAGCAGTTGGACGCCCCACTGGTCTGCTCATTCCTGGAACATCTGGAGACCACACGCGGCAATTCAGCGGAAACGCGAAACGTCCGCTTGGCTGCGATCCGCTCGTTCTTCCGGTTTCTGGAGCACCGTGAGCCAGCCGCAGTTGGGCAGGTGCGTCGCGTTCTGGCGATTCCCTTCAAGAAAGCCGATACCCGTTTGGTGCCTTATCTGGTCCAGGAGGAAATGCAGGCCTTGCTCGACGCTCCTGATCCATCCACGCGGAAGGGAATCCGAGATCGGGCGATGTTGCATCTTGCGGTGTGCGCCGGGCTCCGCGTTTCAGAGCTGACCGGCCTGCGTATCGATGATGTTGCGCCCCAGTCGGCGAGCATCCGCGTGCGCGGCAAGGGCCGTCGCGAACGGGCGTTGCCTCTTTGGAAGACGACGGCTGCGGCACTTCGCGCCTGGTTGGCCACCCGTGGGCCGGTCGCTTCGCCTGAGCTCTTTGTCAACGCTCGCGGTGAACCCTTCAGCCGATGGGGAGTCGCATACATTCTGCGGTGTCATACCGAAACGGCGAATCGAAAATGTTCGACGCTAGACGGTAAACAAGTGTCGCCCCATGTGCTTCGACACACCTGCGCTATGGTGGTGCTGCAAGCGACGCAGGACATCCGAAAAGTCTCTCTCTGGTTGGGGCACAGCAACCTGAGCACAACGGAGATCTACGTTCGGGCCGATCCTACCGAAAAGCTGGAGGCTATAGAAGCGGTCGTACCGCCAAGCCTTCGGAAGGGCAAGTTCCGGCCTCCCGACAAACTGCTTGCGCTGCTGAAAGGCAAGCCATAATGGAGAGTCGAAAGGGCGTGCGGCCTCCTGCGGTATGCCCTTTTGTCGCTCCACTCCCCATTAGAAAAAACTCCCCATAAGACACGAGTTATAAGCGATCACCTGATGGCCGCACCGGTCGCATTCCTCAACATGGCCGCCCAGAGCGGCTGTGCGGCAGGCGCCGATGTCGCGGAGAGCTTTCCGCTGCTGTGGTGAGACACCGGGCCCCCACTGCTCGAGAAAATCCTCCCCATATTCCCGAAAAACATCGGCCACTTCGAGCCGATGTTCTGTCACCGCCTTCGACCGTCGTTATCCGGAGTCAGAATCTCAGCGATCGCAAGATCCTCAAGGGGACTTGGCGTCTCCTGGACTCTTCTTACTGAGACGTGGAGATAGATAGCCGTGGTCTTGAGGCTGGCATGCCCGAGCAGGACTTGGATGGTGCGGAGATCTGTTCCGGCATCCAGCAGGTGGGTGGCGAACGAGTGCCGCCAGATGTGCGGACTCACCTGCTTTGTGATGCCGACCTTAGACGCCCGTTGCTGGCAGATCTGTCGGACGCCGGAGGGATGCAGGGGAGAGTCCGGCTTGTCGCCCGGAAACAGCCAGTCCGACGGTCTGCGCCAGCGCCCATAGGCGCGCAGCAGTGGCAGCAGCTTTTTTGAGAGCATGACCTGCCGTGGCCGTTGACCTTTGCCTTCCCGCACCAGAAGAACCATGCGTTCGCTGTCGATGTCGGTGACCTTGAGCTGAAGCGCTTCGGCGCAGCGGAGCCCCGTCGCATAGAGTGTCGCCAGAAGTGTCCGGTGCTTGAGATTCGGCGTTGCATCGATCAGCCTGGCGACTTCTTCGCGGCTCAGTACCGTAGGGAGTTTCCGCCGGACCTTAGGTCTGGCGACTTGCTGGGGAAACCAGGTCTGTTTCAGCGTCTGGGTATAGAAGAACTTGAGCGCGGCAATGCGGACCTGTAGCGTGGACCAGGAGAGTTTCTTCTCATTGATCAGGTGCAGTTGATAGTCGCGAACATGCTCCGGCCCCAGTTGATCGGGTGGCTTGTTGAAGTACCGGGCGAAGTCCGCCACGGCCTCGGTGTAAGAACGAATCGTCTGCTCGGAATAGTTCCGCAGCCGAAGATCCTCAGTCATTCGTTGACGCAGTTTTGTCATGAACGAGCTCCTTTCGCTCGTTCATTGTTCACCTCAGCAATGTGCTCGTGAAGCCCCCCTGCCGCGTCAGCGGCTTAGTACAAC
>DATDGP010000360.1:0-1740 GCA_036522035.1 Terriglobales bacterium
CCCGGGAACTGGTTCGCTCCACCCGGTAGCAATCGAAGCGGCAGTGGAGGCAACGAAGCTGTCGGAGCTTTCGATGGAAAGGGTCGCATGGCGACTCCGCGAGCGTGCCGGCCATAACGCGAGTGAACGCTGAGCAGGCCCCGAAAAAGTAGTGGCAGGAGCCGACCTGACTGTTACACAGGGAAGGGCGCTGGGGATGGAGAGAGACGAGCGAACAAGCTCCATTCAATCTGCCGGGGTAATGGCGATGGCATGTAGGCATAGGAGACCAGACGCAACACGGGAAGCCCCAGCGGTGATCGCCGTAGGGATCAACCGGCAACTCGCGAGAGACAAGCTGGGCCGTATGGGGTGACGGAGAGGCCCATAGTACCGAGGAAGCCGGGTAATGCCGGTGGAGGGAAGGGGCCTCAGTTAAAGACGAACGCAACAAGTGACAAAGGACCGAGGGATTGGCGACGAGCCTAACAACTCCATTCAGCGTCCAGAAGTTGCAGACGGCGTTGCACGCAAAAGCGAAGGAATCGCCCAACCTTCGTTTCCACGCGGTATACGACAAGGTGTATCGGAGAGATGTTCTGGCCTATGCCTACGAACGCTGCCAAGCCAACGGCGGGGCCGCGGGAGTGGACAACCAGACATTCGAGAACATTGAAGCGTACGGCAGGGAACGATGGATGGACGAACTGACGCAAGGGCTGAAAAGTCGAACCTATCAACCGCAGCCTGTGCGGCGGGTTTACATACCGAAGCCGGATGGGAAGCAGAGACCGTTGGGGATACCGACAATCCGGGATCGGGTTGTGCAAACGGCGGCCATGCTGGTCCTCGAACCTATCTTCGAGGCCGACCTGCAGCCGGAGCAGTATGCCTATCGGGCGGACCGCAGCGCGCTGGACGCGGTCAAGCACGTCCACACGCTGATCAACACGGGTCATGGGCAGATCGTGGATGCGGATCTCAGCAGCTACTTCGATAGCGTTCCACATGCCGAGCTTATGAGGTCGGTGGCTCGAAGGGTCATCGACGGAGCGATGCTGCATCTGATCAAGATGTGGCTGGAAGCTCCGGTCGAGGAAACCGACGAGCGTGGGAATAAACGTCGGAGTACGCGCAATCGGGACGAAGGTCGAGGTACTCCACAAGGGTCTCCGATCAGTCCTTTGTTCAGCAATCTGTACATGCGACGGTTCGTGCTGGGGTGGAAGAAACTCGGGCACGAAAAGCGTTGGAAAGCGTACATCGTGAACTATGCCGATGACCTCGTCATCTGCTGTCGAGTTGGAGCGGAGCAGGCTCTGGCCGAGATGCGGGCGATGATGTCGAAGCTGAAGCTGACGGTGAACGAGAGTAAGACGCGGGTCTGTTATCTGCCGGAAGAGAAGTTTGACTTTCTGGGATACACGTTCGGGCGGTGTTACTCGATGAGGAGGGGCCGAGTCTATCTGGGCACGGTACCCTCGAAGAAACGAGTGCAGCACATCTGTCGAGCGATCAGCGACGAGACCGGGCGTGACAAAGTCTGGCAGGATTCGAAGGCAATCGTGGAAAGGCTCAATCGGATGATGATCGGCTGGGCCAACTACTTCTGTCTGGGGCCAGTCAGCAAAGCCTACTGTGCGGTCGATCTACACGCCCGCCGGAGGCTGCGTCGGTGGTTATGCGACAAACACGAAGAGCCGCGGCCGGCATACAAACGTTTTCCGGAAACGTCTCTTCACTCTGTGTTTGGCTTGGTCC
>DATDGP010000361.1:0-1934 GCA_036522035.1 Terriglobales bacterium
GCTCAGTTGCTCACCGCGAACCGCATTTGCGACACGCGACCATAACGACATATCACACCGTCCTAAGAACCTGATTGATGGCAGCGGAAGCAGACTGCCAACGAGATTCTTCGATTCCCAACTGCTTCTTTCCGGCCGCCGTCAACTCATACACGCGCGCCCGCCGTCCGGTGTGCTTCTTGATCCATTCCGCGCGAATCCAGCCGGCTTCCTCCATGCGATAGAGAGCAGGGTACAGAGAACCTTCCTCAACACGCAGCAGATCGTCGGAACAGTCCTTGACTGCAGCCATGATCCCGTATCCATGCGTTCGCGGCCGGCGCGAAAGAATCTTCAACACCAGCAGATCAAGGGTTCCCTGGACCGAATCAGTTTTTTTCATCCTAAGATGACTATATATAGATGGCTATATATAATGTCAAGAGCCTGTATTCGTCCGATGTTGCAGGAGTTTGAAAGAGTGAGCTGGCAGCAGATTGAACAATGCTCAAAATTTCCGAGCTGAGGATGCACCAATGAGACGATCTCTTTACAAGGCGAGGAGGTCATCTTATGGGATTCATCGAAGGTCAAGGACGTAACCAGGGAACATTGTTTCCAGTCGCTCTGATCAAAGAGTTAATGAGATGGTCCGCCGCTTGATTCATCTGAGGTAGCAGGTGGATCGTGGTTGCAGTTCCTGTGAAGGAGGATCATCGACATGCAGATACATTCCGTTGGCATCGACCTTGGCAAGACGACCTTTCACCTTGTGGCGCTCGGCGCAGCCGGCAAGGTGCTTGTGCGGAAGAAGTTCACGCAGAAGCAGTTGCTGGCTTACAGCGTGGCTCGGCATCGTGCCCCGTCAGTACTCGACCGGTGGTAAGGCGAAGCTGTTTGGCATCAGTAAGCGAGGTAACGCGTGCCTGCGCAGGATCCTGATTCACGGCGCGCGAGCAGCGGTGCTGCATATCAAGCGCGACCGAGCACCGATTGGAGCGTGGCTCGACGCACTCGACGCCAGAGCGCACAAGAACGTCGTCGTGGTCGCCATGGCCAACAAGCTGGCTCGCATCGCCTGGGCCGTGCTCTCCAGCGGCAACGAGTACAGGCCCGTCGCCACCTAATGGTGTGGAAAAGGCGCCTTCGGCTTGGAAGCGCTGCGCGCTCCCACTTTCCCACACCACCACTACGACGGATTGAAGTTTCCCCACCGAAGTCTGCACAGGGTAAGTAAAGACGAAAGAACAGTCACAACGGCGTGTCCGCAACCTGGTGTTACGAATGGTCTTCAACGACCAACGAGTTTTAAAAGGACAGACACGCGCGCATCTCATCCTGGCCAGGAGAACTACTCTCCACCCAAAGGCCGAATACATTTGCGCAGACTTGTCTTCTCGACCAAACTTTTCCCTTGCAGTCCCGCGGCGGACCATACATTCGTAACAGTCTCGGATACTCTCCGCAGAATCGCCACAAAAGCGATCAGGCAAAGCCGCCACCCACCCGCTACCTCTATTTGCTTCTTTGACGCTTCGAACTACGCCCGGCAGGGGCGAAGCTCCGAAATACATGGAGCCCAGAGTGGCAGCAATCATCCCGACTGGTCATTCATCGACGGACTTATCGAAATTTCCCGTTCGAGTCAGCTGATGCAATCCGCACGACGCCATGGATAGCGCCTGTCCCGAAGTGTGTGATCGCAGGTCCTCCGAAGACCAGCGTGATGTTCGAGTTTTCGATCGAGAACTGAGTCGCGGTCGCTCCGGTGACGCAGACCTGCAGTGTCGAGGAAGGCGGATCGGTCTCGAAGGACGCGATGCTTCCATTGCCCGTCAAGAGGCTGACGGTTCCGTTCAACTGAAAGCCGGTTGTGGTGGCGGTTTGGTATGTGGGGCAGCCAGTCATGTCATAGCTGATCCTGACGTTGGTCAGCTTGATGTGGTGCGTGTGAG
>DATDGP010000362.1:0-3489 GCA_036522035.1 Terriglobales bacterium
GGTCCCTTGCGTCTGGAACGCGCTTACTATCACTGTTCTTCTTGCGGCCAGGGCTTCTGCCCTCGTGATCAGCAACTGGGCCTAGAAAACAGTTCACTCTCTCCGGCCCTCACGCGCATGACCGGCACCGTAGGGGCCATGGTTAGCTTCCAGGAGGGCAGTGCGTTACTGCGCGAGTTGGCCGGCGTGCCTGTCGATGCCAAGCAGGTGGAGAGAACCGCCGAAGCGTTGGGAAAAGAAGTCGCCGAAGACGAACGCTTGCACAGCGAACCTCTGCATGCTCTCGCTCTGCCGCGGACTTTGTATCTCGGCATGGACGGAACGGGGATTCCCCTTCGAGCAGAGGAACTCGTGGGCCGTACGGGCAAACAACCGAACGGATCCGCCAAGACCGGCGAGGTGAAACTCTGCACCATTTGGAGTGCGGAGTCGCGCGATGCACAAGGCACCCCCGTCCGCGATGAAGGATCGGTTACCTATTCAGCGGCCCTGGAGAGTGCCTGCGCGCCGGATACCGCTGCTTCACGTTCTCCCTTTGCCCAGCGCGTCTGGAGAGAAGCTACGCGCCGCCGCTTCTGCCAAGCGCCTCGCAGGGTCGTGCTCGGGGATGGGGCCCTATGGATTTGGAACATTGCCGACGATCAGTTTCCAGGTGCCACCCAGATTGTGGACCGCTATCATGCCAAAGAATATTTGAGTGATCTCGGAAAAGCTCTTTACGGTCCCACCGCCCCACGGGCTGCTCAATGGGCAGAACGCCGCAAGGAAGAACTCGATGCCGGAAAATTCCCAGCGCTGCTCAACGCCATCCGCCGCCAGGTCCCGCGCTCGGATCTGGCTCGTCGCTGTCTCCACTATTTCAAGACCAACCGCGAGCGTATGCGCTATACGGAGTTCCACGCTCAGGGCTTGTGCACCTCCTCCGGTGTTGTCGAGGCCGGATGCAAGGTGGCCATTGGCACGCGCCTCAAACGTGCCGGTATGCACTGGACCAAGCCAGGCTCAAACGCCATCATTGCTCTCCGCTGCTCAAAACTCAGTGGTCGTTTTCAAGACTTCTGGGAGCGCAGATCAGAACGCAGCGCCGCATGACCTATCATTTTCTTGGCGTGCACCCCCTTCCAATGCATCTCCATCCAATACACCGGACCACGCTTGAACAAGAAAGAGCAACAGGAAGTTGTGGGACGGATTGAGCGAATCAATCCAGTGATCCGCTCGGTGATGATCGCCTGGATCCTGCTGGCTGTGGTCAGTGCCGACTTGTGGATCTGGGAAGGCTTCCGAAGCTTTTAGCGCCCGCGCCGCATTGATCGTGGCTGGGGCGTGCCCTACGTTCCAGGGTATATTTGCGACGTGTGGTTGTGGACGATGAGCCAGCCGCCGTTCTGCTTCACAAAGACAAGAGTCGTCTGCCCGCGGGCGGTGACGGGTTTGCCCTGATCAAGGCCCATAAACTCCCACTGATAGCACGCCCAAGCGGTATCGCCGTAGTGAAAGATATTCACGTTCTTTGTGAGGAGTTGAATGCCCGTGAATCCCTTGCGCTGCTGAAGATAGTTCGGCACATAATTTTGCCAGCCAGCGATTGGCGGGCCATACGTGCCGGAGACCCACGTAGCGTCGTCGGCATAGTACTTGTGCATCGCCTCGACGTCGCCGACCTGCCAAGCGCCGAGCATTTCGCCAATGTCGTGGTTGATCTCCTCGGCAACGGACGCGAAGACGGTCGGCGGCGCCGGCGCGTTGGTCTTCTTTTGCTGGCCTTGAGGCCGTGCCCATGAGACTGAAATCACGAAGACAGAGATCACTGAACCAAGCAGGAGCAACTTTTTCATCTGGTTCCCCTCAACCCGTAAACAGAATGTATGACGTGCCTCGGACGCGAGGCCGAGGATAGCACTTCCCTACCCGCAGCGAATTTTCACTCGGGACGGTTGTTCTTCGAGAGTAAATGGAGCGGGGGCGGATCCTCGACGCAGGCAACCAGAGTGGTTCTGTCAAATTCGCCAAAGCAGATGCGCTCTTCAGCGAAAAAGGATTTCGATTTCGCCGGTTAACGCCCCTCGGCCTGTGACGCGCTCAAGAGATTGACGAAGAGCCGGTAGGCGCCCGGGACACCCGCAGGAAGCTGGCGGAAAAATGCCAGACCGGCGTAGATGTAGACGCCCTTGCCGTCACGAGCCCAGACCAGGCCGCCCAAGGCGTCCGATTCTCCCGGATCATGCATGGCCAAGACAGTTTGATACCGAGAGTCCCATTGGCCCCAAAAATAAAGACCGCGCTCCTGGATCCATCCGCGGAAATCATCCTGGGTGATGTGGTTGGGATAATTCAGCAAAGGACTGCTGGGATCCACGAAGCGAACCGGCGAGTTTTCATCGGTGATACGCTCGGCGGGCTGATCCATCGTGGCGCGGAATGGGGCGGGAAGGAGCTTGTTCCAAGCGAAATCGCGCTCGTATTGAACGATGAGCGCGCCGCCATTTTGCACGTAATCGAGAAGGCGGTGATTCGCGCTCATCAGATCGGGCCGGAGTTCGTACGCTCGAATGCCGACAACGATGGCGTCAAACTGGCTCAGGTCACCGAAAGCGAGAGCCGCTTCATCGAGCATGGTGACGTCGATCCCGAGCTGTTGAAGCGATTGCGGAACGGGATCAATTCCCGCGGCAATGTAACCGACGCGCAGGTGAGACGGGCGAGTGAGATTGAGAACCTGCGCCTGCGCAACGGCAGGCTCGCTTACGTGCCGCGACGGAAGCGACGGCAGCGCTTCATACGACATGCTGAAGACCTGCGAACCCAGCTGCGCGTAAGGCTTCAGATCATAGGCGCCCTCGGTGGCGTTTGCCGGCGGCGTTATTGTGAAGCGCGCCAGCCGGTCCCCGCCCTCGGGGAAATCGATCGGAGAAACGGCGGCTACGTTCCAGCCCTCCGGCACACCGACGCCAACATCGACGCGCGCGGCGGTTTTTCCGTGGTAGTGGATGCGCGCCAACAGCTGAAATGATCGCGACTGTCGATTGGCTGGCAGCATGACCTCGGTGGGATCGACCGAGAGAGTGACGGCCGGGACGAGCTCGAGAGGCATGGTTTCAACAGTCGTCGATGTATATTCATTGGCGACCACCGGTTTTTCAGCTGAGAACCTGTAGCCATCGGCCGTACCGGTTATGCGCGCCTGGACCAGCGGCGCCGGCCAGGGAAGGATGGCGTCTTGCGGAGAAGTTGGCGGTGTGGCGCCCGCTGGTACTTGCACATTGAACGAGAGCGCGCTACTGGCAGCCTCGGAGCCGGACTTGGGACTTTCCACCGTCGCTGTCCAGCCCGGCGGCAATTGGAGAGACGGCTGATCGAGTTGCGCGGCGACATCCGGCCGCACTTGCCAATTCACGCGAATCGTAAAACTCTCGCCGGCCACTAACGCGCTCTCTTCGGCTTGGGCATCGAGGTGCACCGCCGCAGCTCCCGCTAATGCGAGATCGA
>DATDGP010000363.1:0-24206 GCA_036522035.1 Terriglobales bacterium
CACTAACGCTTCACTCCATCTTGCGAGGAGGACTTGCACCTCCGAGTTGTCGAACATGCTCGGGACACCATAAAAAACCCGCCGGTGTGACACCGGCGGGCTGTGAAGAGTTTCGCGCTTGGTTAGAAGCGGAAGGTTCCACCGAAGCTGAAGCGGCGGGTCCCGCCGTTGGAGCCAGCGAAGGTGGTGTTGGATGTGGTAACGTCGCCAAACCCGGTGCCAGCCGAGTGCAGGCCGGCGTCCTCAAGGAACGGGTCCACCGAAGAGTAATTCGGGTGGTTGAAAACATTCAGCGCGCTGGCCCGGAATTCAAAGTTGGCCCGCTCGTTGAATTTGAACCGTTTGATGATCGCTAAGTTCGCGACGTTGGTCATGGCATCGCTGACAGGGTTGCGGCCGGCGTTGCCAAAAGGCGTTCCAAACACGCTTTCTGCTATTCCGGTGTTCGCTATGAACCGCACCTGGTTATTGGTGACTGGAACGAACGGACACCCTATGGTGGAATTAGATTCGCACCCGGACTTGCCTACCGCTGTCAGGCTGATCAGCTGATTCGTGGGTCCAGTGCACAGTGCGTCCGTCTGGGTCAAGGAGAAGAGCACGCAGGCGTCTCCAGCATACATGCCCACCGAAGTCGCCGGTGCGCTCAAGCTCCCAATAAACGGACGAGCAGTTTCGACGCCGCTGTTGAAGGCGTTGTAAAAACTGGCGTCGAAGAAGTTGGGGGCCGTAACCTCGGCGGAGAAGATTTGGGTTGGGCTATATCCCTGCCCGGAAGCAAGGATGTAGTTTCCGGAAACCGCCCAGCCGCCGAGGATGTGTCCGACCACGCCGTGCTGCTCTTTGAAGAACGGCAGATCTTCATTGAGTAGGATGGTGAACTGGTTGGGAATGTTGAGGCCAGACGGAGCATATTCGCCGCTCTGGTTGAATGGATTCTGGGCAAACGCGCTTGAGTTGGCGCCGGCGAAGGTGCTGAAGATTTCGCTCACGTTGTCCAGAGTCTTCGAATAGGTGTAGGCGGCGCGAAGCGTCAACTGTTTGAACATGTTGTTGGCGCGGAACTCCGTCTGTAGCGCGTTATAGTTGGAGAATCCCGTGTTGGTGCGCGAGCGGGTGACACCCGATCCACAGAACTCGCGACCCAAGTCCGTTCCGGCTCCCGGTCCGACCTGCTGACTCGTGGTGCATGGTGTGATGCCGGCAGGAACCAGGTTGGGAAAATCCGCAAGCAGCGGCGCAACCAATGGATTCGCGTTGACCGATTGGAACAGATTGTACCCGTGGTTTCCGCTGTAGCGTACTTCGAGCGCGGAGTTCTTCGTGATCTCGCGCTCGAAGCCCAGGCTCCAGGATTGCACCTTGTCCGGTCCGAAGTTCGGGGACATGGTGGTCTCGGCAAAGGTGCGCGGATCAAACACGCCTGGTGTCAGGAATGACGACAAAGATGCCCGCACGTTAGGGCCTGTCGGAACGGCCGGCAATGGCAACGTGGCCGATTGCGCCGGACTGAAGGTCTGCAAAAAGACCTCCGGAGCCGAGGACGACATGTTGATGTAGATGTTGTAGAACGGGGGATCGTACAACATGCGGTATCCGCCGCGGAAGGTGGTCTTGCCATCCCCGGTCAGGAAGCCTCCCCACTGGGGGTTATAGGCAAAGCCTATGCTGGGCCCGAAGCTGTTCTTCGGCGACGGGAACACCGGGAACGTAGTCACGGAAGCCGGCAGAGCCGGGTTCCACAAGGGAGTAGAACTGCTCGCGTTGGCGGTTGTGATCTGGTTGAACAAGTTGGCTGGCTGGCCGTAATACGTCCAGGTCAGGCCCAGGTTCAGTGTCAGGTTCTTGCCGATCTTCCAGTCATCTCCTCCGTAAATGAAGGTGTCCTTCTCGCGGAAATCGAGACTAGGATTGCCGTCCGCGACCCCCACACGGTTGGGTATGTCGGCCGCAAACGCTGACCAGTCTCCGAAACGGTAGGCACCGTCGATATCAGGCAGGAAGATGTTGGGCGAGCGTTGATAGGTCCAGTTCACGCCGGCTTTAAAAGCGTGCTTGCCCTTCACGTAGGTCCAGTTGTCCTGTACCTGCCAGGTGTTTACGATCCGGCTTTGGGGTAGATTTGTCGCCGCTCCCAAGCCGAGGAATCCCGGCGTCTGAAAACTGATGTTTGTGACAGCATCAGCGACGTTGCCGGCCACGGGTACTGTGCCCAGGCTGTTGCCGCCGAAGTCCACATTCAGCCGGTTGAAGCCTACGCGCAGCTCGTTCACCATGCGCGAGCTGAAGTTGTGGGTATCGCCAAGCAAGACAGCCTGGCTCAGGGCCGGGACGTTCACTGGGAAGCCAGCGGCTGCCTGGCCGAAATCGTTATTAAAGGTGTTACCACGGTTGAAAATATAGCGGCCCATAAGCGTATCAGAGCCCAAATTGACATCTTCGCGGTTTACAAAATTGAATCCGTGGAACGGGGCGGAGAGAGCGCGCTCGACTCCGGCGAAAGGAACCGTAGTGCCGGGTCCGCCGCAACCCGTGACGGGAACGTTAGCGATCGCACCGGTGGGAACCGGGTTGCCACCGGAAATCGCATACGGCCCGAATTGGTTGAATGCCTGCATGGTCGGGCTTCCCGGAAAGCAGGAATTGAGCTGAGCCACGCCCGCCGGAGTAGGAGTCAGAAGCCCGCTCTGAAACAGAGCAGTCGTAGAGGTTATCTCCTGGTCAAAACCACCGAAAAAGAACGCTTTGTTCTTCACCAGCGGTCCGCCAATGCCGAACCCGCCGAATTCGTCGTTCAGTCGCGGTGGCTGGGTGAGCGAGTTTCCCGAAGCATCGGTGTCGAAATTCTTCTGGAAATTGCTCATCGAGTTCAGGATGGAGTTGTTTTCGTTTTCGTAGACGCTGCCGTGCCAAGCGTTGGTGCCGCCCTTGGTGATGATGTTCACCACCGAGCCGGAGTTGCGGCCATACTCGGGGCCGAACTGGTTGGTGACCAGCACGTACTGGCCGACAAACTCGGGGTCGGAAACGAACAACGCAGGACCGGCCACGCTGTTGTCGTTGTTATTCTGGCCGTCAATTTCCTGGTCGTTGTTGCGGCCGCGCAGTCCGTTGGAGGAGAAGCCCGTGCCGCCGTTGGTGTTGGAAAAGCCGTTGTCGCGCGCCGCGACGATGCCCGGGACGAACAGGGCCAGATTGTCCAGGCCTTCGTTCTCTTGGATGCCGGCGAAGGTCTGCAGAGTAGCGCCGGCAAAGGTGTTGGTCACTTGGGCCTGCGTGGTGTCAACCAGCGGGGCCGCGCCCACCACTTCGACCGTGGTCGTGGCTTCGCCCACGCTCAGTTTCACCGCGCCCACATCGCGGTCGCTACCGGCGGCAACCAGAACGTCGTTTTCCACCGCAGTCTTGAAGCCTGGGGCGGCAACCTCGATCTTGTAAGATCCGGTTTGAATCAGGTTAAAGCGGAAAAGACCGGCATTGTCACTCTTGCTCGTTTGCACGGTCCCCGTGCTTACATGGGTTGCCTTTACTTGAGCGCCGGAAACAACCGCTCCCTGGGGGTCAACCACGGTGCCAGAGATGGAACCCTTCAGCACCTGACCCACAGAGGGGATCGTCCAAACTAACATCAAGCAAGCTGCAACCAGGACTAGTACGTCGCGCAGTTTACGATTCATCCGTTTGCATCTCCATATCCTTCAGTTTTAAAAGAGCCAAGACCGGGCGTCGCGGTATTTTCCCGGTATTCGCTACCGAAAATATACTGCAAATCTCGTTCCCCTCTCGTTATCTCTTTTGAATCAAAGACTTAGGCAAGATTTTAGAGGATATAATCCGCGATTACGGAGCCAAAAAGAGGCAGGAATACTGATTTTGGAAGATGTGGGGGCGCTAATCCTGGGGTTGTGGTGCCAGTTCCGCGGGACGATCTGACATACGGAACCGAGTGCGAAAGTGCTCGGAAAGCAAGTTGATGGCGTCCCGGTTCCCATCTGGGTCTTGCTTCGCCAGATATCTCATGGCCTCCACGAGGTGGTGCTGGCCCTCAATATAGGCGGGGCCCAAACTGCGCTTCTTACCCTTGCGACGCGCCGGATCGGGCACGACCGGGATGGTGAAAACTTTAGCCAAAGACACCTCGCAACCTGACCATTAGATGCGGAAAAACCTGCTCGGTTGTAGTTTACAGGAGGCCCGATGAAAAAACCGCTATTCCCCTCCCCCGGCTTTCTTTAGCCGGAATACCTCATCGGACATTTTGCCGTTGACTCTAATGTTCGAGTAGCGGGTGATATCGTAATCGCCTGAATGAAAGCGCTGCTGCTTCAGCGGCACGTCCCGTGCGGGATCGATCCACAGGAGCATCCTGGTAAAAAACTGTTTCAAACGATCGCTCTTGGGCGCCAGCTCCAGCTTCGCCGTATGGACGCCATCCACGGTCTCCCAACCGAGGAGCTTGACATCGAAATCCTTGAGCAGCTCCTGGCCGCGGCCTCCGAATCCAAGATTCATCACCGATTCCACGTCAGCATGGTTATTGCCGATGTTACGTTCCGTCTTTTGGCGGGTCTTGGGATCGTAGTAGGCGAGCGTATCCCCGTTGATGACCACCTGCTTGGGGTGCGGCTTGATGATTTGTAAGGCCACATCCATGCCGTGGTCTTTGTCTTTGCCGTGGCGGCGAAAGTAAATCTCCCCGGTTTGCGTCGACGTTTCCTCGACCAGTGCGGTGTATTGCACCAGTTCCACATCAGCTTGTGCTGATTTGAAGTTCTTCGCCGCCTCGTCCATTCGCGCCAGCACGGCTTTCAAATCCGGCTCCGGGACAGCGGCGGATGGAGTGGCCGAGGGTGTTTGAGCCAAGCTGAAGACGGGCACGAGAAAAAACAGAATCAACCGGCGCAGGTTCGGCGCCATGACGGAATCGCCTTGGATCGAGGATCGCACCCTACTTTCGCACCCAGGCACGATAAGCCACGATGCGTCCCGATTCGTCGCGCACGGCTTCCACATGATCAACCATGACGAAGCCGGCAACCGGCCGCAAAGCACGCTGGAAGTTGACCTGCACCATGTCCAGATCCTGGGCGTCGACCTCGGAAGCCTCTACCTCGTACACAATCTCCTGTCGGCCGGCGACCGAAACAGTCTGGACACGATGCGGCATATTGCCGGCCGGCTGGTCCTTGAAATCGATGAACCGGGGGGCCACAAAGATGAAAATCAAGATCAGCGTGACCATGACGTCGTAATGGAAGCTGCCACGATCGTAGGTCCAGAAAATGTACCCCTTCAGGGTGCGCCAGATGCGGGACATAACGATAGTGTATGGGAAGCGCCCCGCGAGCATCAATCAATTGTCGGAATTGAGACTCCTGCCACCCATGACCGTGATTCGAGAGGTTCGGGCTGGCAGTTTTTGTAGGTTTCTGATTCCCATCACTCTCGTCAGCTTTTGATCGGGTGGCGAGGTCTTCCTCCGCCTTTCAATCCCGGCAATTTTTCGTGAATCATGGCCATTCATGGCAATCAGAATTTTCTTTGAACGATCCGCTCCGCATTCATGTACGGACGCAGGACCTCAGGAACCACCACGCTGCCGTCCGACAGCTGATAGTTCTCAAGAATCGCCAGCCAGGTGCGCCCGATCGCCAAACCACTCCCGTTCAGGGTGTGCACGAACTCGCTCTTCTTGCTCCCCTCCGGACGCCAGCGGATGTTCGCCCGCCTGGCCTGGAAGGCCTCAAAATTCGAGCAGGAGGAAATCTCGCGATAGAGCCGCTGGCCGGGTAGCCAGACTTCGAGATCATAGGTCTTGGCGGAACTTGGACCGGTGTCGGCCGAACACAGCAACATCACCCGATAGGGCAGGCCCAGTTTCTGGAGCACGACCTCGGCATCATGGGTCAACCGCTCGTGCAGCTCGTACGATTCCTCGGGCCGCGTAAACTTCACCAGCTCAACTTTTTGAAACTGATGCTGACGGATGATCCCGCGCACGTCTTTACCGTACGATCCGGCTTCGCTGCGAAAACAGGGCGTGTAGGCTGTTACCGATACCGGCAGCCGACTGGCCTCCAGAGTCTCTCCGCGGTAAAGATTGGTTAGTGGAACTTCCGCGGTCGGAATCAGCCACAGATCGTGCTGCTCGCACTTGAACGAATCCTGGGCAAACTTGGGCAACTGTCCCGTGCCGTACATGGAATCGGAATTGACCACGTAAGGCGGCAGGACTTCGGTATATCCGTGCTCACGGGTGTGCAGATCGAGCATAAAATTTGCCAGAGCCCGCTCCATCCTGGCGCCGAGATCCCAATAGACGGCAAAGCGCGCTCCGGAAAGCTTCACGGCGCGCTCCATATCGAGCACGCCCAACTGTTCGCCCAGTTCCCAATGGGGCTTGGGAGGGAAGCTGAACTCGGGCACCTTGCCCCAACCACGCACCTCCACGTTGTCCTCCGATGAACGGCCCTGAGGGACAGACTGGTGAAGCATGTTGGGAATCAGCGCCAGCCGATCTTTGAGCTCCTGGTCGCTCTCGCCCGCCTGTTTCTCCAGAGCTTCGCCTTGTTCGCGCAGGGATTTCGACTGCTCCACGACGGCAGCGGTGGCATCATTTTGCCCGGTTTTCTTGAGCTTAGCGATCTCCTCCGACAAGCGGTTCCGCTGAGCCTTCACGGTCTCCGCCTGGGTGATGAGCTGGCGGCGCCGCTCGTCGGCAGCGCGGAATCCCCCCAGGGTCTCGGCCGGATCCATCCCGCGGCGACGGAACATTTCTTCGACAGCGGCGAGGTTGTCGCGAACGTATGCAAGGTCGAGCATAGAATCCTTTAAATCTAACATCAGATAGGCTCGACCTGTAGCCGGATCAGGGCTGGGCCTTATGGCATCGTTCATTTCCCCGCGCCAGCATTTACACTAAGCTTTCATGGCTAGCGCAACCCAGGAATCGGTGACCTCCCGCAAGCCCGACCTCAGCGTAACCTTCGCCGGACTCACCTTCAAGAATCCCATCATCGCTGCCAGCGGTACGTTCGGCTACGGCATCGAGTTTGAGGACATCATCAACCTTGAGAAGCTGGGCGGATTCGTGAGCAAAGGGCTCTCGCGCGAACCCATGGTCGGCAACCCGCCGCCGCGCCTGTTTGAGACTGCCGCCGGGATGCTCAACTCGATCGGGTTGCAGAATATCGGCGCGCACAGCTTCGTCGAAGAAAAGCTGCCGCGGCTGCGCAAGAAAAAAAACTTGATGGTTATCGCCAACGTCTTTGGGTACACCCGCGAAGACTATGACGCCACCATCCGTATTCTCAACGAAGCCGAAGACATCGCCGCCTACGAGCTCAACGTCTCTTGCCCCAATACCCAGGAAGGCGGCATGGTATTCGGCACCAACCGCACTATGCTCGAGGAGTTGGTGGCCACGTGCAAGTCGGCGTCGCGACGGCCGCTCATCGTCAAGCTCTCGCCGAACGTCACCAGCATTCCTACCATGGCCAAGGCGGCCGAAGACGCCGGCGCCGACGCCATCTCGCTGGTGAACACTTTCCTGGGGATGGCCATCGACCCCGAGACTCGTAAGCCGCGCATCTCAAACGTAACCGCCGGGCTGAGCGGGCCGGCCATCAAGCCTATCGCGCTGCGCATGGTCTACGAAGCCGCGCACACGGTCGAGATTCCGGTGATCGGCATGGGCGGCATCACCACCGCAGAAGACGTAGTGGAGTTCATGCTGGCCGGCGCCGCTGCGGTCGAAGTCGGGACCGCGAATTTCTGGGATCCGTGCGCCACAGAGAAGATTGTCGACGGCCTGCAACGCTGGTGCGTGGAGCATCGCGTACGGCGGATCACGGATCTGATCGGCGCACTGGAAGCCTAGATTGCTGTAGTCGCCGGAGTCTTGAAAATTGCAAGCCCATTGCTGCGGAGCTTTCCATTTACCCGATGACCCGATTTTGGCGACTTATCAATCCAGGAGCCAATCCGGGGATGGTTGTGATTTTAGGATCTCGTCAGGACCAGTTCCCGATCTTTCTCTCTGGCGCTCGCAGGGCTTCCGGCAGCCGCTCGCGGATCTGACTGGGCAGGCGATCGTGAATGCGGCGCGCTTGGATGCGCGCTACGTCGGCCACCACCACCGGGGCAGGAGTCGCCACGGCAACCAGCAGCCATACCAATATAAAGAAAAGGAACCCGCCTAGTGCTATCAATTCCAGGATCAAGGCGTGTGGCGGCGAGCGGTGGCGCACCGCGACTAGCGCGATCAGGAAGATAAAAGCTGAGAAGATAGCCACAACGCCCAGACCGATATCGATGGTACGGTGCAGAAGCTGACGGGAGTGGCAGCGAGAGCACTCAGCTAGGTGTTGTTCATAGTCGCCGCGCATCTCCGGCGCGAGACCGGAAATGTCATACCGCCAGCCGGCGAGGATATCCCCGATCACCTTGTCCGTACACGTGTTGGTCATCGGCTAACCAGGTTGGGGCCCTCTTTCGTGTGAAAATCTCTTCATATATCTTCTCACCCCAGGCAGAGTGGCTGCAATGGCTTATCCTGCAGCGCCAGGGTGAGGTTACAGGCCTGAAAAAGGTTCAGCCGACCGCCCAGGGCCCTAAATGCCGTTTCCCGGGCGAGCTCGGGATGGTTATTGTGTTCGGAAAGATGCGCCAGCACAAGAAAGGAGGCCTGCCCGTCGTAGTCAGACTCAAAATATTCCGCCAACGCGGCATTCGATAGATGTCCTACCCGGCTCATCACCCGCTGCTTGACCATCCACGGATAGGGACCGTTGCGCAGCATTTCCAGGTCGTGATTGGATTCGATCATCAGACCCTCGCAACCGCGCAGATTCTGCTTGACGTTGGCCGTCATGCAGCCCAGGTCGGTGACGAGGCCGATTTTTACTCCGTCAGCCTTGAAGGTAAAGCCGCAAGGATCGGCAGCGTCGTGGGAGATGGTGAAGGGCATGATAGTAAAGTCGGCGATGGTGAAGCTGCGCCCCGCATGGAAGTGTTCACGACGGTCGAGCCTGGCCGGCTTGCCGTCAGCATCTTTGGCATACTTGCGCCAGCTGTGGTAAGTGGCTTCGGTGATGAAAACCGGAATCCGGAGCTTGCGCGCCAGAACGGGGAGCCCGGAAATGTGGTCGGAGTGCTCGTGCGAGATCACAATGGCTTTGAGCTTTTGCGGATCTTCGCCCACAGCTTTCATGCGCTTGAGCGTCTCGCGACAAGATAGACCCGCATCCACCAGGATGCTCGCGCTCAAACTGGAGAGAACTGTGGCATTCCCCCGGCTGCCGCTGGCCAAAACTGTCATCCTCACTGGCACTGCAGGCAGCATAACGGTTAGCCGGGGTACATTGCTACAAAAAAGACTTCCCTCGATCCCGGCCAGGTGTTGCCGTAGCAAGACTTGCGTTGGTTCTGATCGAGCGGGTTGGCCCGCGGAATCCCAATTGACTTTCGACGATTGCGGTACTTCGTTTCATCCGGCAGAACACAGCAGCCCATGGAGCACAGACCCAGCCCGCGCAGTAGGTGCAGCCCCGAGTTTATGGATGAGGTTGGTTGGGCAGGACAGCTGGTCCATGATCCACTCGCTGTCTTAAATGAGATTCTGCGTTCCTGGCTTGATTCGCGAGGCGCCGGAAAAGACTGCACGGCGAGCAGAAATTCCTTCTCAGTAGGCGATTCGCT
Organism: Terriglobales bacterium; assembly: GCA_036522035.1. Lineage (GTDB taxonomy): Bacteria > Acidobacteriota > Terriglobia > Terriglobales > Acidobacteriaceae > Angelobacter. The sequence goes on from DATDGP010000363.1 coordinate 9,700, forward strand.
GATTTCCGCGCGCTGATCGCTAAGTGCTCCTTGTGAGCAACTTACGCGCGGATGCTCGTGGCAGCGGAATTGCACTGGGCCAATCGAGCTACTCTCGTCCAGAGGAGCTCCCCCATGTCTGAACAAGAGCCAGAGAAACCTCGCTTCGTGCTAAATCCAGCCGTTCGTTCACACCTCACCTTGATCGCGCTCGCAATTGCCGCGATCGCCATGTTGGTGTATGGCTTACACGAGCGCACGATTGCCGCGCATGCCGCCGCCCAAACCGTGGAAGCCTCGTCGGAGACCAGAGACCTTCGCGCCCAGGTTGGCGCGCTTACGGCCAGGCTCGACTCCCTGTCCAATGCCAACGTCCCCGAGGCGTCGGCACAGGTCGCGGGGAGAGTGACTCCGCCGGCGCGCCATGCCGCCCCCACCCTGCACCCGACCGGGAGCCACCAGAAACCTGACCCACGCTGGAAAAAGGTGCAGGCCCAGCTCGATGCCGAGGGCAAAGCCATCGAATCCACGCAACAGCAGCTTGCCAGCACACGTTCCGACCTCGAGGGATCGATTGCCCGTACCCATGACGAGCTGGTCGTACTCGAGAAGAAAGGCGAACGCAACTACTTCGAGTTCGATCTCGACAAATCCAAGCATTTCCAAAACATTGGCGGGATGGGCATCAGCCTGCGCAAAGCCAACACCAAGCACGAGTATGCCGACCTGGAATTGCTGGTCGACGACCGCCAGCTCTCGAAGAAGCACCTGAATCTATACGAGCCGGCTGTCTTCTATCCCGCAGGCGACCGCCAGCCGATGGAGCTGATCGTAATCGGAATCGCCAAGAATCACGTGCACGGTTACATCAGCGCGCCCAAATACAAGGCGTCAGAACTGGCATCGGCTTGGGCGAGCGATACGAAAGAGACTCACGAGACCGACGCCGACAAGTCGCGCCATAAGCTGGAAGTGCCAAGGTAGAACAAGCCTGTCGCTGGTTTGTCTCGTCAGCGCTGGTCAGGGAATCCGCGGCAATAGGGGCGTGCCCTTACTTCGCCAGCCCTACCTTCCTTTCCAGCTCCTGGAAGCGAGGATCGGAGCGCAGGGGATTGAATTCCGGATAGACCTCCAGGTAAACCAGCCATTCGTCGCGCTCGCGATAGGCCTCTTCCAGCCAGCGCATAGCGCCATCATCATCATGCAAGGCGATATAGACGAAGGCCATATGCATCGGCGACAGATACTCGCTCTTCTGTTGCCAGACGCGGTCGAGCTGGGCCAACAGTTCCTCGGCTCGTTGCTTGTTGCCGTTGATCGCATAAGCATAAGCGAGCCAGGCGGTCTTCTCCGGCTGCGAGCCGGATAGCGTGCGAGCTTTTTCGAACTCCTGGAGAGCCTCCAATTTCCGGTTCTGCCATAGCAAGGCCGATCCCAGCCGCTCGTGAACGTACGACTCGTTAGGAGCCAGCTCCAACGCGCGATGGAAACGCTCCATCGCCGGACCATCGCGATGCATCACTCCCAGCAGCGAGCCGGCGTTGGCCTGCGAGTAAGAATCCAGCGGACTAAGTTCCATCGCCCGGCTGATCTCCTTAAGCGATTCCTCGAACCTACCCGTACTCTTCAAGTAGAGAGAGTAACGGCCGTGGACCTGAGAGTTGTTAGGACTGAGTTCGATGGCGCGCCGGAAGCTTCGCTCCGCAGCAGCAAAATTCCATTCGCCTCGCCACTCGATCCAGCCCAACGAAAGGTATGCCTCGCCGGACTCGGGATCGATCTCCAGGGCTTTCTCCGCAGCCGCTCGGGCCCTGGCATAAGTCTCGTGTGGCGGCGCATAGCCGAAACTGGCCAGCTGAATGTACGCGCCGGCCAGACCATTGTATGGCGCGGCGTACAGGGGATTGAGGTCAATGGCTTTTTGGAAATGTTCGATCTGGTTGCGAAGACCGGTGCCGCCGCCGTTCGCCCAGAACATACCCTGCAGGTACGCCTCATAGCCTTCGGCATTGAGAGAGGTTGGAGTTTTAAGGCGAGCTCTCTGCTCCGGCGTGAAGCGCAGCTGGATCTCGCGGGCGATCTCGCGGGCTACGCGATTCTGGACTTCCAGCACGTCCCCGAGCTCGGCGTCATAGCTGTCGGCCCAAACGTGGCTGTGCTGTCCGATCTCTACCAGCTCGGCGGTGATCCGTACGTGGTTACCGGAGCGGCGGACGGTTCCTTCCAGAATGTAATTGGCGCCCAGGGTCGCCCCCACATCGTCTTCGCTCGCCTTCACACCTTTGTAACGGATCATCGAGTTCCAGGCAATAACGCCCAGCTGGTCGGAGGGCAGTCGGCCGATCTGGGAAATCATCTCCGCCGTCAGACCGTCAGCAAAGTACTCCTGCTGAGGGTCGTTGCTGAGGTTCTGGAAGGGCATGACGGCCAGCATGACGTGTCCTGAAAGCGGCTGCGCGCGGCGTGCCATGGGTCGCTTGGCTAGGTATCCCGCAAGCAGCACTGCGGCAAGGGCAACGCCCACCAGCGTCGCAATCATCGTGGGACGAATTCTTGATGTGGCGTGCCCCGCCGCCTGAGTGGCGATCACCATGGCCGCCGCACCGCCGGATCCATATGAGGTTCCATTCCCGTTGGCCATCCCGGCAGCGTTCACTATCCCCGAGACCTGGACGATCAGCCGGTAGCCGCTCTTAGGGATGGTTTGGATGTAGTGGGGATTTCGGGCGTCGTCGGCAAACGCCTTGCGCAGCTCGGAGATGGAACGGGTGAGGACGTCTTCGGTGACAAAGGTGTCCGCCCAGACCGTGCTCATCAGCTTCTCTTTAGAAACCACGGCGCCGTTTTCGGCCAGGCAAACCAGCACCTGCATCACCTTAGGCTCAAGGTGAACAGCCTTCCCATTCGAGGAAAGCCGGTTGAGCTTGGGCTCCACCACCCACGCACCGAGCCGAAAGTCGTTCGCCACCGCGCTACTCCTAAGCTCCACCAAATCTCACCCCTGGCCGCGAAAACAGACTCCGATATCCCGACCCAGGCAGGCTACGGAATATTACTCCCGCGGGAGGAGAACAGTTCCGATCCCTTGACGTAGAAAAGCTGAAGAAAAGCTGAGGAATAAGGCTTTCGGGAATTCTTGCGCCAAAGATCGGCCATTCCTCAGGACTGGCTTCGGCTCCCACCGCTAGGGTCGCTCTAGCTGCTGGCAAGGCAGCTGGAGGCGCTGTGCAAAAGTTTTTCCCTAGTGTGGTTTTGGCACTTGTTGCGATGTTCTGGCTGAATCTCCCGGGTTTCGCGGCCGACCTCGCGACCCCGGGAGAAATCGTCCCGTTCAAGCTGTATCGCGGCCATATGATCGTGGTCGAGTGCTCGGTTGGTGGTCTCAAAAGCGTCACCGCAATTATTGACACCGGCGCAAGTGAGACGGTACTCGACATGGAGTTGGTCCGGAAATTGTCGCTGGCCATCCAGCCTGACAGCGCCACCTTCATTACCCAGCAGGCCAAAGTCTGGGCGGTCTCGATCCCCGGCTTGCGACTTGGTCCCATTGGCGTCGATCGGCTCGAGGGAATTGCCACCGACCTGTCTTCTTTGACGGCTGATCTCGGGATTCGTCCCCAGGTTCTTATCGGTATGGACGTACTCGACCGGTTGAGCTTTGTGATCGACTACCACTCTCGAAAGCTGGTCTTCGGCCAGCCACCGAGGTTGACCCACAGCGCGCCGCTGGTCTCTAGGAACCCAGGCTTAGGCTTATCCGGGGGCTCTGGGTTCCGCATGACGCTCATCGACGCGAACGTTTTGGGGAAAAGGCTGAGGCTTCAGGTCGATAGCGGGTTCGCGGGTTTGCTCCTGTACGGTGACCGCACGCCAGACCTCGCTCGCGAAAACGTGGCCGACGGGTCGCGCGTGGGTCGCGGCGAAGCGCACATCGCGAACCTAGGCCAAAGCCTGAGGGCCCGCAGTTTCGCTCCGCCGGACGTTCAGATCGGCGATTGGCATGCGTCCCATGCGCAAATATTGCTCGTGGACGGTCCTCCGCCCGAATCGGCTGACTTTGATGGCTTGATCGGCACCGCATTCTTGAGCCAGCGGCGAGTGGCCTTCGATTTTCAGAACGCGAGGATCTGTTGGGAATGAAAACGCGGGCTTTGATCCGAGGTAAGCCCTCGTTCCCCGGAGGATTCAATATTGCAAAAAAGAGGCGCTGTCTTCAGCCGCGCCTTGGATCGCGATTTATCGCGAGAGCCCGCGGTAAAGGTTTCGTCAGGCCTCTCGAATGCCGTCCATGAACGCTTTCAGTTTGCGGGATCTCGATGGATGTCTCAATTTACGTAAGGCCTTGGCTTCAATCTGCCGGATACGCTCGCGGGTAACCGCGAACGACTGTCCGACCTCCTCGAGCGTGTGTTCGGAGCCGTCTTCGAGACCGAAGCGCATCTTGATGACTTTCTCTTCGCGCGGGGTCAGCGTACGCAACACCTGCGCGGTCTGGTCTTTCAGGTTAACGTTGATCACGGCTTCGGCCGGGGAGACCATAGAGCGGTCTTCGATGAAGTCGCCCAAATGGGAATCTTCTTCTTCGCCTATAGGCGTCTCGAGCGAGATAGGTTCCTGGGCAATTTTGAGGACCTTGCGGACCTTGGATACAGGAATATCCATGCGCTTGGCGATCTCTTCGGAGGTCGGCTCGCGTCCGAGCTCCTGCACCAGCTGCCGCGAAGTGCGGATCAGCTTGTTGATGGTCTCGATCATATGCACCGGAATACGGATGGTGCGGGCCTGATCGGCGATAGCCCGGGTAATGGCTTGGCGGATCCACCAGGTAGCGTAGGTAGAGAACTTGTAGCCGCGACGATACTCGAACTTGTCCACGGCTTTCATCAGACCGATATTGCCTTCCTGGATCAGATCCAGGAACTGTAGACCACGGTTGGTGTATTTCTTGGCGATCGAGACCACCAGGCGCAGGTTGGCTTCGATCAGCTCGCGCTTGGCGGCTTCCGCGTCAACATCGCCCTGGATAATCTCGCGCTGGGTCCGTTTCAGTTCCTGATAGCTGACGCCGGTTTCCTGCTCCAGACCCTCGAGGTCAGAGCGATGTTGGCGCTGCAGGCGGCGAAATTCCTTCTTGGCATCTTCGCTTCGCGTCGCGTCGATTTTCTTTTCCAGGTTGTTGATGTGCCGGTCGAGCTGGCGCATCGTGTCGACGGTCTTGTTCACGCGATCAATCAGGCGTTTGCGCTCCGGATTGGTGAACTTCAGGTTCCGGATGCCGATCGAAACCATGACCTGGGCCCGCCCGAACGCCCAGCGGTAGCGCCGGTGCTCCTTGGGCCGTTTCTTCGCGACGATGTTGGTCAGTTTCTCTTGAAGCTGCTGGACCTTCTTGTAGTGCTTGCCGACGTCATCGATTTTGCCGACAAAGTCTTTCAGGCGGGCCTGCACGATCTCGTCGGTGATCTCCTCTTCGTCAAAGGCCACCAGCTCCTTGATGGAGCGGACGCCCTGCTTGAGGTCCTCGCCTAAAGCGAGAATCTCCTTGATGACGATAGGAGAGCGTGAGAGCGCTTTGAGCACGCGCAGCTGCCCGCGCTCGATCCGCTTGGCGATTTCCACTTCACCTTCGCGGGTGAGCAGGGGCACGGTGCCCATCTCGCGCAGATACATGCGCACCGGGTCGTTGGTTTTCTCGAGAGCCCCGGGCGTCAGGTCAAGTTCAACGTCTTCGCCTTCCTCTAGATCTTCGAACTTCTGTTCGGAAGGCAGGCCTTTCGTTCCATCCAGGACATCGATTCCCTGGTGGCTGATCGTGGTAAGCAGGTCATCGAGATCATCGGCAGAATGGACATCACCGGGGATGAGATCATTGACTTGATCGTAGGTGAGATATCCCTTTTCTTTGCCTGCGTCGATCAGTTTTTTGATGTCGTCAAATTTATCGTCTAGAGCCAAACACGATCCTCATTATGTTGTTGTTAAGGTGCCGAACCGCGGGCGGTGCGCCAGTCCCCAAAAAGATGGGTGTAGGGACAGAGGGTTGAAACGCGCACACGACCCGACGGTACTTAGCTTACCACAAGCAATCCAGAAAAAAATCGCGACTTCAACCCTCTTGTCCCCGAAAAGCCGCCGCCAACAGCAGCTGTAATATATAGATGCTCTGGAGCTTAGATGGTTTCATGCCCGGTTTCCCGACTAAGGTGAAAATTTCTGGCGAACCAGGAAAGCCACTAAGAAATCAAAGCCTTGTACGCGGCCTTTGACACCCTACCCCCCCTTCAAAGCAGGTCGATTTTCAGACGGTACCGCTCAACTTGCGGTCGAGTTCCAGCTTTTCCTGCTTGAGACGGAGCAGGGTGATGACGTCGCCCCGACGCTCGGCTTCGGCGATGCCACGCTTGATCTCGCCTTCACGCTGGGCCAGCTGTCCGTGGTGGCGCAGAGCTTCGAGTGCACCCTCCAGCAACTCCTCAGTCAGCGGCTCTTCTTCGTTCATGATGATCCCAGCCAAGAGGGCGCGGTCGGCATCGCTCGCGGCCTGGCCGAGCGGATCCCGGGCAGCCTGGAGGCCGGAGTCGGCATCGAGGTTCTCCAGCAACGCTTCGAGCAGTGACTCGGTTCCGAGGCCCACATGCAAGCGCTCTCGGGCGAGAGTTTCTCCCGCTCGACGGCGCAGCTCGACTTCATCGGTCAGATGGGTTGACAAGGCGCGAATCAGGATCTTCTCGGCGGGCGTAGCCTGGCTTGTTGCAAAGCTCACGGTGCGGGTCGCGCGGCCGGTGGCGGCATGGCGAAATTCCTGGCGCAACACAGCCGAGTCAATCCCTAGTTTCTGAGCGATGTCCTCCGACAGGCCCTCCCGCTCGATTCTGTTGGGTACTCGCTGTATGTGGGGGAGCAAGAAGTTGACCGCGTTCTTCTTGCCTTCCGGCGTGCGCACCGGAAACGAGTGCAGAGCGCGTTCCACCAGGTAGTTAAAATACCTGGGAGCCTGCGCCAGCGCTTTGGTGTAGGCTGCCGCGCCCCGCTTGCGGATGAAGAGATCGGGATCGTAGCCTTCTTCCAGGCGAAGAACCTTGATGCGAAATTCCTCGGCCACCAGCATCTCCAGCGAACGTTCGGTAGCTTTGGCGCCCGCCGTGTCAGGATCGAAATTCACGACGATGTCCTTGCTGTAGCGGCCGAGCAGACGGACTTGAGTTTCGGTGAACGCCGTGCCCGAGCTCGCGACCACGTTGTGGAATCCCGCCGAATATACGGCGATTGCATCCATCTGTCCTTCGACCACGATGGTGTACTGGAGATGCCGGATGGCTTCTTTGGCTTTGGCCAGGTTGTAGAGCACACGGGATTTCGAGTAGATCGGTGTTTCCGGGGAGTTCAGGTATTTGGGTCCGGCCTTGTCGTCGGTGGCAAGCGTGCGTCCGGTAAAGGCGATGATCTTCGCTTGCTCGTTGGCGATAGGAAACGTGATCCGGTTGCGAAACTTGGCGTAGATGTTACCAGCCTCAACGCCTTCTTTCGCGGTAAACAAGCCGGAAGCGCGCATCAGATCCTCGTTGTAATCGGCTTTGAGCCGATCCTTGAGGATGAAACCATGATCGGGCGCAAACCCGATACGGAACGCCCGGATCGTCCCCTCGTCCAGTCCACGGCCACTCAGGTACTGGCGGGCATGCGCGGCCTCGGGATGCTGCAGCTGCTCTTCGAAAAACTTGCAGGCTCGCTCGTGCATCTCGATCAGTTGCCCGCGCAGCCTTTGATCTTTGGCTTCGTGCTCCGAGCTGTACTGCATCTTGGGTAGCTTGATGTCGAGTTTCTGGGCGATCAAGCGGATGGCCTCGGGCAGGCTGATGTTCTCGATTTTCTGCACAAAACTGAGAACGTCACCGGAAACACCGCAGCCAAAGCAATGGTAGAACTGCTTGGTGGCGTGAACCGAAAACGAGGGCGTCTTTTCCTGGTGAAACGGGCACAACCCGGTGAAGTTCTGTGCCCCGCTCTTTTTGAGCTTGACGTACTCGCCGATGACGCGGACGATGTCCGCCTGCTGCTTGACGATGCTAAGCGCGTCCGTGGAAGCGGCGGTAGCCATTGCGGTTGATTCTATTCTGCTTCAAACTTCGCAACACGAACAGTCCAAACTGCTTGTGAAAAACCGGCGGCTTCTGTTGAAATCTCATCCACTCCTGTTTTTTGAGTGACCCTGGTGCGGCGAGTTTCGGATCCGACGGTGTTACTCTAAAACGTTTATGAGAATCGAGACTCGAGCCGTCCATGCCGGTCGCAAGCCTGAACGCGGCACGCGCGACGTTACGCCTGCCATTCATCAATCGACCACCTTCCAGAAAGCCGACGACGGCAGCCTTCCCGGCGGCTACCTCTACGGCCGGCCTAACAATCCCAACCGTGAAAGTCTCGAAGATGCGCTAGCCTCGCTCGAAGGGGGCGCAGCGGCTCTGGCTTTTTCTTCGGGAAGCGCGGCTACCCTCGCGCTGATGCACACCCTCGCGCCCGGCGATCATGTTGTGGCCGCGGATGACGCCTATTACGGCACGAGCATTTTACTTAACACCCATCTGCGCGACTGGGGCCTCAAATCATCACCGGCGGACATGCGCGATCCCGCTAACATCACCCGCGCTGTGACGCCGTCGACCCGGCTGATTTGGGCCGAGACGCCGTCGAATCCTTTGCTGCACATCACCGACCTCCGCGCCGTGGCCGCCATCGCTAAGAAATCCGGCGCCATGATGGCTTGCGACAACACCTGGGCCACGCCATTGCTCTCACGCCCGCTCGAACTCGGCGCCGATGTTGTGATGCACTCCGTTACCAAATATCTCTCCGGGCACAGCGACGTCCTGGGCGGAGCCCTTATCTTCCGCGAAACCGGGCCGCTGTTTGAGAAGGCTCGCACGATCCAACACGAAGGTGGCTCGGTGCCGTCGCCTTTCGAGTGCTGGCTCACCTTGCGCGGGCTGCAGACATTTCCTTATCGGGTCCGCGCGCATTCGGAGAACGCCGAGCGAGTCGCCGATTTTCTGAGCCGGCAACCGAAGATCGAAGCCGTGCACTATCCCGGGCTGGCGAGCCACCCGGGACATAAGATCGCCGCCAGCCAGATGTCAGGCTTCGGCGGCATGATGTCCATCCAAGTCAAGGGCGGGCAGGCGGAAGCGTTCAAGGTGTGTGCCGCGGTAAAACTATTTACTCACGCCACCAGCCTGGGCGGTCCGCATAGCCTGATCGAGCATCGCGCGTCGGTCGAAGGACCGACAACGAAGAGCCCGGCCAACTTGTTGCGGCTCTCGATCGGATTGGAGCATGCGGACGATCTAATCGATGATCTGGCGCAGGCCCTGGAGAATCTATAGCCTCAGATATACGCACCAGAAGGACCGAGAAGTGTCTGTGGCCTTTAGAAGATTCTTGTCCATTCGCGTTCCCTAGCGGTATCCGATCTTCGAGCGTCCCGGCATAGATCAGTGGCGTAAGCACCAACGTGAGCGGGATACCCATCAGAAATGCCGCCAAGACACCCAGAGCAGACATCCGCCAGGTCGCGCGGCGATTGCGCTTCTGCGCTCGGAAGAAATTTTCCGGGTCGCGTGGAGTGAAAGCTGTGGCCCCAGCAGCCGGATCAGGTGTGCTCATGAAGGCGATGCGATTATAAAGAATTGCCAGGATCGTCGAAATGGCCACAATTGACGATGGAAAGCCAGAAATCCAGCTATCCTGGCGGGCCGCGAAACCAATGATGCCATCGACCTAGGTATGAGTTGTTAACTCGCTTACTCATCGCGCGGTGGAGTGCACTAAATCCGCAAGTCCACTACGGTCGCGCCGGCGCCACCTTCATTCTGTGGGGGTTCCGCGACAGTCGCCACGTGCGGGTGGTCCTTTAAAAACTGGCGCAGGGCCTTCCGCAGGATACCCATCCCGCTGCCGTGAACGATTCGGACTCGAGGCAGGCCGGCCAGGAACGCTCGATCCACGAATCTTTCGACTTCGCTGGTGGCCTGGTCCACGGTCTGGCCGATCACGTTGATCTCGGTGGGCGGGTGCAGATCTTCTTTGAGCGAAACTGAGATGCCCTTGGCGCGGGCCGCGGCGACGGGCGTAACGACGGGAGCCGTCGAGGCCGAAACAATGACTTCGGCGACATCGTGACGCGGGACCCTCATCTTCATCTTCATGGTCCCCACCTCGACCTCGAAGGTGTTCTCATCGATCTTGCGCTTCACTACGGCAGTCTGGCCTAGCGATTTGAGCTTAACGGTGTCGCCCTGGGAGATATGTCGAACCTCGTGCGGACGCGCATGGGGATCGCCCTGGTCGGCCCCGGTCTTGTGGGCGACCACGCCGGAGTCGAACTGCTCCTTGAACTCGCGGCGCAGACGGGCCATCCGCTGCTCCGCATGCTTTGAAAGCTTCTGCAGAGCGGCCCGCTCCTCGACGGCGTTGACAGCCTCACGCGCCTGGTACTCGAAGTCGCGCAGCAGGGATTCCATCTTGCGTTCGAAGTCGCGCGTCTTCTGCCGTTGCTCCTGCGCGCTTTCGGCCTCCAGGCGTTTCAGCTCGCGGCTGAGATCGGCTTCGCGCTGCTGCGCCGTCTTCCTCTCGCGGTTGAGTTCGCGCAGCTCGGAATGCAACTTATCGAGGAAGCGGGCTACGTCCTGGGTCTGCGTACCCAGGCGGGCACGGGCGGCCTCGATGATCTGTGAATTCAGCCCCAGGCGCTGCGCAATGTTGATGCCCGCCGACGCTCCCGGCACGCCGACCTGAAGCTCGTAGGTGGGCTCGAGCGTCTTCTCTTCAAAGCCCACGGCGGCGTTGAGCACGCCCGTAGTGTTGGCCGCGTAGACCTTAAGCGACGTATGGTGAGTGGAGACCACGGTCAGGGCGTCGATCCGTCGAAAATGTTCCGCGATGGCGACGGCCAGGGCCGCGCCTTCTTCAGGATCGGTGGCTGAACCCAACTCGTCGAGTAGGACGAGCGAGTGTCGAGTGGCCGTCGCGGAGATAAAGTCGATGTTGGTCACGTGGGCCGAAAAGGTCGAGAGATTTTGTTCGATCGACTGGTAGTCGCCGATATCGGCCAGCACAGCATCAAAGACGGGTAGGCGCGCGGTAGTGGCGGGCACAGCAATGCCGGCCTGCGCCATCAGCACCACGAGGCCGATGGCTTTCAGAGCCACCGTTTTGCCGCCGGTGTTCGGACCGCTGATGATGAGCTGGCGGTGAGAGGCGTCCATCACCAGCGTGAGCGGCACGACCTTTCCGCCCTTGGTGCGCAAGTTGCGCTCCAGCAGCGGATGACGTGCAGAGCGCAGCTCGAGAAAATCCTCGGTCAGCTCGGGACGCACGCAGTCGTAGTCGAGGGCGAAGCGGGCTTTGCCGAACTGGAGCTCGATTTCGGCCATAGCTGAGGTGGCGGCGGCGATCGCGTCGGCCTGCTCGCCAATGCGCGTGGTCATCTCTTGCAAGATGCGGCGAACCTCGGCCTGCTCCTCTTCGAGCAGCCGCACCAAGTCATTGTTCTGCTCGATGGTCTCGAGCGGCTCGATGAAAACAGTCTGGCCGCTTGACGAAGCCCCGTGGATCACGCCGTTCACCCGTTTCCGCTGCTCGGTCTTCACCGGGATCACGAAGCGCTCGCCGCGAATCGTAATCAACTCATCTTGCACAGCACCACCTTCGGCCAGCCGCCGCAGGTAGCCGCGCAACGACTCCTGGATAACCCGCTTCTGCTTTTCTACTTCGCGGCGGATGCGGGCCAATTCCGGGGACGCGCGGTCGTCGAGCGTGCCGTCGGGGAGAATCTTGTTGCGGAAGGAGCGTAAGAGGGGAGTGAAATCCGCGAGGGCCAGAGAGAGCTCCTCCATGGCGCGCCAATCTAGTTTTATGGCCTCGGGCGGATGCGACGCAATCTCGCGCCACTCGGCCGCTTTGTCGACGACCAGAAGAATGTCGCGAATCTCAGCGATCTCCAGCAATGCGCCCGCGATCTTGGCTTTGGCAAGCAGTTCGGAGGCGTCGAACATCCCGGAGAAATCGAAGCGGCCGCCGGCCGCGAGAAACCGTCGCGTCTCCTCAGCCAGTTCCTGTTGGCCTAAGATCCAGGCGCGGTCCGACGATGGTGCCATCCGGGCGACCCTGGCCTTGCCCAGCGTCGAGGAGACGTAACCGACCAACACGTCGCGGAAATGATCGAATTCCAGGACGCGCGATGAGGCATGCTGGAGGGGCGAGGGAACCATCAGCTCCATGGTAGCGCGGATTTTCTGAGGGGCCCAGCCAAAGATGGTAGCGGCAAAGGTGTCGCGGCATCCGCAAGCGGACAAACGTAGGAAACCGATTGGGACCCGAGGTTCTCGTGCTCCACCTGATTCCGGGTTTCACTGATCCTCTGCTAAACTCTCCCTGATGTCGTTCCCCGTTACCCGGCTTCGGCGCATGCGCCAGTCCGAGCCTTTGCGCTCGCTGGTGCGGGAGACCCGCCTGGCGCCCAACAATTTTATCTATCCGCTGTTCGTGTGCCCCGGGGAGGGCGTGCGCAAGCCGATCGGCTCCATGCCCGGGGTATTCAATTTGTCGGTCGATGAAGCCGTGAAAGAAGCGCGGGAAGCGAAATCACTGGGCCTGGGGGGGATCATTCTCTTCGGGCTACCGGAGACGAAGGACGAAATCGCCAGTGGCGCCTGGGCCGACGATGGAATCGTGCAGCGGGCTACGCGCGCCATCAAGGCGGAAGTTCGCGACCTGGTGGTGATCGGCGACGTCTGCCTGTGTGAGTACATGTCGCATGGACATTGCGGGATCGTGAAAGCGCGGAAGACGGGGCCGTCCGTTCCCTTACGCGAAGTGAAGATCGGCCCAGCCACGATATCGCGCGGACAGATGGCTGCTGCGGGAGTCCTGGAGATCGCAGAAGCTGGAAGCGCTTTCGAATTCGAAATTGAGAATGATGCGACGTTGAACATCCTGGCCAAGACCTCCGTCTCCTTGGCCCGCGCCGGGATGGACGTGATCGCTCCGTCGGACATGATGGATGGCCGCGTGGCCGCCATCCGCAAGGCCCTGGATGAGAATGGGTTCCTGAATACGCCAATCCTTTCTTATGCCGCCAAGTTTGCGTCCGGGTTCTATGGGCCGTTCCGCGAAGCCGCTGACTCCACGCCGCAGTTCGGCGATCGGCGATCCTACCAGATGGACGGCGCCAACCTGCGCGAAGCTTTGCGTGAGATCAAGCTCGACATCGAGGAAGGCGCCGACATGATCATGGTGAAGCCGGCCATGCCGTACCTGGACGTGATCTCCGAAGCGCGGCGCCGCTTTGATCTGCCGGTGGCCGCCTACCAGGTGTCGGGAGAGTATTCCATGCTGCAAGCAGCCATCGCCAACGGATGGCTGGAGCGCGATCGCGTCATGCTGGAGTCGTTGCAGTCTATCCGCCGCGCGGGAGCGCAGATCATCCTGACGTACTTTGCCAAAGACGCGGCCAAGCGGCTGGGTTAAATTTTCGGTCCGGAATTCCCTCCCGAAGCCTTGCTGAGACCGGCGATATTCTTGAACGCACCCCAAGCCAGTGCCGTGAAGCCCAACACAAGAAGAAGGCCGGCTGCCAGGTAACCGACAGAAAGCCACACACTGACCTTCCGTTGAGAATCAACCAACTGATAGAAAGCCTCGTTCTGGGCGGTTTGGCTGGCTGCTTCGGGATGGACCAGTTCCAAGCCTGTTCCCGACGCCCGGTAGTGCGCAAGGAAATCTTCGCTGAGTCCCTGGCTGGCGGGCAGGTTCTTGCGCTGATCGATCAGGGGCTGCGCCACCTGGGTGTACCAGCGTTTCTCCTGGGCTACCAGGTTTTGAACGACCTCGTCGTTGCGTGAAATATCACGCTCAGCCATTTGCTCCAGAGTGTCGCGGTCTCGTTCGAAAAGGCTGAGGTTTGCGGCATTGCCGTCGAGCAAGTACCGGTTGAAGAAGGTCTCCATCTCGTACAGGAGGTTCAGCGTCTCCATCCGCTCCTGATGATGAGCCGCCGCTTCGGCATACTGATTGAGCGCCGAGTTGAGCTGATGGAGTTGATATCCGGAGTAGCCGAGCCCGGCGGCGGCAAGCAGTCCCAGCACCAGGATTCCAAAAACGTGCGAGTGGGCCTTGCGAGCCAAGCTTCCCGTAGAGGGCGTTGGCGTAGGCATAACGCAACCAGGCTAGCACAACGCTTGCCTCAACAAGCAGCTGAAGCTCCGACGCGTGCTAAGGCGTTGACACCCCGAGACTCTCCGTCCGCACCGCGTGACGGTGGGATTCCTTGAGCCTTTAGCCGCTGATTTACAATCAAATGTTTGTCCGCTGACGATTCTTCCAACCAGGGAGTACGGCTTTGCCAGAGACTATCTATGACGTGGCCATTATCGGTTCAGGACCAGGCGGATATACCGCCGCCTTCCGTGCCGGGCAACTGGGTCTGAAGACCTGCCTCATCGAAAAGGACGCCGTCCTTGGCGGCACCTGTC
>DATDGP010000364.1:0-7331 GCA_036522035.1 Terriglobales bacterium
GTCAGCTCGGGAAAGTGCGGGTCCGTGCCCATGGCCAGCGCCAGGTCGGTCAGCGGGCCAGCGGCATAGAGGGTGATCTCGTGCGGATACTGATGGACCATCCTGACCAGGAAGTGGGCCGCGTCTTCGCTCGCGGCCTGATGGGAGGGCTTGCCCTCTTTCAGCTCCGGGACCACAAAGGGGTCGTGGTAATGCCAGCCCGGGTAGTTGGCGAACCAGGCGCCCATGTAAAGGATCTTGCCGTGCAGCTTCTGCCAGTCCTTCATTCCTTCCTGGCTGTTCACCAGCGGAAAGACGGCGCCCGGAAACACCGGGATGTCCGTTCGCCCGATGATCTCCAGCATGCGGAGGGTGTGCGCCACCTCCTCGTCGCGCCAGGCGTCACCCGTCACTACGGTGATTCCCAGCAGCTCGACTTCGGGCGACTGGATCAGCACCAGCATCGAATTCTGATCCGTGCCGCCGGGACCGAGGGCGTCCTGATCGATGATCACCTTGCGTGGGGCCTGAGCCCAGGAGCCGAGGCTAGCCAGAGGAACCCACGCCGGCAGCAGGCCGACCCGATAACCCATAAGGCCCGTGGGATTTCGTCTTTTATTCGCCGTGGTATGTTTCTTTGAAATCACGCGACTTGAATTTTTCGCCCGATTTTGGCAATAGTGTGCAAAACTTGTACACTTTCGCCTTCCAAACTACACGCATAAACCCTTTAGAATGCGAGCTACATCAACACTGAACTTATTTCACTTTTCTTGGCGATCAGCCCTGGTACGCTCTGGCGATCATGGTCACCGCCGCCAGGTAGAAAATGAACATCAGGGCGAGATATCCCCAGGCCTTCGGACCCGCACCCCGGAACTCCTTCCAAGCCAGCACTCCCCACAGCGCGGCGATCATGGGCGCCGACTGGCCGATAGCGTAAGCAACAGCCACACCGACAAAACTAGCGGCCACGAAGTTGAACGAAGTCCCCAAGCCCCAGACGATTCCGCCCGCCACACCGAAGGCGTGGTTGCGGCCGCAAGCTGACCAAAAGCCTGAGAAATCAACGGGTTCGCCCACAAGTGGGTGGCGCATGAAATAGATATTCACCAAAAAACAGCACAGCAGCGCGCCCAGGCTGAAAAGCGACGTGATGCTGTAGGGGGTGAGGGCATGGCCTGTGGTCATGGCCTTGGTGACAAACGGGGCGAAAGCACCCATCAACAAACCCGAGGCGACGTTCACCATGATTCCCTTGCGCGACACCTTACGTCCTGCGGCTTCGAGACTGTTGTAGGCCAGAGCATCACAGATGATGGCAGCGATCGCAAGTGCGACGCCAGCAGCCAGATAGAGCGCACTTCCCTTAGGCTGCAGCGCGTAGCTGAGCACGACGCCTTCCACCACCGCGATGCCGATGGAGATGGGAAACGCGATGGCGAGGCCGGCGATGTCGATGCCGGCCACCAGCAGCAGATTAGCGATGTTGAAGATGAACCCGGCCACTAAGGCGTATAGGAGATTCGACGCGTCAGCCGCGCGCAGGTTGGCAATGAACCCCTCCCCGCTCGATCCCATGCTTCCCATCGTGAGGGCGAGGCCGAAGCTCACGATCACGATCCCGGCAGCGTAATCCCAGTAGAAGAGCTCGAACCGGTATCCCCTCGTACCCTTGAAGGTGTTGGCCCACGAGCCCCAAAAGACGGCGCTCAGAGCCGTCATGAACAGCGCAATTGCAAAAGAGCCCGGAACGAACATGTTGCCACCGCCTAGCGCCTCACGCGAGCCACATTCGTTCGGCTCGGCATGGTTGGCGTGCGCGCCCGAACGCGCTCGCAAACGGCGGATATTATACTATTGCCTCGCCGATCGCCAACCGATTTCAGTCGATTTCAGCCGGGGATTTCAGCCGCCGAGGTCCTTGGAGGATGTCATTGGATGAGAATGACTTACACTGTGCCGCGCAACTTTTCGAATCTGTGGGTGTTTACAAATTTGAGCAAGCGGAAATTGGGGGGCTTGCCAGAAAGGGCCCGCAGGAGGGCCCGAACATCATAAGGAGGAAACGACAATGAAAAGCTCGATCAGCAAATTCATCGTGGGATCTTCAGTCGCCGCAACACTCGCGCTCTTGCTGACTGTGCCGGCCCCCGCCAGAGCCAAGCAGGGTGCCCCTGCCCGGATGAATCAGGTGCAGCGGCAACAGCAGGCTCAGATCCACCAGGGCATCAAAAACGGCCAGCTCAACAAGCAACAGGCGGCCCACTTGGTGAAGGGCGAGAAGGACGTCAAGGCGACCATCGCCAAGGACAAAGCCAACGGTCCGTTGACGGGTGCGGAAGCCGCGCAGATCAAGAACGAAACCCAGCACGAAAATGCAGGCATCAAGACCGCCGAAGACGGCAAAACTTCGCCGCCTACACCTCAGCAATAACGATCGCCGACGCAGCGCAGCCTCATCAGACCAAGAAGCCGGAAGGACCCACTTCCGGCTTTTTTCTTTTGCCTGCCGCGGTCTGCAACTCACGCCCGGTGGTTGACCCCGGGGCTCTGACTCACCGGCAACCCGAAACCAGACGCCAGCCTCTTCGGACAACTCAGTCATCAAAACTGCCGCTGACCCCCTGGAAGGCGCGGCCCGCCTGCTTCAGCACCCACTTGATGGCACGCGCCGAGTCGTAGCAATAGGCCAGATTGTGGTTCAAGGTGGAGAAGCAGTGGGTCTGGCACTCTTTTTTCATTTCGTGGAGCTGCTCCATCTCAAACTTGTGATTGCCGATGGTACCCCAGTCGTAGGTGGCTGAATACATCGGGAAGCACGGCGCCAGCGTGCCATCCACGCGGATGATCACGTTGTTCTGGCCGGCGCGGCAATTCCAGGGTTCCACCTTTCCGCGCATGAATTCCTTCATGTCCTGCAGGCGTTTAACGGAATTCACCATCTTGTAGCCCGCCTTGTTCTTCTCGATAATCCAGTCGATCAAGGCGTCCACTTGGGGCCAGTCGTCCGGCGTAATGTAAGTACTGTTCTCGTCCAGGTGCTTGAAGTGAGGTTGGTCGAGCATGGGCGATTCGTTGATGTGATAGTCGGTGGCGATGCCGTTGTCGTGAGCGATCTCGGTGAGACGCTGGATGTCTTCCAGATTGGTCCGGCAGATGTTCATGTTGAAGAAGACGCTGTATCCGTACCGGAACTGCTTGCGGATGAGGTAGTCAAAGTATTTTCGGACCGGAGCCAGAGCCTTGGGCAGACCGGGCTTCTCCTCCACCGCGTCTACGGCGAAATTGACGGTGGCCACTCCAGCGTCGGCCAGACGGTCGATCACGGGGGGCCGCAAGAGACGGGCATTCGTCGGCAAATAAACCCAAAAATCCTTTTTAGCCGCATAATAAACCACTTTGTGAACGAAATCCGGGCGCAGCAACGGTTCTCCGCCCATCAGAGCCAGCACGCGGCAGGTGGTGGAGCGCAACCAGTCGATGGAGCGCCTTGCCGCATCCTCGGTCATCCCTTTGACGCTGTTGTCAAAAGCCCAGCAGTAGTGGCAATCGAGATTGCATTTCCACTCCGTGAACAGATACGAAATGATGGGATGAAAGTCGCCGGGCAGCACCCGTGATTTGACGTAGGGAAACAGCCAGCCTCTCATGGTTCGATAGATCAGCGGGGCGGTCCAGCTCCGCTTGTAAGGATCGGTGGGCGAACCGTGGGCATCCGCTTCAAGGACCTTGTCGGTGAGCAGCTCAGGGTGTTGCGGGAAGACAGGCTCGGGAAGCTTTAGAGGCCGGCCCGTAGGTGGCGGAGGTACGAGCGGGCGGGGCGATTCCGGCTTCTGCAGGAGATCGTGAAGGGGAACGTCCAACCGGAAGGGCCGGAAGTTCGCGTTGGTCTCTTGGGGTTTATGAAGCTCTGTGCCCATGTGCGAATTCTCCTTTTTGTCCCGATCAATCTTTTTTCTCAGCGACAGCAAGACAAAGCAACGTTCACAGCCAACCCGAGTCCGGGGGTGGTTGAACTCACCCGCGGAGGACGGCAAAGACCCAGTCAATTAGATTCGTCAGGACCCTGAACCGGCTGCAGGGAAATTGCACGCACCCTTGGCAACAGCCCCGAGCGCTAGACGGCCGGCGTCTTTGGTGCCAAGCTCCGCAAGTCAGAAATCCGCATCTTCTCCTCGAGCAGCGTGCCGGCGTAGCCAAGCGGCGCATCCGCAAGCTCCGATTCAAAAGCTGGTACTCTACAACCAGGAGGAGCGCAGCCATGTCCGACGTTGTGACTTTTGGCGAGGCCATGATCCGTCTTTCGCCGCCGCAATTTCAGCGTCTCGAACAGGCGCACTCGCTCGACGTGAACGTGGGCGGTGGAGAACTGAACGCCGCCGTCGGGGTGAGCCGGCTCGGCCTTAGCAGCAGGTGGGTTTCGCGGCTGCCGAAGAATGCTCTGGGCAGAATCGTGGAGAATCGCGCGCGGCAGGCGGGCGTGGATACCTCGCACATCCTCTGGTCGGACGACGGCCGGCAAGGCCTGTACTTTCTGGAGCTCGGCGCCGCGCCGCGGGCCAGTGCCGTCCTTTATGACCGCGCCCATTCGGCCATCAGCGCCATACGGCCCGGCGAAGTCGACTGGGGAAATGTGTTCCAAGGCGCGCGCTGGTTTCACACCAGCGGAATCACTCCGGCGTTGAGCGACGCGGCGGCGGCCGTCACGCTTGAAGCTTTGAAGGCCGCCAAGCAGTCCGGCGTGACGGTGAGCTATGACCTGAATTACCGGGGCAAGCTTTGGAAACCGGACAAAGCGCAGGCTATCCAGGAACCCATGATGGAATTCGTCGATGTTCTGATCACCACCGAGGAGGACACCAGCGTAGTTTTCAAGATCCGCGCGGGCGGCGAGGCCGACCAAGGGGCCTTCACGCGGGTTTCCTCCGAGTCGTACCGGCAAGTGGCCAAGCGCCTTCAGGACAAATTCAAATTCCGCGCAGTCGCCATCACCTTGCGAGAGAATCCGCTGGTGTGGCGAAATACCTGGACAGCTATGGCCTATGCCGACGGCCAATTTTTCGACGACGTCAAATACGAACTCGAGATCGTCGACCGCCTCGGTGGCGGCGATTCCTTCAGCGCCGGATTCATTTACGGCTACCTGGCAAAGAGAACCTGGGCCGATGCCGTTCGATACGGAAACGCTTTCGGGGCCCTCAAGCATACGAACCCCGGAGACTTCAACTGGGCGTCGCTGGCGGAAGTGGAAGCTCTGCTGAAAGGCGGCAGCCTCCGAGTCGCCCGGTAGGTCGCCGGGCCCGATGAGGTGGTCGCACCACTTTTCACAAGGGAGGTCTTTATGTCCTGGACCCGAGACACCGCCTTGGCCCTCATTCGGGAAGTCGGGCTCGTTCCCATTGTTCGCACGCCCTCCCCGGAGGACGCTCTGCAGGCCGCGCAGGCCATTGTTGAAGGTGGCATTGGTATCGCCGAGATCACCATGACCGTACCGGGTGCCATCCGCGTGATCGAAAAGGTCGCGGAAGAGTTCGAAGGCAAAGTGTTGCTCGGCGCCGGAACGATTCTCGATCCGGAGACCTGCCGCGCCGCCTTGCTCGCCGGAGCGGAGTTCATCGTGACGCCGGCGCTCGACGTGCGGGTCGTCGAGATGGCCCGGCGATACAGCAAGGCGTGTTTCCCGGGCGCTTTGACGCCCCTCGAAGTGCTCACGGCCTGGCAAGCCGGCGCGGACATGGTGAAGATCTTTCCTTGCGGACCGCCCGGTGGACCGAAGTACCTGAAGGCGCTCAAAGGGCCTTTTCCCCAGATCGAGATGGTTCCGACCGGCGGCGTCAATTTAGAGAACGCACCCGAGTTCATCCGGGCCGGCGCTTCAGCCTTGGCCGTAGGAGGCGAGCTGGTCAATGCCGGGCTCTTGCGCGCCGGAAAGCTCGACGAGATCGTTGCCACGGCGCGCAGTTACGTGGCGACGATTCGGAGCGCGCGCGCTTCGCTCGGATAGGCTGTGGCCATCTAGGCTAGTCTGCTACAGCTAGGGTGCCTCCCATCTGCCCGATTCGGCCGACCGCACAACAGCGTCGATCACCGACATATTCTTGATCGCATCCTCCACTGAAACCGGAACCTCGCCTCCTTCGCGAATGGCCTTCGAGAAGGCGTCGCCCTGAATCGTGTACTGGTCGCAGGTTGGGAGCTCTTCCGTGGTTACGCCGCCTCCGAAAAGATCGCGTCCGTCGTCGATGAAGATTCGGCAGGGCCGGTCGTTGGGCGCGTTAAAAGGAATCTGGATCTCGATGCGGCCCTTGATGCCCAGAAACTGCATTCGCTGGTAGGGCACGAGCTGAGTGCTGCAGGTGAAAATCGACTGCCCCGACGGAAAATCTAGGATGGCTGAGGTCAGCCGGTCGGTCTTCATCTCGGGGTCGCGCTCGATCAGGCCCAGAACGCGCGAAGGCTCTTCGCCAAAGATAAATCGCGAGGTGTTGATCGGATAGCAGCCGATGTCCATGAGCCCTCCGCCTCCAAAGTCGGAAATATTCCGAATGTTGGCGGGGTTCCGGTTGAAGTAGCTGAAGAAGCCCAAGATGGACCGCAATGGGCCGATTCGGCCGGAGGCGATCAGCTCGCGAGTTCGCAGCCACTGCGGATGCGTGCGGACCATGAAAGCCTCGCCGATCTTCACTCCCGTACGCTCCCGCACGGCCAGAAGGGTCGTCGCCTCCTCGGCGGTCAAACTGATCGGCTTCTCGCACAGCACGTGTTTGCCGGCTTCCGCGGCCTTGACGGTCCAAGGCACGTGAAGATGATTCGGCAGCGGGTTGTAAATGGCCTCGATGTCGGGATCGAGCAACAGTTCTTCATACGATCCATAGGCCTTGGCAATGCCGAGGGTGCGCGCCGTATCTTCGGCCTTGTTCCGGTCACGCGAGGCGATGGCCGTGACCGCACTCCACTCCCCTTTCTGCATGGCTGGAATTACTTTCCGGACTGCAATCTGCGCCACGCCGAGGACACCCCATCGGACCTTGTTTTGCACCAAAGCGCCTCCTTTCGAGAGATCTCAACTCGAGAGATCTCGAATCTCGCGCTGCATTCTATCGCGAACCGGTCCGACCATGCTCGTCTTTGGCGTCACATAATTGCCGCTATTTTCGAAGCAGCAGCCAAGAATCTGCCCTTTGGCCGCAGGTCCCGTACTCTTGTGCCTTTCTGATTGATTTCTTTCGGGTTGCGCTGTTTGGCCCATGTCGGGTTCGTTTTGGGTTCGTATCGGGTTCGTTTAGGTTCGTTTCTTTCAAGCCCACAAACCGTCTGCTGATTCTCAAGGGTTTGTGGAATCAGCCCTC
>DATDGP010000365.1:0-1732 GCA_036522035.1 Terriglobales bacterium
GGGGAAAGGAACATGTGGCCTTCACGACGCCAAACATCGTCGTGCACCCCGACTTCGGCGAATGGTTGGTGTACTTCCGTCGAACGTTTCCTGCCGCGGCGGGCTTCGCCGATTATGAGCGCCACATGAAATACGGGCCAACCAGGGAATACTGGAACGACTACGTTTTCGAGGCCTATGTGAACTACCAGGCTAACGCGATCTATCTCGCCGGTCTTCCCGACATTCCCGAGAGCCACCCTCATTCAGAGGTTTCTGAGAGGAATGGCTGGAAGGCCCCGGCCTTCATAAGGCAGAATTGACCGGAGCGCTGACAAGCGATGGACGACCTGGATTCCGAGTGGCGGCGCAAGGGGGCGACCTTCAGCGACAAGACGGCGCAGGAGGAGTTCGGGCTGACGCGGGAAGAAATCGTCAGGGCTGTCCGCACGGGGAAGCTGCATTGCCAGCAGCAATCCATGCATGGAAACCCCTGGCTTCGGCTTCTTCGGCGAGAAGTGGAAGCGCTCGTCAAGGAAAAGTACGGCGCCAAATACCTGAGGGGCCGGCAGGCGAAAACGGAGCTTGCACACATCAATCGGGAACTGAAGCGATTGAAAAACCAGATAGCTGCGTTGGAAGACAGGAAGTCCAAGCTGATCGACAGCGAAATCCAGTGACCGGGCATTCACCCCTCACGTTTGCTTCTCGCGGACCTCAGAGCAGCGGGAATTGCAGATCCGCCGGTGGCGCCGGCAGTGTTGCAACTTTGGAGTATCCAATGCTGGTAGGGTGGTGAGGTGACCAAACCATGGCCGGTGGAGTTCAAATGGCGGCAGTTCGAGCCTCAATTGATTCACATGGCCGTGGGTTGGTACCTGCGCTTTTCACTTTCCTATCGCGATGTCGAGGAGCTCTTGCAGGAGCGGGGCATGTCGGTGGACCACGTCACCGTCTGGCGATGGGTTCAGCGCTATGCCCCCGAACTGGACCACCGGCTCCGGTCACACCTGAAGCCTACTAACAAGAGCTGGCGTGTCGATGAAACTTACATCCGCGTAAAAGGCAAATGGACCTACTTTGTATCGGGCGGTGGACTCGGCCGGTGCCAGCATCGATTTTCTGCTCTGCGCCCGGCGCGATGCAGCAGCAGCCAAGCGGTTCTTTCAAAAGGCATTGTGTTCACCGAACTACCCAACGCCGCGGGTCATCAATGTGGACAAGAATCCTTCCTACCCGCCCATGGTTGAAGGGCTGAAGTCAGAAGGCACGTTGTGGCGTCGATGTCGACTGAGACCGGTGCAATACCTTAATAACGTCTTGGAGCAAGATCATCGGGCCATCAAGCGGAGGGTGCGAGCGAGCCAAGGCTTCCGCTCGTTCTGGGGAGCCTACCGCACGATCCAAGGTTACGAAGCCGTGCATGCGATTCGGAAGGGGCAAGCCAGATGGGGGGGCGTCGGTCAGACTGTCCGCCAACTCCAGTTCATCGCTGGGCTATTCCAGATTGCAATCTAACGCGACGCCGGCATCGTGCCTCTCGTGTGCTTCCGCCTGAAAGTTGCAACACTGCCCATTAAACCACCGCGACGACAAGCCAGAGGTTCGGCGGACTTCAATTCAACGACCGCCCGACACGGATGCCAAGCTTCTGCATGCGGGATTGCAGTGTTGACCGCTTCATCCCGAGGTGGGCCGCGGCACCTTCGGGACTGGCGACGACCCATTTGGCCTTCTCCAGAGCCGTGAGGAT
>DATDGP010000366.1:0-7800 GCA_036522035.1 Terriglobales bacterium
GAGTTGGAACAGATACTCCCGGCAGGCCTGCTCCGAGCGGAAGCGAGCCTCGAAGTCCGCTGCGGTCCGAGGGTAATCCTCCATGAGCTCGCATACTATAGGTTGGGGTCACCTGAGTCAAGTGGATACCCAGAATCGGCATAATCATATTGCCGCGAAGGAGGACCTTCCCATTCGTCGCTCAGATGAATCGTCGCCTTGGTCCCCCGAATCATCGTCCTGGGTCCGTTCTCGTTCACCTGTGAGGACTGGATGGTCATCGAGTACTTGCTCGGGTAATCGGCGGCCGTCAGGAATGTGTCAGGAACCTCCCGGCCGTCGTTGTAAATCCAGAGACCTCCCATGCCGGCCACGCGCAGGGGAAAGTCATTGGCGACGGCCACCTGGAAGGGCGCCACAATGTGATAATGGAGGTCCGTCGAGATACCGCCGGAATAGTCCCAGTACTTTCGGAAGCGGAAGAATCGGTCGGCGTTAAACGGAATCTGGGGAGCCGGTCCCAGCCAGTGCTTCCAGTCGATGTGGTTGTCGCCGGCGGCATCCGGTCCAGCGGCAGGATCGATCGTCCAGAATTCGCCTCCGTTCCAGTCGCCACCTGGAGCATTACGGCTGTAAGTACCCTGCACGGCAACCACCTGGCCGATCATTCCGGATTGGATAATATCGTGGATTTTGTGCCACCGGTGCCACGAAAGTCCCTGTACGCCTACCTGCACCACGCGCTTGAGCTCCTTCGTCCTGTGGGCTACCACTTTGCTCTCCTCCACCGTGTGCGTCATTGGCTTCTCGACGTAAACGTCTTTGGCGCTCTCCATTGCCGCGAGTGTGATGGGAGCATGCCAATGATCGGGCGTGGCGATGAAGACCGCATCGACATCCGAACGTTGCAGCACTTCCTCATGGTGAACGTACGTCCTGGCCCCCGGCACCTTCGATGACGCCATGCTGAGCCGCTTTTGGTACACGTCACAGAGCGCGACGATTTCAATGTCCCGCTTGTTGGCCTGATGCTGAAGCACCAGGTTCAGATGGTCTGAGCCGCGATCGCCGAGACCGATTAGAGCAATGTTGACACGGTCGTTCGCTCCCAGCACGCGCCCTAAAGCCGGTGCCGATGCCAGGGCAGCGCTCCCAACGGCGGTGGCTCTCAGAAAACTCCGACGAGAAACCTGTCTTGTGGTACCCATTGCCAATCTCCTTTGATTCGGATTCAAACCAGGGTCCTAGCTCTCGGTCTCACCTCAACGGCGGAGGTCAACCTTTAGGCCGCCCAGGAAGATTCCCGCTAGTTTAATTCCGGCTTGGCTATTCCGCGGGAGTAATCACAAGATTCCGAAAGGCCACACGGCCCTCTTCGCTGCCTTGGAGGTAGATGGGCCCCGGCAATTCCTCGTGGCTGTCCAGGGCGCCGCCGGTGATGCCTGGAATTTCTTTATGGTCAATGACGGTCTGGCCGTTTTGCACCACTGTGACGATTCGCCCGACCAGGGTAATGTCAAAGGTTTGCCAGACGCCGGGCTGGCGCGGCAATTCCGGCGTGGGATCGAGGAACCCGTACACGCCGCCCGTGTGGTGGCTAGGCGGTTCTTCCGCCGAGTCTGTTTCAATTTGCAGTTCATAACGGCCGCGCAGATAGACGCCGCTATTGGACTTCGCTCCACAATTGAACTCCAAGTGCAATTTGAAATCCTCAAATTTCGACGTGGTGATAATCTCGGCGCCGTGTCCGTTCTTTACCAGCGTGCCGTCTTCCACGGTCCAGTTCGCCGCGTGACTGGCATCGCTGAACCTCCAGCCGCTAAGGTCTCTGCCGTTAAACAAACTGACGGGCTTACCCCATTTGGGGGTTCCGCTCGGCTTCAGACTAGGGGCTCTCCGGCCGGTCCAGGGCCAGGAAGTGCCGCTGGGACTGCTTGTGACACCCACTAACCGGCCGCCGATCAGTCTCCCTTTAAACAGCGTGTCATCACTAAAACCCTCCTCTCCCTTGGGTGAGAGGAACTCGATTTCTCCGTCCTTGAAATCGGCCTTTTTCAATTCCGTTGCATGGTCCGTGAGGCCCACCATCACAACTTTGAGGCGACCATGATCTTCCGAAACCTCGATCCAGGACGGAAGTTCCTGTGACGGCCCTTTGATGCTCAAATCCCAGCGTCCCAGGAACGGGCTGATTGAAGCGCTCGCGCTGGGAGGCGAACCTTCTTGGGCGTGCCGGCTTCCGGGATACGCCGCGAGAGGCCACTCGGCCAAGAGTAGAGCGCAACAGAATACCCCCTTGATCATTTCCAGGCCTCCTAAGGAATTCACAAAATTCCGAAATAACGGCACTTTGCTTTCCGCAGTGAATTCCCGTATCTATCAAACCTGCCGGGTCCCATCGTCAGAGCGATCTCGCTACGCATGTAGCGGGCCCGTTCGGGTGGGGATCGAAGCGACGGGTTTGACGCTTGGTTTCTGCGGCTGATGAAGAGCTGGAAATGGACGGATGTGCTGCCTATTCCCAAAATGAAACCCTGCTGAGGCGCGTTACCTGCATAGAAAGGTGAGAGGGGCAGCAAACAAAGGCTTTGGCGTGCCGCGCGCGCGGCCATCTCACGATCTGAGATCCCCTTCAACATCACGCAAGGATGCATCGCGCGAAGTTGTAACCCGATTCCTCGATCCAAACGCGATTGTCCGGATCAAGGAGCACGCGGGCAGTTATCTTCAGACCCTGCTGGGAGCCACTGACGATCATAATCTGCTGTGCTTCGCAGCGTACCCCGCGCGCCGTCCGCAGGTGGATCGCGATCGCTTCCCGCAGTTCCTTTAACCCCATGGGATCGCCGAAATCGAGCGATCGAGCGTGTATGCTTCGCGAGTGCCGCGTCACCAATCTATTCCACTCCTGCAGTGGAAAATGCCCCGCAGCAACTTGACTCACGACGAATGGCCCCAAACCACGCCGACGGTAAAACTCCTCTGCGCTCGGCAGAATCGAACACCGCTTCGAAAGCGGCCGCCGCCCTGGACCGATTCTTGTCAACGGAGCATTCGACGGCTGAACTGCGGTGACACGGCTCGGGCAGCGACCTCGACACGATCGTCCTCGAGCCCACGCGGCTTTCAAAATAACCTTCCGCCAAGAGTTGCGCGTATGCACTCAAGACCGGCATTTGAGAAATTCCCAGTTCCAGCGCCAGCACTCGAGTGGATGGCACCCGTTGTCCCGCGCGCACGTTCCCATCCACAATCGCTTTGCGATAGCCGCCATACACCTGCCTGTACAGGGACTTCGCAACCTTCTTGTTGATCGCGAAGGACCGGGGAAATTCCGAAGGGCACTGTCTTCATGGCAGAAAAATGATAATGGCCATATGAAAAGTCAGTCAAGTGGATATTGCGCGCAGCCATTTTCGGTATTACTCTTTCCCCCGTGGACGTTGATACCGTAAGGACGACCATGACAAAGATGGCAAAAGGTAAAATGAAAACTACTGTCGCGAGGCTTGCCTGTTGTTCTCGCTGGCCTTCATCCCTGCAACTGGTGGCACTCGGAATCAGCCGCAGAATCAGCCTACGAACAAGACGCAAATCAAGGGCAAGGTCGTCTACGTGTGCGCCTGCCTTGAAGCAAAGTCCTGCTCCTGCATGACCGAGGCCAAGACCGAGGGTCCATGCTCCTGCGGCACCGAGGGTGGCCCGCATATGAAGGCCGTGCCCAAAGATAGCACTTGGGCTAAGGCCAATCGGCAAGAGCTGGCGAAATAGGCCCGTGCCCCGGATCACGGCGCATCGGTTGGACCGACACGACAAAGAAAGGACCCCTGCCATGGCAGACTCCGACACGACACTCTCACGAACCTAACGCAGCCTCGACGATGACCGAAAGAACGCACCTCGAAAGAACACCTCTGGAGCGCGCAATCGATGCCCTACTCAGCCCGGGCCGCGCCATCTTCGCTCTCGCTATCATCGGCCTGGGCATCGAGACGCTGGCGTGCGCGCAGCGGGTCATTTTCCTGTACCCCCAGGCGTGCAATCCTCGGTTCAAAGTCATCCCCGTCCTCCCCTTCCTTCCCCCGATTCCCTGGCTGGCTTACTTGTTCGGCGCAAGCCTGGCGATTTGTGGCGCGGGCCTTCTAGTCAAGCGCACACTGCGAATGTCCGCGATGGTGGTGGCCAGTTTGATGTTTCTGGGCGCAGTGGTCCTCAACGCACCGAAAAGTGCCGCGATCCCGGGCAGCATGTCCTTGCGCACAGTTGTGTTTGAACCTCTCGCGATTGCGACGCTCGCGTGGCTCTTGCCGGGCCGGGGCGCGACACCGAGCTGGCTTGCACGCGCGAGCCGCTATTTGCTCGCGGTCTCCCTCATCGTGTTTGGAGTGGACCATTTCCTCGCTCTCGCGCCCATCGGGACGCTGATACCGCCGTGGATTCCGTGGCACGTGTTCTGGATCGCGTTCTTCGGCGGCGGATTCATCGCTGTAGGCCTGAGCATCGGCCTCAATATACTGCCGCGCTGGGCCGCGGCCTGCCTCGGCCTGATGTTCGCCATCTGGGTCTTCGCGCTTCATCTCCCCAGAGTTCTTGTGGGGCTCTACGGTGGAGGGGGCCCGCACAGTCCCGACGAGTGGTCCAGCCTGTTCATCGCCATCGCTTTGTGGGGAGGTTCGTGGGCCCTGGCCCATCCAGCTCCAAGAGAGCCTGCTCAGCTTCTAAGAGTTGATGTTGGCTGAATACTTCGGATGTGTTGCAAGGACATGAGAGGGAGCTGTTACGCTTGAGAGGCTGTGGCAGAACTCCAGCGACCGGCCATCTTCAAGTGGCGGCATTTCGCTCCCGAGATCATTCTTTGTGCCGTTCGCTGGTACCTCGCTACTCCCTTTCTTATCGTCACGTCCAGGAACGGCTGGTCAAGCGAGGCACTGCCGACTCAGCAAGGGTCGGCCTTGACATCGTGGGCCGCATTCGGTATCCTTAGTGGCTAGTAACGTTTTGGTTGAGAGTGCGGGCGGCGTCGAACATATGGCGCAATCGGAGCCGACGGCGACGCACGGGGCGCTCCGCTTGCGCGCCGAGGCGACACGCAAGAACGTCAGGATGAGTCTCCCAAGGCAGCAATCGTGCCAAGCGATCGGCCCCGAGACCGGGGTCATAGTGCGTCTGGCTGCTTCGCAGCGATTCAACGTGGTAGCCACTTGGCCCCCGGCGTCGGGCACCCCCCTCCCCCCCATTTAAAAATCGAAAAAACGAACCTGAGAAGTTGTTTAGAATCAGCAAAAGCAGTGCAAGAACGAACCTAGAACGAACCTAAACGAACCCGAGCTTTCGCAGTGCCTAATCGAATAAGTGCTTTAGAATTAGAAAGGGCGTTTTGCGGAGAGAAGACGAACCTGAGGGGAACCCAAGCTTCGACGTGAGCAAGCTAAGTGACTTAGAATCAGCAAATCGTCTGAGATGAAAGATCGAGGAGCACCAAAACCAGGCTGGATCGGAGCTGGCCGTGCGCCGGTGGGGCAATTCGTGCTGGCCGCCACCCTGATTTCGATCTTACTGCCCGCCGCCGCTCGCTGCTTTCCCCGAGCGGCGCAGCCCCGGGCGACCTTGCATCCGGCGTCTCAGCCGGCCGCTCAAGCAACCATCGTCTTCATGACCGATTTCGGCACCGACAATGACGCCGTGCCGATCTGCAAAGGCGTGATCTACGGCATTGACCCCGAAGTCCGGATCGTCGATCTGACGCACCAGGTAACGCCCTACTCGATTCTGGAAGGAGCGCGCTTCCTCTATGGGACGACTCCTTACTATCCAGCCGGAACCATCTTTGAGGCGGTTGTGGACCCGGGCGTGGGAAGCAGCCGCAAGGCGGTGGCGGTGAAGTCCAAGCGCGGCCAGTATTTTGTGCTGCCAGACAATGGCTTGATCACCCTAGTGCAGGATCGTGACGGATTGGAGGGGGCGCGGGAGATCACCAATCCGGACTGGATGATCGGGCCAAAGCTCTCTTCCACCTTCCATGGCCGCGACATCTTCTCACCCGCTGCGGCGCATCTGGCTCGGGGCGATGATTGGACCGGGGCCGGTCCTGAGATCCCGGTTGAGAACCTGGTCCGCCTGGACGTGCCGGCGACCAAGGAGGACGCGAAGGGCATCAGCGGCAGCATTCTGGCCATCGACAAACCCTTCGGCAGCCTGATTTCCAACATCGAGGGCGAGGACTTTCTTAAACTAGGTTACGCGCTAGGCGACAAAGTGACGGTCACCCTGGGCGTGAGACGATTTGTAGTGCCCTTCGTCAAGACTTTCAGCGACGTGCCGGCGGGCCAGCCTCTGTTGTATGTCAACTCGCGCGGGCGCGTGGGCCTGGCCATCAACCAGGGCAACTATTCCGCTGTGAACCACGTGACGCCGCCCACGGCGATCTTCATTCCACGGAAGGGACCGTAGTCTGCTGAGGCTGAAGAAAAAGGGTTCTGCGCAGGAATTTGGCCGAGACCGCATTTCAGGCTGCCTTTCGAACCGTGATGAATTCGGTCTTGGTCGCGGCCATGCGTTGCGCCTTCAGTAGTAGATAGCGCAGATTACTGTAACCTCGACCCCGCCGCAACAAGGCTTTGATGTTACCGTTCACGGCTTCCACCACTCCCAGCGGCACCTTGGTCCGGCAGTAGTTCAGGATACCTTCCAGGTGACTGAGTAACGTGCGGGCTAACTTCTCGAAGGGTTTCAGGCGCTGCCAGCGCAGTTGATCGATCCAACTCTGGAGGTACTTCAGCATCGCCCCTTCATAACGGTAGTTCCACAACCGGTCCAGGCTCTCTTTGAGCAGGTAGGCCTTCATCACCCTTCGGTTCAGGCTGAAGAGTTGGTTGAGTTGTTGTTTCTGGCCGGACTCCAGATTCATCCACCGGCTCAGCAACAACCAACGCTTTCCCTTCACCAACTCCCGCCGACGCCCGCCCTGACGGAAGAATTCCGCCCGCCGCACCTCGTCGATCGCGGCATTAGCGTGCTGCAGGACGTGAAACTTGTCATACACCAGCCGAGCTTGCGGCGCCCACTCTTCCAAACTGAGCTGGTAGGGTCTCCACATGTCGGCGCACACCGCCGCGATGGCCCGCCGTTGCTTCGCGCTCAGTGCGGTTCGGAAGAATTCGTCCAGCGTCTCTTGCTTTCGCTCCCGCCCTATCCACAACGGCTCGACCGTCTCTAGATTACTCACTACCGTCATGAACTTCTGCTTCTTGCCCAGGTAGATTTCATCCACCCCCATCTGGTGCAGGGCCGGCTTCCGCCTCCCCGCCGACCACCGTTCCAGATAGCGCAAGTCGACGGCTCGTACCGTGCTCGCCGCCAAGCCCAGTTGACGCGCCACCTGCCGGGCGGCTGCGCTCTCGCAGGCTTGTCCCACCGCTTCTTCGAATCGCTTGCTGAAGGGCGCCTTGCTCGGCAACTGCTCCACCTTCTCGGCTTTTACGCCGCAGTTCGGGCACCGCACCCGATACAGTTCCAGCACCACCGTGGTCTGGTACTCAAAGCAGGCCAGGTCCCGCACTTCCCGCTCATACACCTCACGAATCTCGCTGACCCGACGCCCGCAGCCCGAACACACCAGCCTCCGATGCCCCGGCTTGCGCCTTACCCACAACTTCAGCGTCTTGGCACCTTCATCGATCTCCGTTCGGTAGACCCGCCATCCCGGCCACCCCAGTATTTTCGTCCAGTCGTCGTCTCTCACCCCGCCAGCTTATCGAGAAACCACCACCTCTGAAAACACCGTCAAATCGCCCCTTCGGCCAGATTCCTGCTCAGAACCAG
>DATDGP010000367.1:0-38231 GCA_036522035.1 Terriglobales bacterium
TTTGCGGGTCGTCGTGTTCGCGCCACGCAAGCATCGCGCCGTAGCCTTTGTCAGCGATTCCAAGATGCTTGGCATACCATTCGCGCATCTGATCACGATTAGCGGATTTGAAGAAGATACCGCCGATTCCAAGGATGTGCCCGCGCTGCTCCATTTTGACAGGCGGCTTCGTCTTTTCAGGTTGCGGAGATTGCACTTGCTGTTCTCCTTTTGAGCTGGCGGAGATGAGCATCAGCGAGCCCAGCGCAATTGTGCTCCAGGGTATTGCTTGCATGTGCGGATTATACAAGTATGGATTCGAATGGAGAAAACGGTCGCTCAAGGTTCGCCGCGACCTGGGGATCTTCAGGCTTTGAAAGCAACTCCGCCGATTCCGATGACTCGCTTATTCATATCGCTCTCGACCGCCTCCTGGCGTTGAGTTAGCTAGTCCAAAACCCTTCCTTATCGTAGTCGCGGATGGCCTTGAGTTCCGCTGGAGTGGGTGCGGGTGTGGGCTCAACATCGTTGGCGACCTTTAGAGCCCAGCCGGTATTGGTGCGAACATCGTCGGCGGTCACTCCAGGATGTATGCTCGCGAGATACGCTTCGCCGTCGTCCCCAAAGCGCAGCACGCACTTAGTGGTGATGACCGCTGCGGGACCGCCGCGCGGCAGGCCCACGCGACGGCGCCAGCCTCGGCCCTCGCCGTTGCCGGGGCTGGTCATGTAGCTGACGCGATCCGGCAGACGGTTTTTCGCGTGTTCCAACAGGGCCACAAATCGATGAGCCATGGAGGCGATGTCGCACGCACCGCCGGAGCCGGGCAGGCGCACCTCTCCGTTCTTACCCAGCACCTGAGTGGAGTTGAGATTGCCATAGCGATCCACTTCCGCCGCGCCCAGAAAGCCCAGATTCACGCGCCCCGATTGCAGCATCCCCATCACGCTTAGCATGTCCAGACACTGGGTAGCACCTTTGATGTTGGGAGGATCGGCCATGGTGTAGATCAGCTCGGGCGATGGCGTCGAACGGATCACGCCGTTTTCAAACAACCCGGTGGCGCCCGGCGCGTGGGTTTTCTTAGCAACCACAAAAGCGATCAGCGGCAGCCTCATACCGACGAAAACGACTTCTCCGTCGTGGATCTCGCGCGCGGCGGCGGCGACCATGAGTTCGTTGAGGGTGTAAGACATTGAGTATTCGGTCGTATTCAGTAATCAGTGGTTAGCATTTCGCTCGAGTATGCGCGCAAACCAGCTGCACATAACCAAATTACCAAGTCATCCCAAATGGGCTTCACTGGACTGCGTTGATCGCGTTTTTTCGGACCTCACCGATGGTTAGCAGCGGATCTTTGGCATGGCGGGGTGCAATCCACTTCTTCTCCGAGGCGATGATGTCCAGCAGCAGTTTCCTGTCCTCGGGCGTCGGCATCCAGCGATCCAACTGCTGCCGGTACTCTTTTTCCTCGAGCACCTGGCCGGTCTGCGGATGGAAGAACAGACCTTTCCATCGTCCGATGTTGCGATGGAACTTGATGTCGGGACAGTAGAGCTCTTCGTTGCCCGGCTTCTGCGCGGCGCTGATGCGTCGCACCAGGGCGGTGCATTCATCGCGATACAGATGACGGTTGTAATCGTTCAGGTCTTCGAGATTGGCCGGATGCGGGTTCGCCGGTTCGTCGTATCGTCCTTTGAGGCCCCATA
Organism: Terriglobales bacterium; assembly: GCA_036522035.1. Taxonomy (GTDB): domain Bacteria; phylum Acidobacteriota; class Terriglobia; order Terriglobales; family Acidobacteriaceae; genus Angelobacter. The sequence continues at coordinate 1,689 of DATDGP010000367.1, forward strand.
CGTAAGCCCAGTGCGCCGATGACGAGTGATCAGTGCCGAAAAGGTCATAGGAACTCGAGATCCATTTGTTGAGGTATTTCTGCATCAGCCAGTGCGGGACCACGCCGGCTTCTGCGATGCGCGCGAGACCGGTGTTGCCCGTGCCCATGTGGAACGCTTCTTCCTTGAGCATGTAGCTCATGGAGCGGCCCAGAGGTGCGAAGGCAGAATGTTTCAACATTTGCAGCTGGAACTTGCCGTCGCGATCGACGAAGTCGGTAAAGGCGAAGAAGTCCAGCCAGTTGTCGCACTCTTCGTTGAACGATCCGAGCAGGCGCTTGTTTTCGTAGGCGCGGCGCTCGAGCATCTTTTTGGCTTCGACCTTGCCGGTGTCGCCGAAGAACTCGATCAGAAGCGCGCACATCTGCCAGCCGTGACGCATTTCTTCGATCATCACGCGGGTGATTGCTGAGCGATCCCAGTCCGAGGGCGCGCTATCGAATAGATAGCGCTGCTGTTCGACGCTGGCGAATTCGGTATCGCCCTGGTAGACGATCAGGTTCATCAGGGCGTCGCGCATGTTCTGAGTGGGAATCTGACGCATGTTTTCCCACTTGCGCCGGCCCTTGTAATAGCCGAATGAGATTTCTTCGGTGTCGATGACCCCATAGAGGGTATCGAAATGAAAATCTCTGATTGTGTCGCGGTCTACTCCAACTTCCCTGCGCCATTCGTGGAACAGGCCCACCCAGTCACCGAACGTTCCGATCTTTGGCACTTTACCCGGCATTGTTGCTCCGATACATTTTCCCGTAGAGATCAGCCATGCCACGTCTCTACCGCTATAGGTTCATCCACACTGTCTTCAGTTCCGTGTAATGCTCGATCGCGTGCATTCCCAGTTCGCGCCCAAACCCTGACTGCTTGTAGCCCCCAAAGGGCAAGGCAGCATCCATCAGTCCATAGGTATTGATCCACACGGTGCCGGCTTTCAAGCGGCGCGAGAGCTGATGGGCCTTCTTGACGTCGTTGGTCCAGACGGCTGCGGCCAAGCCGTAAACATTGTTGTTGGCCAGTTCCGCCACCTGCTCAACGTCATCGAAGGTCAACGTAGCCAGGACAGGACCGAAAATCTCTTCCTGAGCGATCTTCATCTCGTTCTTCACGCAGCCGAAGATGGTGGGTTCGATGAAATATCCCTGATCGCCGTTGACTGCGGCACGCTTACCTCCGGCGAGCAGCGTTGCGCCCTCTTTTTTGCCCGCTTCGATGTAGCCCAGCACGGTGTCCATCTGTTTCTGACTGACGATAGCGCCGAGGCGCGTTTTGGGATCCAGCGGATCGCCCAGCTTGATCTTCTTGCTGAACTCCACCAGCTTCGTCAGGAACTCGTCTTCCACTTTCTTCTCGACGAACAGCCGCGAGCCGGCACAGCAGACTTCGCCCTTGCCGTAAAAGATGCCGTTGAGCGCGCCTTTGACGGCCGAATCGATCGCGGAATCCGCGAAGACAATGTTGGGTGATTTCCCGCCGAGCTCCAGAGTGACCCGCTTGAGCGTGTCCGCCGAACTGCGCATGATCTCCTTGCCCACCGAGGTCGATCCGGTGAAGGCAACTTTGTCCACGCCGGGATGCTTCACCAGCGCAGCGCCGGTCTGAGGCCCGCCGGTGACGATGTTGAGCACGCCCGGCGGCAAACCGGCTTCGAGCGTGAGTTCACCGAAACGAAGCGCGGTCAGAGGGGTTTGCTCCGCCGGCTTCAAAACCACGGTGTTGCCACAGGCCAGAGCAGGACCGAGCTTCCAACTGGCCAGCAAAAGCGGGAAGTTCCAGGCCACGATCGCGCCTACCACACCGACAGGATCGCGGAGCGTATAGGTGAAGGCGTTGTTGAAAGTGTTGACGGTCTCGCCGTAGATCTTGGTAGCCCATCCGGCGTAATAGCGGAACACGTCGGCCACCATAGGCATATCGACGTAGCGCGACTCGAAGATAGGCTTGCCGTTGTCAAGCGTTTCCAGCTCGGCCAGCTCGTCGATGTTCTTCTCTACCAGGTCAGCGATCCGCCAGAGAATTTTCCCGCGCTCGCTGGCCGACATTTTGCGCCACGGTCCCGCGACGTCGTCAAAGGCTTTGCGGGCCGCGCCAACCGCCTGGTCGACGTCTTGGGCGCCGGCTTCGGCGACCTGGGTGAGGATTAGGCCGGTGGCGGGGTTCACGGTATCAAACGACCGCCCTGACCCGTCACTCCATTGGCCGTTGATGAGCAGCTTGCCGGGGGAGACTTTTGCCTTGGTTGCAGTCAGCATGTGTTCTCTCTTCTAGTTCTTCAATGAAACGATCCAGCCTGCCGCGATCGGGATCAGCTCCGCTCTGGATCTTTCTGTGCTCCTCGAGGGCATGAAGCCTCACCGCAATTACGGGTGCTTCGTGACCAGCGTGACCCGGGCGATAAAAAGAGCCGGACGCGTACCGACTTCACTGATTCTCCAAAACCGTCGTCGCATTCGATGGAGCCTCTTACCTCGCGGCGGCCGGATCCGAACTACTTGGCTTTGAAGGTTGCCGGGCGCTTCTCGACATAGGCGCTCAGGCCTTCCTTGGCGTCTTCGCTGGCGAAGAGCCGTTGTTGCAGTTCACGCTCCACGGCCAACGCGGATTCGATCGGGATCTCCCAGCCGGTCTGCACCGAGCGTTTGATGTTGCCCACGGCTTTCGCCGCCTTGTTGGGCGGGGTGAACTGGCGCGCGTACTCCATCACGTTCTCCATGAAGTTCTCGCGCTCGTAAATGTCATTGAGGATTCCCATATCTTTGGCTTCTTCGAAGGTGAAGGTATTGCCAGTCACCATGAGCTCGATGGCCTTACTCTTGCCGACGATTCGGCTCAGACGCTGGGTTCCCCCGGTGCCGGGCAGCACCCCGAGGTTGATTTCAGGAAGCCCGATCTTGCCCGAGTCACGCCGGGCGATGCGCAGATCGGCGGCCATGGCGATCTCCAGGCCTCCGCCCACGCAATGGCCGTTGATCGCGGCGATAACCAGCTTAGGCGTGTGCTCTAGACGCAGCAGCATTTCATTGGCGTGCAGGCAGAAGTAGTACTTGAAGGTCGGATCCACCGAGGCCAGCATCTTGATGTTGGCGCCGGCGGAGAAAAATTTATCGCCCACGCCGGTCAGGAGCAGGACGTAGACGTCATTGTCCATGCGCGCCCTGAGGATGGCGTCGTCGAGCTGGCGGTTCATTTCGTACGTGTAAGTGTTAGCGGGTGGATCGTTCAGCTCGATGACAGCGATGCCGTCCTCCACGCGGTAGTTCACCAGGGTCTTGGTTTCCGTTGCGGTGGTTGTGGCCATGGCTTTTTGCAGCTCCTTTTAGATTCCTAAATCTTCGGACCCGGCAAAGGTCAGGGTTTCGCCCGTGCAACCTTCGGGTTTCCGCGCCCGCTCTTGAGCACTCCGTGCAAGAAGATGTCGCCCATCTGCCGGGCCAGGCCTTCTGCACTGGGGTCGACGCGGGGATTGTGCCAGGTATAAGTCCAATTGATCATGCCGAACAGGCTCATCACCGCCAGCCGGCCAGAGAATTGTAGCCCTTTGGCTCCTTCGAAATCCTCCAGCAGATCAAAACAGATGCGGTAATATTCGCGTTTGATGGCCCGCACTTCAGTTCCGAGCTCGTTCTTGAGAGTTTCGTCTTCGTGCGTGAGCACTTTCATGGCTTCTTTGTTGTCGAGCGAGTATTCCAGATGGTTCTCGAGAAAGATTCGAATACGCTGTTCTGGGTCGCTCGAGCCCGCCAGGCGCTGGCGCAGGCGATCGATGATCGTGCGAAACGTGTGTTTCTGAATCAGGTAGAGCAGCTCGTCCTTGGACGCAAAGTAGTGGTAGAGACCGGCCAGGGACATGCCCGTGGCGCGAGAGAGATCGCGCATGGAGGCACCCTCATAGCCTTTTTCGCAAAAGATGCGGGCCGCGTGTTCGAGAACTCCGGCCAGACGGCGATCAAAGCGGCTGTCGCTGAGCTCCGTTGAAGACTTGCTGGCAAAAGCGCCATTGCGAGGCTTGCGTCCATCCACGGGCGCCGGAGAAGGCCGGGTTTCCAGAGAATCCAGGGCCATAGCGAGAAACTACCGAACGTTCGTTCGAACTGTATTATCACCCGCAAGCGGTTTTCTCGTCAAATCAGATTCGCGATGCGCTGTTTTGTTCGCGCCTCTTGCAGAGTTGCGGAGCGATTGACGATACTCGACGACATGGCTTTCCGGTTGTTTGCTTTCGCTCTGGCGCTCTCTGTCGGAATGTCTGCCGCGCAGCAAAGGACGGTGGCCCTAACCTTCGACGATCTGCCCCTTGCGCTCGCCGGAGCCCCAGCCGATGCCACTTCGGACCAGCGCCTGGCAGAAACACGCACCGTGAATGAAGCCATATTGGCCGCGCTCAAGAAGCACAGCGCTCACGCCATCGCCTTCGTGAACGAGAAGAAGGTCCTCGCGGACGGCCGCGAGCACGATTATCGGGCCATCCTGGCGGAGTGGCTCCGCGACGGGCACGAACTCGGCAACCATACTTTTGCTCACCTTAATCTCAGCGATATTTCCGTAGGGCAATTTGAAAAGGAAGTTATCGATGGTGAAGCTTCTATCAAGCCCCTGATGGACAATGCGGGCAAGAAGCTCCGTTACTTTCGATTTCCTTACAACCACACGGGGGAAACGCGCGAAAAACACCACGCGGCGGCAGACTTCTTGCGACGCCGCGGATATGAAGTAGCCACCTGCACGGTGGAAAACTCAGACTGGGTCTTTGCCCGCGCTTACACGCTCATGCTCGGCCGCAAGGATGATTCGGGGGCAGCTAAACTGCGTGCTGCGTATCTGGCCTACACCAAAGCTGAACTCGATTACTACACGCAGTTGCACCAGAATATCTTTGGCCACGAGATCCCGCACGTGATGCTGCTGCACGCCAACCGGCTGAACGCCGACACGCTCGACCAGATCCTGAAGATCTTCGAAGATGAGCAATACAGCTTCGTCACACTCGAGAAAGCCCAGTCGGATCCGGCCTATCGCACGCCCGATACGGATCTGACCGAAGCCGGGCCCATGTGGGGATACCGTTGGGCCCGAGAATTGACGATCAAGGTAGACGGCCGCCTGGAACCCGAGGTTCCGGCCTGGATCGCGGACTATAAATGAGAAAATTCGCTACTTGTTCGCGGACTCCGTTGCAGCCGAGTCCGCGACGCCCAACTGCGTCAGCATGAAAGCATAATCGAATGCCACTTCTTTGAAGCGATCGTAACGTCCGGACGATCCACCGTGGCCCGCGGCCATGTTGGTCTTGAGCAGCAGAACGTTGTTGTCAGTCTTCAGCGTGCGCAGCTTGGCGGTGTATTTGGCAGGTTCCCAGTACATGACCTGGCTGTCATTGAACGACGTCTTGACCAGGATCGCCGGGTAGGCGGCTTTCTTGAGGTTGTCGTAGGGCGAGTACTTGAGCATGTAGTCGTAAGCTTGTTTCTCGTTGGGATTGCCCCATTCCTCATATTCCGGGACGGTCAGCGGCAACGAGGCATCAAGCATCGTGTTCATCACGTCTACGAAGGGGACGTGTGAGACCACGACTTTGAACAGGTCAGGACGCAAGTTGGTCACGGCGCCCATGAGCAGGCCTCCCGCGGAACCGCCCTCGATCACGATCTTGTCGCGCGCACCATATTTGGCCGAGACCAGGTATTCGGTCGAGGCGATGAAGTCGGTAAAGGTATTCATCTTGTTCATCATGCGCCCGGCATCGTGCCAGGCCTTGCCCATTTCCCCGCCGCCGCGGATATGCGCATAAGCCATCACCACGCCGCGGTCGAGCAAGGAGATCCGCGCCGAGCTGAAAGTGTCGGGCAGATTGAAACCATAGGAGCCGTAGGCGTAGACGTAGAGCGGATTCAATCCCTCGCCCTGTTTCAGATCTTTGCGGTAGACGACCGAGATTGGGACTCTCACACCGTCTTTCGCAGTGGCCCAGACGCGCTCCGACTGGTATTTCGAAGGATCATAGCCACCCGGCACTTCGGTCTGCTTCAGCAGGACTGAGGTGTGCTTTTCAACGTCATAGTCGAACACCGAGGGCGGCGTGACCAGCGACTGATAGGAGTAGCGGAACAGCTTGGTCTTGTATTCCCGGTTGATCTGGGGGAATGCCGTGTACACCGGCTCAGGATGAGTAATGCGCGTCTTGTTTCCGTCGGCCAGGTAGACCACAGTCAGCTCGGGGAGTCCGTTCTCGCGCTCGACAAGCACGTAGAAGTCCTGAAAGGGCTCAAAATCGCTCAACATCACGTCGGGACGCGTGGGGATTACTTCTTTCCAGTGGCTTTTGCCCGGAGCCGTGGCCGGAGCGGAGACCAGCCGGAAGTTGCGGCCGGTATCGTTGGTGCGGATGTAGAGCTGGTCATCGAGACTGTCTGCGTAGTACTCAATGTCCTGCCGGCGCGGCTCGATCAGCTTCCACTCGCCCGCGGGCGTGGAGGCATCGAGATAACGGACTTCAGAGGTGGTGTGACTACCGATCTCCAGGAACAGAAACTTTCCGCTGCGCGCCCGCTGCACACCTATGTTGAAGCGCTCATCTTTCTCTTCGTAAATGAGCTCGTCTGCAGCTGAGGTTGTGCCCAGCTTGTGCCGGTACAAACGATACTGACGCTTGGTCTTGTCTTCCTCCACGGTGTAGAAGAGGGTCTGGCTGTCGCTGGCCCAGGCGAGCGACCCGACCCTTTCGGCCGTATCAGGCAGGTCCTTGCCGGTGCGCAGATCGCGCACGTGCAACCGATATTGGCGAAACCCGGTGTTGTCGGTTGTGTAGGCCAGCCAATTGGCGTCCTCGCTGGGCTCGTAGATGCCCAGCGCCATGAACTTTTCTCCCTTCGCCAATTGGTTCTGGTCGAGGGTAACTTCCTCCGGCGCAGCCACGCTTCCCTTTTTGCGGGCAAAGATCTGATACTGCTTGCCCTGTTCCCAACGCGAGTAGTAGAAGTAACTGCCCTGCCGGTAGGGAACGTTGACGTCGGTCTCCTTAACGTGGCTGATCATCTCGTCGTAGAGCTTCTTTTGCAGGGCTTCCGTCGGCTTCATTACGGAGTCGGCGTAGGCGTTTTCCGACTCGAGATATTGCGCGACCTCGGGATTCGACTTGTTGCGCAGCCAGGCGTACTCGTCCACCAGGTCGCCGCCATTGATGTGGTTCTCGGTATGAACTTTCTTGGCCACGGGAGGCGGGGGTGGAGTGTTCGGGACGCCAGCGTTGTCCGGAGTCTTATCGTCAGCGGTAAGGAAGGTGCTCATGAGGACAAAGAAAGATACGAACAGCAATTTTTTCATAGATTCTCCTTCCGCGTAACGCGACCGGACAGGAAGTGAATTATAGCGCTCAACCGTGCCCAGCGTTGTCTGAGAATACTAAGAATGGAAAGGCGGAGAACCCCAGCGCTTACTTGTTCGCGGTCTGCTCGGTGGGCTTGGTGTTCGCCCTAGCGGCAGCTGGAGTGGGATCAGTCGAAAGGATAGGACTGAGGATCACCATCTTCGAACGGCCCTCGCGCCCGCCAGGCATGAACAGCATCTTGTGGGCAGGTTCGTAGGCCAAGCTGTAGCCTTTTACGTCGGTGGGCAGCTCGTGGTCGACCGCGTTGCGGGCCAGATCGATCGACAATACGGAGCCGTCGCCCCCGGCCGCGTAGAGCAAGCCACCGGCAGGATCAAGGACCAGGGCGTTGGTCCCGCCGGGTGCGGGGATGCGGAGGATTTCGGCACCGGTATCGGCATTCAGCACCAGCACGGCAAAGCGCACGGCGACGTAGAGACGGCGATGCGGGTTGTCGAGCGCCAGCCCCGTAGGCTCGGACGCGTTGACCTTAACGCGGCTCGCGATCTTGCCCGTAGCGTCAACGGCAGCCACCTCGCTTCGATCCTGGAAGCTCACTAACAGCATAAGGCGGGCTGGATCAAAGATCATGTCGTAGGGCAGAGCGTCAAGATCGACGGCAACCGTTTCGCTACCCCTGTCCGGGTCGAGAATACTCAGAGTGCGGTCGAGCGTACTGGTGACATAGAGCGCCTTGGTCTCCGGGACCCACAACAAGCGGTCGGGGCGATGCTCGACCGAAATCAGTTTGTCGACCTGCCAGTTCTGGCTGTTGATCATCGCAACGCAGTTGCTACCAGCCAGGGCCACATAAACGCGAAGCCTTTCATCGTCCACGGCGATGCCCCGAGGATCGTTAATCTGCGAGATGCGGGCGATGATGCGCCGCTTGACCGGGCTGAATATTTCGATGGTGTTGGTCGCCGGGCGGGTGATCACCATCTGGCCATTGGCGAGCGCCACCTGGCTGAACCCGGGATCCCCCGGGAGGTCGACCATCGCGACTTGCCGCAACTTGGCCCCATGCGCGGCAAGGCCGCAGGCCAGAAAGAGAACAAGAACACAGGTGATGGCTGTACGCATCAGGGGAAGACACTCTCGTCGCGTAGTGGGATGCGTGAAGCGGCTTCTCTGCTGCCCGCGAAGACATGTGGGGGCGACCGAGCCTACGGCAGAACCCTCAACGAATGCTCGGGGCTTTCCGAGCATCCGTTGGTATGCCGAAGTCAAATCTGGGTCGGTGGACAGAATGATCCGAGCCGGCGTACTCGGAGCCGCAAGCTAAGAGCTACAGGGTAAGAAACAATAGCTGTTCTCTTCTACGTCAAATTCAGCGCCCGCTTGAACGATCCCCGCTCGCTCTGGATCTTTTGCTGGAGCAGCGTAATGGCATAGATCAACTGCTCGGGGCGCGGCGGGCAGCCGGGAACGTAAACGTCGACCGGAATCACCTGGTTGACGCCCTGGACCAACGCGTAGTTGTTGAACACGCCGCCGGAGGTGGCACAGGCGCCCATGGAGATCACCCACTTGGGTTCGGGCATCTGTTCCCAGAGCTGGCGGATCACCGGGGCCATCTTCTGGGAGACGCGGCCGGCGATGATCATAAGGTCGGACTGGCGGGGTGAGGGACGAAACACCTCGGCGCCGAAGCGGGCAATGTCAAAACGCGAGGCTCCCATCGCCATCATCTCGATGGCGCAGCAGGCTAGGCCGAAGGTCATGGGCCAGATCGAGCTCTTGCGCATCCAGTTGACCACGTTGTCGAGGGTGGTGAGTACCACGCCTTGCGGCTGTTCGCTGGCAAACAGGCTTTCGCGCATGTGGCGGGCACTGTCCGTAGCGGTATTCCCCGCCGTATTCTCGTAGCGTTTCGTCAGCATCTCGCGCTCTGCGTGCGGATCAATCAGATGTTCGCTCATGACACCTCTATTCTACTTTGATGCTGGGGAGATTGGAAGAATCCAGTAGGGGTGAGGGGACGAAGCCGCGAAACTGAAATTTAAGATTTACACGTTTTGAATTTAGAATCTGAGGCGTGCCTTCGCACCGGGACCGCATCCTCGACCAATTTAGCCGGCAGGCCGAGCCTTTTGCCCGAGCCCAGGCCATCCGCAACCAGGAAGCTCTGGACCGGATCGTGGTTCTGGCCGGAGCTGGGCGAGATGACACCTCGCTGGACGTGGCTTGCGGACCGGGTTTTCTAGCCTGTGCGTTTGCTCGCGTAGTGCGCCACGCTGTGGGTCTGGACCTGACACCGGCCATGCTGGAGCAAGCAAGAAAGACACAAGTCGAACGCGGAATCGAGAACGTGACCTGGCAGCAGGGCGACGTCATGGCCCTTCCCTATCCTGACGCACATTTCTCTATCGTGAGTTCGCGCTTTGCTTTTCATCACCTGCTTGAGCCATTGGTCGCCCTCCAGGAGATGAAGCGCGTGTGCAAGCCGGGAGGCCAGGTAGTGGTCGCCGATCTCGCGCCCTCTGCCGAGAAAGCCGATGCGCTGAACACCGAAGAACGTCTGCGCGATCCTTCTCATGTTCGCGCCATGCCCGCAAACGAGTTAAGCGGCCTGTTTGTCCAGGCGGGGCTCGCTGAACCGCGCGTGGAAAGGTACCGGCTGGAGGGCGAGCTCGAAGACCTGCTGTCGCGATCCTTCCCCGAGCCGGGCGACGCGGACCGGATTCGCAGCATGTTTGCCGACTCCATCGCCAATGACGCCCTCGATCTGGCCATTCGCCGCACCGAAGGCAAGATCACATTCGGCTTTCCGATCGCCGTGCTGGTGGCCGCAAAGGCGACTTACAAATAACTGAGGAAACCGAGGTCTTTGCGCCGTTGCTTCACGCCGGCAAACCACCGGCATGGGAAATAGAGAACACCCACGACAATCAACCAGACCAGATAAAGCAAGCCTAGGCCCCAAACGTAGCCTTCCGGTGCCGGCGGAATCATCACCGGATGGTTGAGGAACAACCACGGAGAAACCGAGCCTGATCGGATCAGCGAAACAAAGATGGCCGTGAGATGGATCAGCGGAATGTGCAACACGTAATAAAAGAACGGAACTCTGCCGAACGTTGTGAACACGTTGGCCACTGGCCCACCGGCTGAATCGAGCAAAGGCATTAGCAGCAGCATTGGCCCGAGCGTCATCAGCAGGAACAAGAGCGAAGCCGGATACTTGGTCGTGTTGAGGAACGAGATCCAGGCTGGAGCTTGCGGCCGCCGAGGAACCGGCATGAGTGCGGTCGCGGCTTGCGCCGCATTCGCAGTCGGGTCAGAGGTTTCGGCGGTTTGGACAGGCGCAGGTCGTGGCGCACTCCAGGGGCGCGGGTCGCCATACAGGTTGAATCCGCGCAAGACCAGGAACAGCAGGATGGCTGTCGTCCCCAGCGCAAGACAGATACGCCGTCTGGAGGTGGCTTCCATGATCACGACGCGCCCGAAGGCGTAACCCAGCGCCATGACTCCGATCCACGGGACTATCGAATACAGTACGAACAGAGTTGGTCCATGCTCGCCCAACTGGATGGGACCGCCGAAGTAGAGCCCTTGCCATAACCAACCCCAGCGGCTTCTCTCAACCATGGGATACAAGCTCTCGAGATGGAAATCGAGAATGTTGTGGCCCATCACCACGACCAGGCCGAACGCGGTCAGGATGCGCACCGGCAAGAAGATCAGGCCGGCAAGCATGACCATACACCATCCGATCACCCAGATTACGCCGGCGAGGAGGTAGTGGCTGAAGTCGAAATTAAACGTCCAGGCCACACGCAGCACGGTCAGCTCCAGCAGCACCAGCCACAAACCGCGAGTCACGAGAAAGCGGCTTAGCGCGCCAGCGCTGGCCAGTTTGCGTCCGTGAAGAAAAGCGGACGTACCGGCCAGAAAGATGAATGCCGGGGCCACAAAATGGGTAATCCATCGTGTGAGAAAAATACCGGGCGTCGGGCCGCCGGCGGGAAGCCCACTGTAGACCCTGACATGATCAATCGCCATCAGGATCATGACGCTGCCGCGAAGGATGTCGATCGACGCGACTCGCCCGATACCCAACGAGATAATCTTCCCCCGGTTTGCGGCTGCGGATAATGCTTCGTGTCCCATGGTGATGGTTGGTCCCGGCATAGGTGACTCCTTCCGCACGCGTCGATCTAGATCAGACGGCAGACGCGCCATTTTGTCAGCCGACAGTGTACAAAGCCGAACGTGAACCATGCCATGAGAACGGTGAGCGGCGGGTGGTCGACGTATCCCAGGCGAAATGCTCGGAACAGGCTAAGTAGTACATCTCATCGGGAAAAAAGCCGTATCGCGCCGCGCTCGCCCAGTGCAGCAGCAGCTTGGCGGAGGCAATATTCAAGACGATCGCGGGGCCGGAAGCCCAGCGAGTCTCTGGGCACGAAAGAGACCGGGCAGGAGCAGCAGTCATACACATGAGACATGGCCCGCAGAAAGCCTATTGGCCGTCGTGACGCAGGGCTTGCACGGGGTCTACATTGGCGGCACGGCGACTCGGCACGTAACTCGCCAGTAGCGCCACGGCAGCCAGGACCAGCGGGGTAAGAATGAAGGTAATCGAATCCGTGGCCCTGACGCCAAACAGCTGGCTGGAAATCACGCGGGAAACCGCCAGCGCAATCAGGACTCCTATAGCCAGGCCGATGACAATCAACTTCAAGCCGTAGCCAAGGATTAGACGCAGGATCTGTTCCCGTTGCGCCCCCAGGGCAATCCGCACGCCGATCTCCCGCGTGCGCTGCGAGACCAGGTAGGCGATCACGCCGTAGAGCCCCACGGAGGCGAGCACTAAAGCCATGACGGCAAACGCGCCGATCAGGATCAGGTTAAACGCCATGGGCGCCTGCGCGATCTTAATGTAGCCGTTCAGGGTCTGAGGTTGATAGAAAGGAACTTCTTTGTCCAGTTTCCGGAGCGCCGCCTCGGCAGCCCGGGTCACGCCCGCCAGGTCAGTCCCCGATCTCATGATTATCGTCATGTTCCCGTTGGGATCCTGGAGCAGTGGCCGGTAAATCTGGAGCATGCCTTCTTCAGTCAGGCTTTCGTTGTGAACGTGCTGCACCAGGCCAACTACCTGCCACCATTCCTTGGTCGGCGGACCATTTTGGTGAAAGGTGGTCATGTTGACTTTCTGTCCAATCGGATCGGCGCCAGGCCAGGCACGGCGGGCCATCACGTCGTCCACGATCACTTCATACGGCCGCTTCAGATCGTCCTGCTCGGTGAACAGACGGCCTGAGATGAGTTTGATGCCCATGGTGTTGAAGTAATCAGGAGTCACGATCCGGGTATCAGCGGCCTGCGCTGCCCACTGGTCGGGAGCGGCTTCCGTGGCCCAGCCAAAGGGATTGGATGTGCTGCCGAGCGGCAGTAAGTTAATGGCGCCCACGGACCGAACGCCGGGGATCGTGCGCAATTCGTTTTCGAGGTTCCTATAGAACTGAAGTCCGGTATCGACGTTGTAGCGCGGGAAAGGCAAAGCCACCTGAAAGGTGAAGATATTGCCTTTGGCGAAACCTGTATTCACTCTCTCCAATGCGGCAAAGCTGCGCAGCAATAGTCCGGCGGCAAGTAACAACACGAGAGAGGCCGCGATCTCGCCCACAATCAGGGCGGAACGGATGGACCGTCGGCCCACACCCGAAGTGCCTCGTCCACTTTCCTTCAAGGCTTCCGGCGAAGCGGCGAGGGCAGGCAACGCGCCGAACAACAGCGACGTAACCAAGGTCGCGGCCACGGCGAAGGCCAAGGCTGTGTTATCGAGCCGGATATTTTCTATCCTTGGAAGATTGGGCGGGCGCAACAACCACAGAAGCCGCAAGCCCACGAACGCCAAGATGAGTCCGGCGAGAAGCCCGAAGAACGAGAGAACCACACTTTCCGTGAGGCTCTGGCGAACCACTCGCGCCCGGCTGGCTCCCAAGGCGGTGCGGATGGCGATCTCCTTCTGCCGGTCAGCGCCCCGCGCCAGGCACAGGTTGGCGACGTTGGCACACGCGATGATCAAGACCAGCCCTACCACTGCCATGATCGTCAGCAGCGCCGGGCGTACGTGCTTCACGACCAGGCCCAACATGGAAACCACCTGGACCCGCAGGTCCGCCATCTTGTCCACGCGGTAGTCGCGACGGAAGCCCTCGGCGATGCGGTCCATTTCCGCCTGCGCGCTGGCGATGCTGGCCCCCTCTTTCAACTTTCCGATGACCGCCAGAAACCCGGCCTGTCGGCGAGCGGCAGCTGCCGCATAGTCAATCTGCGCCGGGAGCCATACCTCCGAGTCGCGCAGAAAGACTCGTTCCGCCGGCAGATACAGTTTGAAACCCGGAGGCAGAATGCCCACCACTAAGGCGTCCTGGCCGTTCATGCGGATGGTACGGCCCACCAGATGAGGATCGGCGCCATAGCGGCGGCGCCACACCCGATCGCTCAAGATGACCACCTGGGGGCCGTTCACCGCCTCCTCTTCGGGAAGGAAATTCCGCCCGAGGACTGGCGCCACGCCCAACATCGGGAAAAAGTTGGCGGTCACGATGGAGGCATCTACTTGTTCGGCCTGGGCGCCGTTCTCGATACTGTCGAGCGTTTGCAGAAACGAGAAGCCGGCAGCAAAACCCTCGAACCGCCGCGCTTGCTCGCGATAGTCGCGAAAATGTCCCGGGGAGCTGATGGGAAAGGCCTTGGTGCCTGGACCGTCAGTCTGCGAGATGAAAACCAGGCGGTCGGGGTCGCGATAGGGCAGGCTACGGAGCAAGACGCCTTGTACCACTGAGAAGATGGCGACCGTAGCACCCAGGCCGAGGCCCAGCGTCAACACGGCCACAAGAGTAAAGCGGCGGTTTTTGGCCATCGTTCGAAGCGCGAACCTGACGTCCTGGAGAAGAGACTGCATCGCAGTCGGCCCACCAGGTTGGACGCGCCTGCGTACCTGCGGTTAGCACATGCCCAGGCAGCAGATCAGGTTCAGTCTTGAGGCCTTAGTCTTCAGTCTATGGATTCAGAATGATTTTCCCAAACTGCTCGCTCTTCTCCAGGCGCTGGTGTGCGGCAGGCGCTTCGCGTAGGGGGAAGCTCTTGTCGACCACCGGCTTGATCTTGCCGGCGAATACGTGCTTCATCACCTCATGGAACTCGCCTTGTGTGCCCATGAACGATCCCAGGAACGATAGCTGGCGAGCAAAGAGGAAGCGGATATCGAAACTGGCGTCCGGACCGGTGGTCGCGCCGCAGGTCACCAGCTTGCCGCCAGGCTTCAACGACTTCATGCTCTCCGCCCAGGTGGCCTTGCCCACGTGCTCGAACACAATGTCACACATACCCTTATTGGTGATCTTCTTCACTTCGTCGGCGATCTTCTGCTGATAGTGATTGATGGTGTGATCGGCGCCAAGGTCGTGGCATTGCTCCAGCTTGCTCTCATCACCGGCGGTTGCGATGCACATGGCTCCAAACATCTTCGAGACCTGAATGGCGATTGATCCGATGCCCGAACCCCCTCCCAGGACCAGGACAGTGTCACCCGGTTTGATCCCGCAGCGGCCCACCAGCATGTGCCATGCGGTCAGCGCCACCAGCGGCAGGGACGCAGCTTCGTCGTAGGTCAGCTCATCGGAAATCGGCAGCACGTTGACGCGGGGCACGGCGATGTACTCGGCGTTGCCGCCGTCGTTGAGGTAGCCGAGGACGGTGTACTGCGGGCAGAAATTCTGTTCGCCGCGCGTGCAGGCCGGACAGATGCCGCAAAAGCAATGAGGCGCGAGCAGCACCCTCTGGCCTGGCTTGAGGTCGGTGATGTATTCCCCTACCTCGGCGATGTCGCCGGAAACGTCGGCCCCGCTGATGTGCGGCAGCTTGACTCCCGGGATCCCTTTACGGATGAACAGGTCGAGATGGTTCAGCGCGCAGGCCTTCACTTTCACCAGCACCTGGTCCTTGCGTGGCTTGGGATCAGGGACGTCTTCGTATTTAAGAACTTCCGGACCGCCGAACTCGTGGAAACGGATAGCCTTCATGCTCGCTCCTCAGCAAGATGTGAATGTACCATCTGTTTTGTCCCGAACGCCAGCGAGGGAACCGTTGGCTCCTGAGTGGATCGAGCTCACTGGTTTCCCAATCGTGCTATTGGCGAGAGGTAAGTTCAATGTGGCGTCGTATGGTGTAGCTCTCCGGCTCGCCGCATTGCGTGAGCGCCGCGTCAGCACATTGTCGCTCGCGAACGATGACGGGATTCTCGAGTGTCGCGGTGAGTATCCTGCCATCATCGAGGCTCAGCTGGATCTCGGCCAGGAAGGTTTCCTTGCCCACGCTGGCAACGTATTTGCTTTCGCCTTGTTTGATCACTTGCACCCAGTTGTTGGCTGTGTCGGCAACTGGAGGCTTCATCCATTCGGCCGGGAGCGTAGCTTGCGTGGTTTTCGGCGGCACATGCTTGACCGTGACCACGGCAAAGTGCCCCTGTTCGTTGACCGCCGACAAAGTAACGTCGAAGTCGATGGAGCTTTGGCCCAAGATCACGTATCTGCCGTCGGCCCAGGAGGCGGGAACGCCGTGCTGGAAGAAGAAATGAGGATTGTTCCGGGAGAGCGGGCCTTTGGCATGCACGATCATGATGTCTGAATAAAACGTAAGCGTATCGGTGATGGAGCCGATCAAGATGGGATCAACTTTGCTCAAGTCGGGAATGCCCACGCTGCGGTTAGGTTCGAGCGAAAGAACCTGGCGGAAACTCTGGCTTCCCGCGGAAAGCGGCCTGGGAGCACCGTTGACCATAAGGTTCGACCAGGCAAACTCTTCGAAGAACCCGTCGCTGTTCCTCTTGACCTCGACCTCGGCCTGGATCTGGTACTCGATTTTCTTGCCTCGCTCTTCGTTGGTCGCCCTCATCTGGTAATGGAGTCTCTGCCCGACACTGTAATGTCGCGCCAGGAGATTCTCCCCGCTTGCGGCTTCCGTCGTTTGCTGTGCTGCCAGACACAGACTGAAGAGAGTCGTGAAGAGTGTTAACCAGAGTTTCATCATTTCGTTGCCTCCAATCCTTCGCAAAAGAGTCTGATTTCCTGTTGCAGCACTTTCTCCGTGCCGCGGAATGGCGGTGCCTCGACGGCCCATAGCGCAGTCAGTCCCAGATGAATGGTCTTGAAGACGTTGATGAGATCGGGGATCGCCACGTCACTATCTCGGCGCAGCAGGCCGCGCTTCTGCAGACCTCCGAACAGAGCCTCCAGGTTGGGATCGACGGTCTTTTGCATCTCCACGATGTAGGGGAGAAGTTGCTCGGTGCGCAGAAACATCTGAGCCAGAAAGACGCGAACAAACTGGTGGTATGGTTTTTTTAGCCGGAACTGGAGCTGGATGTACCGGGTCAGGATCGAAGCCAAGCTCCCTTTCAGCTTCATCAAACGCGGCAGACGCGCCTGGACGTCTCTCTCTTTCTTCACCATGTAAGCGACGACAATATCTTCCTTGGTCTTAAAGTAGTTGTAGATGGTCCCCTTGCCGAGATCGACCACATCGGCGATATGCTCCACGGTAACGTCCTCGAACCCATGGCGGGCAAACAGCTCGATCGCGGTGGCAATGATCCGTTCACGGACGGCAGCTTTCTTGCGGGCACGTCGAGACTCTTCCTTGATTGTGACCATAGTCATTTATGACTGTAGTCATATTGTGCCTTTAAAACAAGGGGAAACACAATCAGGCGGGCACCGCCACTGCCCCGTCGCATCGGATCCTGGGCAGTCGACTTCCTCCGCTGCCTCGGCGTTTGTCTTGCGCTAGGTCCCTCTTGTGCCGTCAGCTACAATACCCTCGTGGATATCTACGAAGAGATCACGCGTCTGCGCCGGGAAGGGCGGCGGGGAGCACTGGCCACCATCATCAACGTGCGCGGCTCAATTCCGTCTTTTGAGACGGCCAAGATGCTGGTGCGCGACGACGACTCTATCGTCGGCACGATCGGCGGCGGTTGCGTCGAGGCCGAGGTCTGGGAGGCCGCGCGTGAGGTCATGAAGTCGGAGAAACCGCAGACCTTGACTTTCAACCTCAACAACAATCCCAAGTACGACACGGGCCTGGTCTGCGGCGGGACCTTGGAGGTTTTTGTCGAGCCGGTGTTGCCGGCGACGACCCTCTACATCTTCGGCGCCGGACACGTGGCCTTGAGCCTCTATAAAGTCGCTCGATTGGCCGGGTTCGACGTGGTCGTGACCGACGACCGCGAGAGCTACGCCAACCGTGATCGCTTCCCCGAGGCGCGCGACGTGTATGTTGACGAATACCAGCGCGTGACCGCCCAGCTTGCTCCCGGTGAGTCTTCTTATATCGTGATTGTCACCCGCGGCCATCGTGATGACATGCGTGTCCTGCGTTGGGCTGTGGAGACTCCGGCCCGCTACGTAGGAATGATCGGCTCCGAGCGTAAGACCATCGCCATCTATAAAGAGCTCGAAAGAGAAGGCATCGCGGCCGAGAAACTAGCCCGGGTGTACGCGCCGGTGGGCATTGATATCGGCGCCGTCACGCCGGAGGAGATTGCCGTATCGATCGTGGCGGAACTGATCGCCAAACGCCGTGGATCGCCCACGCCTCTGCCCCACATGAAGAGCCTTAAAGCAGCAGAAATGCTCAAACAACCGTAAAGTTGGCAGGCGTCAAGCTTCTGCTCATCCCCATCGATAGCCCGAATCGGGGGAATCGTCAGTAAATGCGGCATTCCAACTTTTGACTCCGACGATTTTTGGCCAGCGTTGCAATTCTGGCAATTTACATCGCGTGTTGACGACCACCGCGGTGAATCAGTAGCTTTCGGCTAAAATATAGTTTCATCATGGCCCTGGCTCCTTCCTTTGCCGGCGTTATTCTCGCTGCGGGCTCGTCCTCGCGCATGGGACGCGACAAAGCCCTGCTTCCCTGGCGAGGCGGTACGTTTCTTTCAACGGCCATCCGCGCGCTCCAGCCGACGACCGATCTGGTGATCGTGGTGGCGGGAGCAAACAAGGGCGAAGTGACTCCGATCGTCAACGCCAACGCTGCCTTCCTGGTCCTTAATCCTGATCCAGCGCAGGGACAATTCAGTTCGCTCAGGGTCGGCTTAGAGGAAGTGCTGAACCGCGGCCGGGATGCCGCCATCATTACCCTCGTGGACCGGCCGGCAGCTGCTATCGCTACGATCTGGCGACTTCGAGATGCGTTCCTCGCCGCCGACGATGAGGTCTGGGCCGTGATTCCGGAGTACGACGGCAAGCACGGACATCCGGTCGCGATCGGGCGAGAAATGATCACAGCATTTCTGAGAGCGCCGGCTTCGAGCTCGGCTCGCGAGGTCGAACATTCGCTTCAGAATCACATTCAGTATGTGCCGGTCGACGATCCCCTGGTCATCGCTAACATCAACACGCCCGACGATTTCAAAGACCTTGCTTCTAGGATAACCGCTTGAAGACGGAGACCCCGCTGGCCCCTCCAGCTCAACAATTCATAGATTCGATCCTGGCGCTGCGCCCGCGGCTGGCTGTTTTTGACTGCGACGGCACACTTTGGAGTGGCGATTCCGGCGCCGATTTTTTCTACTGGGAGCTCGAGCGCAAAATCGTGCCTCCCGAGATCGCCGCGTGGGTAGTTCCCCGTTATGAGGACTACAAAGCAGGCAACGTGGGAGAAGAAGTTATGTGCGGCGAGATGGTGACCATCAACGCAGGCCTCAGCGAGCAACTGCTCGAAGACGAATCTGAAGAGTTCTTCTCCCGTGTTGTCGCCGGGCGCATTTTCCCGGAGATGCTGCGCCTGACGCGCGAACTCGCCGCAGCCGGCACGGAGCTATGGGCTGTTTCTTCGACCAACCTGTGGACGGTGCGAGCCGGCGTCAAGCGTTTTGGCATCCCCGCCGAAAATGTCCTAGCTGCGGCGGTTCACGTGGAAGCAGGCTGCGCTACGGACCGCTTGGTGCGTGTTCCCAGCGGCCCGGCAAAGGCCATGGCCATCGCCGAGGTAGTGCGCCGGCCGGTGGACGCATGCTTCGGCAACTCCATTCACGACCTCGCTATGCTGGATCTGGCCGTACATCCCTTTGTGATCAATCCCAATCCCGACCTGGAAGGGATCGCAAGAAAACGGGCGTGGAAGATTTATTGGCCGCAGCACCCGAACAGATCAGAATGGTAGGAGCGATCGGGAGTTGGAGGGAACCCCAGGCCTATCCTCTCGAAATCGGTCGAGAACAGGGCTACTGGAAAAGCTGTACGACTCTCAGCTTGATCCAGTCCCAGGCGGAAAGCTGACGGCGGGGCAGCGGTGACGACCAGCTTTTCAGGGCCGCCACGCGGCGGAAGTCGGGGGGCACCTCAAACAACGCCGGGTCGAGCGGGCCTTCCTGTAAGTCGGTCACTTCCGAACCCCAGTTGGAAGCCACTAGGGCGGAGCTGCCGTCCATGCCGCGCACTTCGCTCTTCACCACGGTATTGATCTTGAGAGGAAATCCGGGTTCGACGCCGGAACGATGCATTTCGATCGTGTCCACTTTGTCGATACACGGACTATCGGCGCCAAAGGCCACGACCGAAGCCACTACCAATCCGCCCCCTGGCTTCTTGGGGCGGTGCCACTCCGGCATCACGGAATCGTCGATGTACCAGCCGTCGATCTCGCTCTCCGAGCTTCGCGAACAGGCGCCCGGACTGGCAATGCGTTTTTCCCGGGTCACGATGTGCCGAGCCATGTGGCCGAACATCACCGAGCGCTCCCCGGTATCCACGCTGTCAACCCATATTTGCAGAACGCCGCCGGAGGGCCGGAGCAGGCGTGACTTGGAGCCCAGGGTCGGCCCTTGCGAGTCCGACTCATAGGTAACGTACTCTTTGGCTTGCAGATCGAGAAGGAAAACCTGGTCGGAGCCGCGGAGGATGATGCTGGCCATGGGCGGACCGGTACGCTCGCCCATGTGCGTCTGCCATTCGTTGCGCATGCGGTTCGCCGTGAGGTACTCGGTCTTGATGTCGGAGATTCCACCCGTGACCTGGCGGCTCACGATTTTGACCCCGCTCGTGGGAGGATCGGGGAAATACGTTGAAACCACGGAGACGAGAAGAAGGAGCAATATAGGCATATAGCTTGCTTCCTGGGCGATACTCGCCGGGCGAATGGTCCCCCATTGTACCCGGATTTAGATGCTGGAAATCACATTTTATTGTGCCCAGAGAACAGGCAGGGCACCGCGATGGTTCCTTGCACTGCCACGTCTCCGCCTACCTGGCATTGAGCTTCGCGAGTACTTGAGCCAGAGCGTCCATCGCCAGGTGCGTAGCATGGAGGGATGCACTGGGCAGGCCATCCAGGGCTTCGACCAGTTGGTCGCGCTTGAACGCCCCGGCCTCGGTCAGGGACCTGCCGACGATCATCTCGGTGAGGCAGGAACCGGCGGCGATCGCCGCCACGCAGCCGCGAGTGCGAAAGCGAATTTCGCCAATCCGTCCGTCGGCCACCTTGACCGCCAGGGTCATGATGTCGCCACAGACGGGATGCTCCAGACGGACCTCGGCATCAGCGTTGGCCAGCTCACCTACGTTACGCGGATGCTCGAAATGGTCGAGAACTTTCTTGGAGTAGCTCACGCTCTATAATTTCAATCATGCCAGAAATCCGGCTTTCCCAGCGAGTGGTTTCGCTCCAGCCCAGCATCACGGTCACTCTCGGAGACCTGGGTCTTCTGGACCGGCTGGTGGCTTGTACCAGGTACTGCCTGGAGGTGTGTCCCGAGCTCCGGGATCGCGTCGGTAAAGGAAGGCCTTGCGCCATTGTTCACGACTCCTGGACGTCCAAAGCTGAAGAAATTCTGGCCGCCCGGCCGGACTTGGTCCTAGCTTCGGTTCCGTACCAGCTCGAGGCCCTGGGCGAAATCTTGAAATGCGGAGTTCCTTTTCTGGCGCTGGCCCCGAAGAGCTTGGACGACATCTATCAGGACATCCTTCGCATCGCTCGCGTGGTTGGTTCGCCCGAACCCGGCGCTGCGGAACGACGTGGGCTGGAGATTGTGCGGCAAATGCAGCAGGAGATTGAAGATGTACGTCACCGGACTTCGCGCGTCAGCCGGCCTCTGGTGTATTGCGAGGAGTGGGGTAAGCCGCTGATCCTGTCGCAGCGGTGGGTCGCCGAACTGGTCGAGGTCGCCGGAGGTCGCTTCTTCGGCGAGCCCGGCAAGCAGACCACGGAAGCCGAGGTGGCAGCTTCTGATCCTGAAGTGATCATCACTGCCTGGTGCGGCGCGGGCGATCGCGTGCCGCTCGAAAAGATCATTGGAAGGCCAGGCTGGGACCAGACCAAAGCCGGACGCGCCGGGCGCATCTACTGCATCAACGACGAATTTCTGAACACCCCGGCCAGCACGTTACGACAGGGCTTGCGCGCGCTGGCGGCGGCGATAAACCCGACGGAGTTCCAGGTGGAGCGAGGATTGAGAAGAATTCAGTTGGCCCGCGCCTAGCTCACAGGCGGCCGAGCGGCAGAATCCATGAGCCGAGGCAACTCGCGCAGGAAAAAACATCCAGCAGTTTGGAGCCAAGCGACAGTGAGAATAGATCGAGGTACAGTCCGCGCACCTGAGATCGGGCGCATCTGGTTCAACTCCCCGCCGCTGACCATGCGGCAGCTGCGCGGGCGGGTGGTCCTTATCGACTTCTGGGACTACACCTGCGTCAACTGCATCCGCACGCTTCCCTATATCAAGCAATGGCATGCGCGGTACCAGGACAAGGGACTAACCGTCATCGGTGTGCACACCCCGGAGTTTCTGTTTGCACGCTACGAATCAAACGTGGAGCGCGGCATTGAAGAGTTCGGGCTGACCTATCCCGTGGTCGTCGACAGTAACTTCGAGCTGTGGGAAGCCTTTGCGAACCGTTACTGGCCGACCAAGTACCTGATTGACAGCCAGGGCTATCTGCGCTTCGCACATTTCGGCGAGGGCGCTTATCGCGAAACGGAAGAAACGATCCAGCACCTGTTGCGCGAGATCGAACCCAGAATCGTGCTGCCTCCGCTGCTCGAGCCGTTGCGCGATTCCGACCGACCCGGGGCGGTTTGTTATCAGCCATCTCCTGAGCTCTATCTCGGGCACAAGCGGGGACGCATCGGCAATGCCAGCGGCTTTCAGGAAGATCGGGTGGCGGACTACGCGCATAGTGGCGAGTTTGAAGGCGGCCACTTCTACGCTCAGGGCTCCTGGACTGCCAACGGCGATCACATTGAATCCTCCGGCAGCGATGAAGCGCGGATCGCGATTCGCTATTCCGCCGCCGGAGTGAACCTGGTGATGGCGTCCTTCAATGCCGAGCCGCGGGAGATCGAGGTGCGACGGGACGCTCGCCCACTCGACCCTTCAGTTGCTCCGCCGGACGTTCATTTCCGAGACGGCCGCAGCCTTATCCGGGTTGTGCGCCCGCGGATGTATTCGGTTGTGGACAGCAAGATCTTTGGCACCCACACGCTCGAGCTGATTACCCATCAGCCTGCAGTGGCGTTGTTCGCGTTTACGTTCACCAGTTGCCTAGATCGGGAATTCTCCGAGGAAACCACGAAGGCCACAGGGCATCACCAAGACCATGCCCAGACATGATTTTGTGGTTGTGTCCCTTTACGGTGGAAAGGGTCTGTTTTGAATTATGAAGCGAGTCGTTGCAGCACTCATTCTCTTAGATGACAAGGTCCTCATCTGCCAGCGGACTTCCCAGCAAGCCATGCCGCTCAAATGGGAGTTCCCCGGGGGCAAGATCGAGGCCGGTGAATCGCAGGAAGCCGCACTCTATCGCGAACTGGAAGAAGAGCTGGGAATTCACGCTACAATCGGCCCCAGGGTCACGACCCTTCACCACACCTATGTCAAAGGCGGAGTGGTGGAGCTCAATTTCTTTGTGGTCGAGGAGTTCGTCGGCGAGATCGTGAACCGCATCTTCCGCGACGTACGCTGGGCGAAGCGGGAGGATTTGCCCGGTTACGACTTTCTGGAAGCCGACGTCCCTCTGGTCCGGGATATCGCGTCCGGCAAGATCGCGCTTACTGGCCTACGAACGCGTAGGTAATGGTCACAGCGATCACCAGTGCAGTCGTGCCCCACGCTATCCAATTGAAGGCCTTGCCATTGACGTACTTACCCATCAAGCTGGTCTTGTTAATCAGCAATAGCATGTAGATCAGCACCGGTGGCAAGAGCACTCCGTTCATGACCTGGGAGAGCACGGTCACTTTAATCAATAGCCTGTCGGGAATGAACAGAACCGTCGCGGCTCCAGCGCCGACCAGAACTGTGTAAAGCCAGTAGAATGCAGGCGCCTCGCCGAACTTCTTGTCCAGCCCGGATTCAAATCCCAGGCCTTCACAGACCGTGTAGGCGGTCGAGAGCGGAAGGATAGAAGCGGCGAAGATCGAGGCATTGAACAGGCCTGCCCCAAATAACAGATAGGCATAGCGTCCGGCCAGCGGCTTTAAAGCGCGAGCGGCGTCGGCGGCGTTGTCGATGTTGGTGTATCCCGCGCGGTAAAGGGTGGCAGCACAGGCCACGATGATGAACCAGGCCACCACATCGGTAAAAACGCACCCCAGCACCACGTCCAGCCGCGAAGTCCGATACTCGCGGGCTGTGACTCCCTTCTCTACGATCGATGCCTGCAGGTAGAACTGCATCCAAGGAGCGATGGTGGTGCCGGTCACTGCCAGCAGCATGTAGATGTACTCTTTGTTCTGGAAGTCGTGCCGCGAGGGCGGCAGCACCGTGGCGCGAATAGCGTCAGTCCAGTCGGGCCCAGCCAGGAATCCCGCGATGATGTAACAGATGTAAAAGAATGAGGCAGTCAGGAAGATCTTCTCTACCGACTTGTAGTTGCCCTTGGTCACCAGCAGCCATACCAGCAACGCTGCGATCGGAACGGAGACGTACTTCGCAATATAGATGTCATGGCCGCGAATGTGGCCGTGGAGAAGCCCCAGGCTGGTCGCGACTCCGATAAACTCGGCCACCACGTTTGTGAAATTGATGGCCACCAGCAGGCCCATCATCAGGAAGGTCGCGCGGAAACCGTACTCCTCGCGGATCAGGTCGCTGAGGCCCTTGCCGGTGACCGCGCCCATGCGGGCCGACATCTCTTGTACCACGATCAGGGCCAAGGTGATGGGGATCAGGCTCCAAAGGAGCGAGTGGCCAAATTGAGCACCGGCGAGCGAGTAGGTATAGATGCCACCGGCATCATTGTCGACGTTCGCGGTTATAAAGCCCGGCCCGACTACCGCCAGGATCAGCAGGATCCGGGTCTTCCAATACCTGAGCCATCTCATTCGGCACGCGCATGGAGAATTTTCGCTTCGACTTTCGAGAATAAACGAGAGCTGGAGAAAAGAACAACCATGAAGTGCTGGGTTCCAAGAAGAACAATGGCAGAGAAACATCCTTGTCCCGCGTTCTTAGTAGAATCGTGAGCCATGGATTCCCCTAGGACCGACCTTTCTTTTGCGATTGCGACTGCCAGGGACGTACCCGCGTTGCTAAAGCTGCATGCTGCGGTCGCCGGGGACCTCACCGGCCGCTACGGGCCGGGTCCGTGGTCGCTGCCGGCCACGTACAACGAGAAACCGATGCTCTATGATGTTTCCCGTTCGAAGTTTGTTCGCATCCTGATTGCGCGCGACCGGCGCGGCATAGCAGCCACGCTGCGGCTGCAGACCAAGAAGCCCTGGGCCATCGATACGGCGTATTTCTCTCCCGTGGAGCGGCCTCTCTATCTCACCTCGATGGCTGTGCTTCCAAAATTGCAGCGAAGAGGCGTTGGACGGCGGCTGCTTCAGGAAGCCGAAGGTGCTGCCCGGGCGTGGCCGGCTGATGCGATCCGTCTCGACGCCTTCGCCGGCGCGGCAGGAGCCGGCCCCTTTTACGCGAAGTGTGCTTATCGAGAAGTCGGTCGCGTCACTTATCGAAAGTCGCCGCTGATGTACTTCGAGCTGGTGTTCGGGAGAAGTCCAGGCGTCTAGATCCGGTCGCGCAGCACACTGATGACGTCGTCGGCTGTTACCACGCCGGCCAGGCGGCCCTCGTTGTCGACGACGGGCAAGCTCATCAGGTTGTACTTGTCGAACATCTCGGCCACATCTTTGTCGCTGGCGGTGGCGGTGCAAGAGATCACGTGATCCGGCGATAGACTGACCAGCCTGGCGCCGGGTTGGGCCAGCACCAAGGAAACCAGAGGCACGGCGCCGGCCAGCTTTCCCCCGGCCTGTACAAGATAAATAGTGTTGATAACCCTGGTCTCGCCGGTGAAAGCGCGGAGCATCATGATGGCGTCTTCGACCGTGGCCATTGGCGGGACGGCGATGTATTCGGTGGTCATGCGCCCGGCGGCGGTGTTTTGCTTGAAGCTCAGCAGCTCGGATACCTCTTCGCGCTCTTCCGGCTCCATCTCCTCGAGAATCTCGTCCGAGGTCTCCTGGGGCAGGTCGCCGAGCAAGTCGGCAGCGGCATCGGGCTCCATCTCTTCCACGATGTCGGCGGCCTTGTCGGAATCGATGGAGCGCATGAGCTCGACCTGCATCTTGGGATCGATCTCTTCGAGAGCATCGGCGGCTACTTCTTCGTCGAGCGATCCGAACACGGCTTCGCGCTCGGCGGGCGCCAGGTCTTCCAGAATGTCGGCAATATCCGCCGGGTGGAGTTTCGCGAGCTTCTCATACTCAAGCTTGAGATGGACGCGGCGCGCCGGATCGGTCTCGATCAGGTTCACCGCCTCCCAGGGGATAGCTCGTTCGGGCATGCGGCTGGCCAGCGCTTCAATGGCCCGGCTGGGGGCCACACCTTTGAGCAGCCGGCGCACGGCACCGCGTAAGCCTATGTCGACGCGCCCGACCCTGAGCTTTACGCTGCCGTTGATCGGCTCGGGGGATAGATCCACATCATTGACCCTAACAACTTTGCGCCCGGAGACATCGATGATCTGCTGGTCGAGAAGGTCGCGCTCGAGCAGCAGCATGCCGTTAGAGCTAACCAGGGGCGGCCAGTCTTGGGCGCTGCCCGCCGCCCGCACCACGGTCGCGCGAACGGCTGTGCGCTCCAGCGCAGTGACACCCTTCACCGCCAGCAAACGGTCGCCGGACGCGGTTTTCACCACTAGATCGGAAATGTGGCCGGGGTCGTCCTGGGGCGAGATGGCGAGCTCGCGCACGTGTCCAGCGAGGGCCCCGGACGCTTCATAAACCGGCGCGCCAAGAATGCTCGAGAGTGCGATTTGTTCCGCCATTTTTCGCTTCCGATTGCAGAATAACGAATGTGGTTAGCTGTTGCCACAGCATTCTCAGGTTTTCAAAGCAAAAATCGGATGGCGGCGGCGCGCACACCTCCTTGAGCCTCGATCCTTGGAGCCCAGGGAAATAAAAATACAGAATCTTTCCAGCTGGTTCCGAATTCTATTCTTGAAAGAGGTAAACCCGCATGGCTATCCAGGTCACCGACCTTCATGTTCTCCGCAATCAGTTGCTTTTGCGACGCGAGAAGCTGGGCGCGGCCATTGCCAGATCGCAAACCGCCAATATGTTGCAGTTGTTGGAACAGGTCGATAAGGCCCTGGAAAGAGTCGGCGCTGGAACCTTCGGCATCTGCGAGCATTGCCTAGGCACGGTCGAAGCGGAGCGGCTCATGGTCGATCCCCTGACCAAGCTTTGCCTGGATTGCCTCAACCCCTCAGAACAAAGAGCTCTGGAGCAGGATTTGGCCCTGGCAGCGCGCATCCAGGCAGGACTGTTGCCTCGCACGGACGTGTCCGCTGCGGGTTGGAACGTGGCGTTCCATTACCAGGCGGCGGGCTTGGTGAGCGGCGATTATTGCGACCTGATGCCCCACGGTAACGACCTCTATTTCATGGTTGGCGACGTCTCCGGCAAGGGCGTGGCGGCTTCGCTGCTGATGGCCAACCTGCACGCGATGTTTCGCGCACTCATTCCCTCCGGTCTGCCGGTTCCCCAGCTGGTCGGCCGGGCCAACAGAATCTTTGCCGAGAGCACTCTTCCCACGCAGTACGCCACCTTGATTCTCGGTCGGGCGAGCGCTTGCGGCGAGGTTGAAATCTGCAATGGAGGCCATATGGCTCCTTTGCATCTCAGCCGAGCCGGGTTGAACGCGATCCGGCCTTCGGCCTTGCCGGTAGGGATGTTTCTGGACCAGGAGTTCCCCAGCGTGCGGGTCAGCGCAGCATCCGGTGACAGCCTGGTGCTCTATACTGACGGCTTTACCGAGTCCCCTGGCGCCGGAGGTGCGGAATATGGCGATCATGGGCTCGGCAAGGTGCTCCAAGGCCGCCATGGCTATGGCTCGCGGCAGTTACTCGACGCTTGTGTCAAGGATCTTCACTCCTTCCGCGACGGCTCGTCCCCGGTGGACGACCAGACCCTGATGGTGCTGAATTTCTCGCCGATCCAACACTGAAGCAGGACGGCGGCCGCCCCTTCATCAGCCATAAAGAGCGTCCGGTTTGACAATTCCCTCTGCCTCTAGGCAAACTACGGGTTCGCTCTTGCCGTCATATCCCGCGCCGTCTAAGCAGAACAGTCGTGGACCGTCGAATGACAAATCGGGTTTCTTACACGCTGGACTCGACTTTGGATAGCGTAAACCACGCCGAGAGCACCGCGTCAGAGGTTGCGGCCAAAGCTGGTTTTAGCGAAGACGAGCAGGACAACATAGCCATGGCGGTGCGGGAGGCGGCGGTAAATGCCGTGTTGCACGGCAACCAACGCGATCCGGCCAAAAAGTTTTTTGTGGCGTACGAGACCACGGTCGACACCCTGGTTATCACCATTACCGACCAGGGCCAGGGGCTGGACCCGGGCCTGATTCCCGACCCTCTGTCCCCCGAGAACCTGATGAAGGGGTCCGGACGAGGGATCTTCCTCATCCGCGCATTTATGGATGAGGTCAGGTTCCGCAACGTGGCTCCAGGCACGGAAATCACACTTATCAAGCATGTCAACCGCAAGTAGGCGAATGCCAAGGAGGAAGCATCGTGACAATGAAGGCTAACAACCGGCAGGTGAGCGGCGTTACAGTGGTGGATATGAGCGGCCGCATCACCCTGGGGGAAGGCAGCGTGGTTCTGCGCGAGGCGGTCAAGGACCTGCTCGCCAAAGGGCAGAAAAAGATCCTGCTGAATCTGGGTGACGTCACTTACATTGACAGTTCCGGGATCGGCGAGCTGGTCAGCGCGTTTACTTCCGTCCGCAACCAGGGCGGCGAACTGAAGTTGCTCAAGCTCACCAAGAAAGTCCATGATCTTCTGCAGATCACCAAGCTGTACACCGTTTTCGACATTAAGGACGACGAGGCGGCGGCGATCCAGTCGTACAAATAAAGACAAGCTCCTGGCTACTGGCCGCTAGCTCCTAGGCAGCTAGGGCCAGTGGCTACCGGCTACCCCATACCCCGAATCTCACGA
This sequence comes from Terriglobales bacterium, assembly GCA_036522035.1. Classification (GTDB taxonomy): domain Bacteria; phylum Acidobacteriota; class Terriglobia; order Terriglobales; family Acidobacteriaceae; genus Angelobacter. The sequence goes on from DATDGP010000367.1 coordinate 30,564, forward strand.
CGTGACCGTTCCCAGGTTTCTCAGGAAACCGTGAAGATATTCGATCATTTCTTGAGGTGTGCGGGAAAATTCCCAGCATGCAATTGGTCAATCGCTTTTGTCTGCGACCTGATAGAAAAGGCGCATGTGGCCGAAAAGCCGACTCCGTGCGCGTCGTCGAAGGTAGCTAGCCGCGAATCACGCGAACAGAATCGAAACCAGGCCTTGGCTTCGATTTGTGTTCATTCGCGCCATTCGCGGCTAAGCTTCCTAGGCCGTTCTCCGCGGGTGCAGGCTGAGGTCGCGGACCTGGGCCAGCAAGGTCGAACGCTGCATGGCATCCAGCTTATCGACAAAGGGCATGACCTGGACGATAAAATCGTCGCGCATGAGATCGGCGATTTCATCATCCAGGCTGCGGCTGGAACCCTTGAGCAGGTCGGCCACTCCGACTTCGAGTGCCGTCGCCAGGCGTTGCAGTGAAGAAAGCGTCGGCACCGCCTTTTCGTTCTCGATCTTGGAGACGTAAGTGCGCGGGACGGACATTCGCAACGCAAGCTGACGCTGACTCAAGCCCGACTTCTGCCGCAACATGCGGATAGCCGAAGCGATCTGCAGGTGCGAATGGTGGCTGTTAGTCGGCGCAACGGCCGGAGTTGGCTCCGCCAGAATGGGTTCGGGTTCATCTTCGTCAAGCGAAGTGCGGCATTTTCTGCAAAGATTGTTGTTGGTCCGGAATTGGACGAGATGGCAATGGTCACAGCGTACTACTTCCCGGGAATCAACCGGTGCTAGGGTTGTCGCCATGAATAGTTTCTCGGAGTGCCAGAGCAGGCTTTTCTCCAAAAACCTACAGCGCGATCCAGCAACTTCGGTTAGTGTCAAGCATAGGTTCCCGGGTTGTCAACGGAAAAATTAGGTAAAAACCGGCAAAATATCGGCATAACCAGGGGAATAAAAGGAGAAAACAGGTCAAAAAGCCATGATAGACCGTAAATCAGCCTGGAATCTGTTGTGCGAGTTCACTCAGTCGGACAGTTTGCGCAAGCACATGAGGGCCGTGGAAGCTTGCATGCGCGCCTACGCCCGCAAGTACGGCGAAGATGAGGAGAAGTGGGGCATCACCGGCTTGCTCCACGATTTCGATTACGAAAAATATCCGACACCCGAAGAGCATCCCTTCGTCGGCAGCAAGATTCTCGAAGCGCGCGGATATCCCGAGGAGATGCGCCGGGCGATCCTTTCCCACGCCGAATACAGCGGCGTGAAGCGCGAGAGCAAGATGGAGAAGACTCTGTTTGCCTGTGATGAACTCGCCGGATTCATCACCGCGACGGCGCTGGTCAAACCAGCCAAGTCGCTGGCCGAGGTAGAGGCCAAATCAGTGCGCAAGAAGATGAAGGACAAGGCCTTCGCTCGTAGCGTCAACCGTGACGACATCGTCAACGGTGCCGCCGACATGGGCGTGGACCTCGAAGAACACATCGCCTTCTGCATCGAAGCCATGAAGGCGATCGCGCCAGAATTGGGTCTGGCTGGCGCGGCCGCTCCCGCTTGATCGGTCGAAGCCAACGGACAGTTTTTCGCCCTCGAAAGCAGGAGATACTTCATTGCGTCGCAGCCAGATGTTCTCGCTGGCTTTCGCGTTTTGCAACTCCGCCACGCTTCACTCGCTGCGCAACGCAACCCTAGGATCCACCGTTCGGGAATGAAACTGGCCAGTGGCCGTCGCAAACAGCCGGTGAGCAGCAGGAGGGATCAGGGCTCCACCTGCCCCCGGGGAGACCTCGGTTCCGACCTATCGCAACAGCTTCGTTGCGATCTTCTTGATCTCCTCGCCCAGGGAATCTCTCAGCAGCATGAAATCCAGGTAGTTGCGGTCCACGAGCAGAGGATGCACCGCGGCCGCCAAGCCCTTGAGAACCTGACCGAGCCCGGCATCCTCGAGAGGGGCATGCAGATCGACGCCGATCACCGCGTGTGTCTCTCCAGATTCGGAAGCCATGTCGAAGAGATAGAGTTCCTTGATCTCGGCGGCCTTGCGACCGGCCGTAACCACGGCATCCAAGATGTTGCCGGGCAGAGGCTTGGCCGGTGGTCCTACGTGCGCAGTCTTGCCTTCGGCAATGGTCATCTGCAGCCCACCGGTCGAGTCCAGCCGCCCCGGGACAAGGCCCTCTGCCAGCGCCTCGAATTCGAAGCGCGCAATACGTCCTCCGGGACGCAGCATCTTGCGGATTGGATCAAACGGATTGATAAGGATCGCGCTGATCTCGGTGCTCTTGACCATGCGAAAGTATTCGCGTGCGCGGATGCCCAAGAATGGCGTGTTGGGATCCCAGTTCCGCAAAGCTCCTTCATCCGTGAACGCGGGCGTGACCGACTTTTGCTGCTTATCACGAAGCTGCTGCAGAGCGATATCGCAAGGATGTGCCGCGTTGTCGGATCCATGGCGAAGCACTTCCGGAATCTCGCGCACCGGGATGAACAACACGCAGTCGAGCAACAGACGGTAAAGCTTGTCGCGGTTCTGCGGACTATCGGCCGAAGCCACATTCTGGATCGCCCGCAGCAGGGCCGCGTTTTCCGCTTTCCCTTCCTCGCCCGATCTGCCGCCGAACAATTTTCCCAGGAGCCCCATGTTCAAACCGCTTTGATGACCTCGGCTAGAACGCCTTCTGTGATGATCGAAGCAATGGAGGAGATGTCCCCAGCCAACACGCGGTCGCGTTCGATCCTTGGACTCACTTTGCGGATAGCGGCATGCGCCTGCCCCAAAGCGTAGCTGGTTTTGAGAGGCGCAAGAAAATCCAGAGCCTGAGCCGCCGTACACGCTTCGATGGCCAAGACGTTGGTGGCGTTGGCCACGATTCTTTTCAGTTTGATGGCCGCCGTCATCCCCATGGAGACGTAGTCTTCCTTGTTACCCGACGTGGTGATGGAGTCCACTGAAGCCGGGTGTGCCAACACTTTGTTCTCGCTGGCCAGAGCCGCAGCCGCGACCTGCGGCATCATGAAGCCGGAGTTCATGCCCGCATCGGCAGCCAGAAACGGAGGCAGCCCCTCATTGAGCGCTGGATTTACCAGCCGTTCGATCCGCCTCTCGGATATGCCCGCCAGTGCCGTCAGCGCGATCGCCATGAAGTCAAGGGCGAAGGCCAGCGGCTGGCCGTGAAAATTGCCGCCGGAGATAACGTCGCCTTCCCCTTCGTGCCCGTCTTTGCTCTTGGTCAAAAACACCAGAGGATTATCGACAGCCGAATTGATCTCGATCTCGAAGGTGCGCCAACAGAACTCGAGCGTATCGCGCACCGCGCCATGGACCTGGGGAATGCACCGCAGTGAGTACGCATCTTGCACGCGTCCGCAATTTTTGTGCGACTCGCGAATCTGGCTGCCTGCGATCAGCCGGCGCAGATTGCTTGCAACCTTCATTTGTCCTGCGTGAGGACGCGCTGCGTGTATTCGCTCGTCGAATGCGACATCGGTTCCGTGTAGCGCGTCCAGGCTCAGAGCACCCAACACATCCGCGGTCGTGGCCAGGTTCTCCGCCTGCAACAACGCCAGCGTGCCTACGGCCAGCATGGCCTGCGTCCCGTTGATCAGGGAGATAGCTTCCTTGGCTTGCGGGACCAGCGGCTTCAGCCCGGCGCGCCGCATGGCTTCGCCGCCGCTGATTTTTGCGTGTTCAAAAACTGCCTCGCCTTCGCCGATCATGACCAGCGCCAGATGCGCAAGCGGGGCCAGGTCACCACTCGCCCCGACGCTTCCCTGCGACGGCACTACCGGATGCACGCCGCGGTTCAACATCTCGCAAAGCAGATCGATGACTTCCACGCGGACGCCAGATAGTCCTTTGGCCAGGGAATTGGCACGCAGCAGCATCATGGCCCGCGTTTCTTCCTGTGATAGGGGTTCTCCCACGCCGGTGGAATGCGAACGAATAAGATTCAACTGCAGTTGCAGGATCTGCGCCGGCTCGATGCGAACATCGCTTAGCTTGCCCACGCCCGTGGTGATGGCGTAAGCCAGCTGGTTGTTCTCGACCAGCGCATCCACCACGGCGCGGGCGGCGTTGATCTTCTCCCGGGCATCGCCGGAAGGCAACACCGGACGCCGCCGGTATACGACTTCGTGGAGGTCGGTAAACGTGAGGTCGTTTCCGTTGAGTCGTGCAGGATTCATGAATTCGGGTTCTGGCGATGCGGCGCAAAAGCTTTCATATATTTGTCGGGAAGCGAGCGGCGCTGAAATTTGTCGTCGACGATAATGTGCATGGTCTCACCGGTTGCCAGCAACGAGCGGTCACCAGCGCGGAATACATCATAGCTAAAGTGCAGCAACGACCGGCGCACGTTCGCCAGCTTAGTCCGCACCACGATCTCATCATCATATAAGGCCGGAGCCTTGTAGCGCACTCTCAGGTCCACCACCGGAATGTGGCAGTTATCATCTTTCTCCATGGCGCGGTATTCGAGGCCCAGCTGTCGCATCAGCTCCACCCGTCCCACTTCAAACCAGATGGCGAAATTTGAGTGATAGACCACTCCCATATTGTCGGTTTCGGCGTAGCGGACCCGCAGCGTTGTCTCTCCGATAATGGGCTGGTTCATCTAGTCTGCACCGCGCCGGGAGCTTGGGCACGGAGCCATGCCCAATCGGGTTCCAAGCTCAACTCTTCCTGCGATGATGATCCTCGATCTCACTTCGCGGTTCCCTTCCATACCGGCTGTCGCTTTTCGAGAAAGCTGGTGACGCCTTCTTTGAAGTCCGCAGTCTGGCGTATGGCTGCGTTCTCCTCGATCGCTTGTTCGATCTGGCGGTCCAATTGTTCCCGGCTGAAGGCTCCCAGCAGGCGCTTGGTCGCGCGCAATGACGCCGGGCTGATTTCCAGTAGGTGGCGGGCCAGTTCGTGGGCGCGATGTATAAGCCGATCCGGTTCCACAACCTCATTTACCAAGCCGATCTCGTGGGCCTCGTGGGCTCCAAACAGCCGGCCTGTCAGCAGCAGGTCGCGGGCCCGTTTCTCGCCCACGTTTGCGATCAGATAGCTAGAGACGATCCCGGGCACAAAGCCGATGCGCACCTCGGTGTAGCCAAATTTGGCTTCGGGAACGGCCAGGGTGAAGTCACACAAGGTGGCCAGCGCAGTTCCGCCGGCAATGGCCGCTCCGTTCACAGCGGCAATGGTCGGCTTGGGGAAGTCATACAGCGTGCGGAACAAGCCGGCCATGGTGCGGGAATCTTTTAGGTTCTCCTCATCGCTAAGCCCGATCAGCTGCTTGAGGTTCTCGAGGTCCATGCCCGCGCTAAACGCACTTCCGGCGCCGGTCAGGATCACCACACGAGCATGCGAAGCAGCCGCCCGCGACAGCGCCGCCGTGAGATCGGCGATTAATTCATAGTTGATGGCGTTGCGCCGGTCCGGCCGGTTCAAAGTGATGGTGTCGATCCCGTGAGACTCGTGGTAATGAACAGTTTTGTAGTCCATAAAAGGATTCTTACTGAACGGTCGTGTACTTGCTGGCAATCTTCGCGGACATTTGAATCGCCGTATCCATCGATTTCCTGAACGGCACCGTCGCGCCGCGTTCAGCCAACGCCTGTACCGCAATCTCGGTCGGGATGTTGCCGATCATCACATCCTGAGCGAATGGGCATCCGCCCAGCCCGCCGATGGCAGCGTCAAAGCGCCGGCATCCGGCATCGTAGGCCGCCACGATTTTTTCTGCGGCGCCCGCCTTGGTACTGTGCAGGTGCGCGCCGATTTCCAGTTGATCATAAGCCGCGATAACCGCGGAAACCAGTTCCTTCACCTGGCTCGGAGAAGCCAGACCCACGGTGTCGGCTAGGGAGATCTGCTTGATTCCCATGTCGGAGAGAATACCCACCGCGTCGGTCACTTCCCCGGCGTTCCACAGGTCGCCATAAGGATTGCCGAAAGCCATGGAAATGTACACCACCATCCGCAGCCCGGCTTCATCGGCCTTGAGCTTGATCCGTTCGACTTCGTCGATGGCCTGCTCCAGCGACTGGTGCTGGTTGCGCTCGAGAAAAGTGGGCGACACAGAATAAGGAAAGCCCAGCGTGCGCACGGCTTCCGTCGCGATGGCCCTTTCTGCGCCTTTCTGATTCACCACGATGCCGATGATCTCAACGTCATCCGGCGGATCGAGCGTCTGCAGCACTTCTTCCGAGTCTGCCATCTGCGGTATGGCCTTGGGTGAGACGAACGATACCGCGTCAAGATGCTTGAACCCCGAGCCAATCAGGGCGCGCAGGTATTGAACTTTCACGTCGACAGGAATCTGGCTCCTCAGCCCCTGCCAGGCATCGCGCGGACATTCGATGATCTTGACTTCACTCATGGTTCTCGCCGCGGAGGTGCGAAGACTCCATCTGAGACCTCAAGGGAGGCGAGAGATCCCTGCAGGCGATCCGGAATCTTGAGGTAGGCCGGGGTCAGGGTGAGTATGGGGATCTCTTGCTGCGCTCGGGATTTCAGAGAGAAGATGGTCCCGAAGTCATTCATCATGTCTGCAGCACCCCTACCCTAAACTCCCTCACCTCCGGGTTGAAGCTCGCCGCCTCCAGCGCCGTGATCAATGCCTCACGCGTTTCCATCGGATCGATGATCTTGTCGAGCCACAGGCGCGCGGCGCCATAGCGAGGGTCGGCCTGATGGTCGTAGGTGGCTTTCACCGAGTCGAAGAGCTCGCGCTTTTCTTCGTCGCTCAGTTTCTTGCTGCCGCGCTCCAGTTGCTTGATCTTGATCTCCACCAGCGTTCCCGCTGCCGACGCACCACTCATCACCGCGTAGCGCGCTGTAGGCCACGCGAAAATGAAGCGCGGATCATAAGCCTTCCCGCACATGGCGTAGTGTCCGGCCCCGAACGAACCGCCCACGATAACGGTGATTTTCGGGACCACCGAGTTCGAGACAGCATTCACCATCTTGGCTCCGGCTTTGATGATGCCGCTCCATTCGGCGTCACGGCCGACCATGAACCCGTTCACGTCGTGCAGAAAAATCAACGGCACCAGGTTCTGGTTGCAGTCCATGATGAAGCGGGCGGCCTTCTCTGCGCTCTCCGCATAGATGACGCGCCCAACTTCGAGATGCTTGTCCCCCGAGTGGGGGTCGGTTTGCTGCATGGAGAGCGCCTGGTTGGCAACGATGCCTACGGCAAAACCACCGATGCGTGCCAGACCACAGATAACTGTCTTGCCATATTCGGCTTTGTACTCGTCGAAGCGGCTGCCGTCGACGACGCGGGCGATGATGTCCTTCATGTCATAAGGGCGGAGGCCGTCGGATTCATAGATGCCGTAGACTTCTTCTTCCGCGTAGGCAGGCTTCTCGGCTTTGACGCGATCGAAACTCGCTCTCGGTCTGTGGCCGAGCTTGCTCACCACCGAACGGATGCGTTCGAGGCAGGACTCGTCGTTAGGCTCGCGATAGTCGATAGTTCCCGCGATCTGCGAGTGCATGGCCGCCCCGCCCAACTCTTCCGCCGTGTACTTGGCTCCAATCGCCGCCTGTACCAGCGCCGGACCGGCAAGAAACAGGCCGCTCCCCTCGGTCATCAGGATGGTGTCGCACATCACTGGCAGGTACGCGCCTCCGGCTACGCACATGCCCATGATGGCCGTGATCTGGGGAATTCCCATCGCCGACATCACCGCATT
>DATDGP010000368.1:0-7453 GCA_036522035.1 Terriglobales bacterium
GACCCACGCCACCACCTGGTAGCGCGTATGCACATCACATCCGATAATATTCATGGTCGGCTCCTTTCCCGGCCAGCCTTGGTCGTGGACAACCCCAAGTCTACCGGCGATCCGGAGCCGACGCCGTTATCTAATCAGACCCCACTGCGGGGCTCGCGTTACGCTGGCGATTCGTTTCTCGATTCGTCGTCCGGACGCGGCTCGGCGTGATCCGGTTTCGCCTGCGGCTTGGGGCCGGGCTTGGGCCCAACCCAGCCCGCCGGCACCGACCGGTACTGGTTGCCGTGAGGACCCCGGTTCCTTCTCATTTCAATCCTGCCGAGCGAGGCCAGGCGCCGCAGCGTGCACTCCACCGAATTCACCAGCACCTTGGCGCCGGAGGTGTATCCGCCACGTTCCAGCAGGTAGGCCACCCGGCGCTTCACTAACCACTCGCCCTGATGGTCCTTGACGATGCGCTCGCAGCCGTCGATCAACCGCTGGCCGGCGAAGAGGTGCTGGCGGGCGTAGCGCTCCTCGTTTTCGTCGGCGACGGCCGCGGAGGGCGGTTCAACGCCCGCCAGACTGAGCGCGGTGCGCACGGCAGCGATCCTGTGCCCGATGCGCCATTGCTCGCGCTCCAGGTCGCGCAGCACTCCGAGAAGCCTTTGGGCGGTCGCGTCCATAGGTTCCGTACCCTCCTGGATATTTATGATACTACGATTTTTTACTCACAGATTCAAGACCTAAATTGGGCTGTTTTTCGGTGGCCGCTCAGGGTCGATTCGGCGGACTTCTCCGACGTGGTTCTTGTCCTTCGTGATATATGAGTTTTTGAAATAATATCGTAGGTACGGAAAGCATGCCTATGAATAAATGCGTTTAGTACGTATAGAAGGTGTAACCGTTTGAAAGCTCATGGGAAGCTCCAAAATAGTCGTATGAACGCAACATCCCAAAACCTGTATAGGTTCTATACACTTTTGCTGCCGACTGGAGCGGATTTTGGGCCGTAATGGTAAAGTCCGGCAGCCAGGGCAGAGATGGTGGGTCGGCTCGACTTAGAGGCGGCTTCACGCCGCCATGGAATGGTGCGGTGAGCGCGCCGCCAGCCCTGACCACCACTCGGTTCCATTGACAGCGGGCTGGCTTCTGTTGTAGCCTCACGGTTCAGAATCTCAGGCACGAAGGTAGCGCGGACTTGTTGTCCAAGGTCGGCGGATTTTTGAAGGTGGTCGGGCCAGAACGCAGACCCTAAGCTGGGCAGGCTCTGATGGACACCACCCCCTGGACCCTCCTCCGTTGATGAGGGGGATTTTTTGGGAGCGCACGTTGGATTTCTCCTGGAGCAAAGAGCAGCAAGCACTTAGGCATTCCGTCATCAGCTTTGCCAAGCGCGAGCTCAACCACAATCTGATCGAGCACGACCGGGACTCTGAGTTCCCCTGGGAGGCCTGGAAGAAGTGCGCCGAGTTCGGTATCCAGGGCCTGCCGATCCCGCAGGAATACGGCGGCCGTGGTGCAGACGTCCTGACCACGGTCTGCGCGCTCGAGGCGCTCGGATACGGTTGCCAGGACAACGGGCTCATCTTCTCGATCAACGCCCACATGTGGACCTCGGAGATCCCCTTTCTGCAGTTCGGGACCGAGGAACAGAAGCGGCGCTACCTGCCCAAGCTCGCCAGCGGCGAATTTGTCGGCATCCAGGCCATGACGGAGCCGGAATCCGGCTCAGACGCTTTCAGCCTTCGCACCCGCGCTGTGAAGAAGGGTGATTACTACGTCCTGAACGGCTCTAAGACCTTTATCACCAACGCTCCGGTGGCGGATGTGGTGATGGTGCTGGCCAACGTGGACCCTTCCAAGGGTCCGGCGGGTGTGACCGGTTTCATTATCGATAAGGGGACCCAGGGATTCTCTATCAGCAAGAAATTGCACAAGATGGGGCTGCGCACCTCGCCCATGGCGGAGTTGGCGCTGGTGGATTGCGAAGTGCCTCAGGCGAATATTCTGGGCCAGATCGGCAGCGGCCAGGCGATCTTCACCGTGTCGATGGAGTGGGAGCGCGCCTGCATCCTGGCGAGCCACCTAGGGGCCATGCAGCGCATGCTGGAGGCGTCGGTGCGGCATGCGTCTATGCCAGGTGGGCCCGGCGGCCCGGGCGGGCGGGGAGCCTCGGGCAGGCCGGTCGATCTGTCGCCGGCCATCGCGGACAAGATCGCGGAAATGGACATGCGCCTGGAAACGGCCCGGCTGGCGCTATACAAGGCCGCCTGGCTGAAACAGCAAGGCAAGCATCCGCTGCGCGAGGCCGCCATCGCCAAACTCGCCGTCAGCCACGCCTGTATTGAGACGGCCCAGGCTGCCATGGAGATCCACGGCAGTCACGGTGACCTTACGGAGTGTCATTTCGAGCGCCAGTTCCGTGACGCCGTCTCGGGGACGCTCTACTCCGGAACCTCGGAGATCCAGAAAAGCATTGTCGCCAGGTGGCACGGGCTTTGAGCGGCTGAGGGAAGGGGAGGTCTGTCATGCTGAGCCCGTCGTTTTCCTTGGCGAAACGGTCCTGAGAGCAGCGAAGGAGCTCAGGGTAAACTTCGCGAGGCATCTGATGTATCTTATTGAAAATAAAAAGCAGATCCCTTCGCGTTGCTCAGGATGACATCGCGTCCGACGGCTTTTTCCCAGGCTGTTGGAGGAAACGGGGGCGAAGCCAACCGAAAGAGCAGCTCGAAGGCTGCGCGATGTTGTGCCCCGATATTCTACCCCGATGCTGTACATAAATTAGTGATAACCGGATGTATCCTTGACAATCGGCCGGCTGGACCGCTAGTCTATTGATCCGCTGGGTTCGACCTCAGTTGGATGGTGGTACGGAAGGTTCCAAGCTTGCTTCGAGAGAGGGAACAGGCTTCCTGAGCTCTGGAAAATCTGTCTAAGTGATTGGGGGTATAAATGGTGCAAGCGGATTTTGATGTGGGGATTATCGGCGGAGGCCCGGGAGGCTCGGTGGCTGCTTCCTACCTGGCCAAGGCCGGGTTGAAGTGTGTGGTCCTCGAGCGCGAGCTCTTTCCTCGCGAGCACGTGGGCGAATCCCTGGTTCCGGCCTCGACGCGGGCCCTCAAGGACATCGGATTCATCGACAAGATGGACCCTTACGGCTTTGTGCGGAAGTACGGCGCGGTGTGGACCGCGGCCACCAAGGGCATCTATGACGTTGACTTTGAGGGAATGGGAGATGACGTCCACCCTCAAGCCCGGGGCCCGATCGTGGAGCATGTGCACAATCTTGATGGAGTGGAGCCTGAGTGCCGTGCCGACATCCGCTTTGGGGAGCGCGATCAGCCCGGGGTGGATCGAAACCACACTTGGCACGTGGACCGAGGAAGGTTTGACCTGTTGCTGTTGCAGCATGCGGAGAAGCTTGGGGCCGCGGTCTATGAGGGAATCCGGGCCCGGGAAGTTGATTTCTCCGATCCGGCGATGCCCCGGATCAAGTTCAGCCTGGGCAAGCAGGAGATGGGCCTTAACGTCCGGACGGTGATCGACGCCTCCGGCCGCCAGACCTTCCTCGGCAATCAGCTCAAGCTGAAGCAGAATGATCCCGTGTTCGACCAGTATGCCATTCACACCTGGTTCGACAATTACGATCGCCGGCACTTCGCCAAGGCTAAGAACGGCGAGAGCCACGAGGATTATATTTACATCCACTTCCTGCCGCTGACGAACACCTGGGTTTGGCAGATCCCGATTACGGAGACCATCACCAGCATCGGAGTGGTGACCCAGAAGAAGAACTTCGCGAAGTCCAGGGAATCCCGGGAGCAGTTTTTCTGGAATGCGGTTGGCAGCCGTCCGGACCTCCATGATGCCTTGAGGGCGGCCAAGCAACTGCGGCCTTTCAAGGATGAAGGCGACTACAGTTACGCTATGCAGCAGATCTGCGGCGATCGCTTTGTCATGATCGGCGATGCCGCTCGCTTCGTGGACCCCATCTTCTCGAGTGGCGTGAGCATCGCCATGACCAGCGCCAAGCTGGCTACCCAGAGCATCATCAAGACCGCCCAGAACGGCCAGATATTCAACAAGGAAAGCTTTGAGGACTACCAAGCCACGATGCGGCGCGGGACGCGCAACTGGTACGAGTTCATCACGGTTTACTACCGGCTGAATGTCCTTTTCACGGCTTTCATCGAGGATCCTAAGTACCGGCTCGACGTGCTGAAGCTGCTGCAGGGCGATCTCTATGACGTCGATGACCCGCCCGTGCTGAGAGAAATGCGGCGCATCGTCACCGATGTGGAGAGAAGGCCGAACCATCCGTGGCACAAGCTCCTTGGCGATTTGACGAGCGAGGCCTTCAGACCCGCGTTCTGAGGCCGATCGGGCTTCGGTGGCGCAAGGATCGCGGAAACGGCCCCCGGCCCCCGGTTGAGGTTCAGTCGATTTGGTGTCTGCGCTCATTACCGTGACCATTCTCCTCCTGGGGCCCGGACTCGCCTACTTTCAGTCTCCCGTATCGCTGACTGGGGCTGGATTCACCAGCTCGAGGGCAGGCGTACGCGCTGGCATGCAACGCAGGGGCAGATTCTCGGTTCCGAAGAGCATGGCCCGTAACGGTTGCCGTTACATGCCAGCGACCGGTGATGATCCGTTTGCGCCGCTGGCAACAATGGAGAAGAGCGATGACAGCGGTGCGTCACCTGGGAGTCCCGAGGTTAAGTCCAGCGCCCCTAAGGCCGATCCCAAGGCTCGGGATGCGATGCGGGCAGTACATTGTGAATTCGTCTCGGACCGCTTGATCGGAGTTAGGGGAGGGGCCGGCCTACACCGTCATGTTTTGAGGGCCGTACGGCCTTGGCTCCGGGGAGGCTACCTCGACGGCAGCGGATCCGGCGATCCGGCCGACAACAAGCACGGAACATCGTTACGTCCTGCCCGCCGCCTCTTGTTTTCCCACATCCCCTCTCCTCTCCAGTCTCACCTTGAAGCAAGACACGACGATCTAGCGACTTGGCCATCTCAGGAACATCTCCGTTCACTGGTCCCGCCGTGTTCCTTTGCAGGCTGGGAGACCTTCCCAGGGGCTTCCCATGCCTAAACAGAAACTGATACTTGCCTACCTCAGTCTGGTCGGCATTCCAGTCCTGGCCTTGCTTGGCATTCTGCGACGCGGGCAGCGCTTGACCCCTCCAGTCTCCGTAGGCGGCGCCTGGAATCTCGAGGCCGATTTCAGCGCCTTGGCGGGTGCCCCTTGCCGTGACCTGCTGTTGAGTGTGAAGCAGCCCTTTCTGAGCATTGCCCAGTCCGGGCCCAGCCTGGCGTTCACTATCAATGATTCCCGACGAACCACCTTGACTGGGACTATCCAGAAAACGAGTCTGTCTATGGGACCCGGGCCCTCAGGTACCCCCGACGGCGGGATCGGGAGCTGTGCGGACCCCCGGGTAATTCATCTGGTAGCTGAAGTCGGCAAAGAAGCTGAGCAACGCATCCTCACAGGCACGCTCAGCATTGTGGATTGCGCAGACTGCAAGCCCATACCCTTTCGCGCCACTCGACAGCGCTCGAGGGAAGGCGAGGGCCGGTGACGATGGACCTCGGGACGCTGATTCTTCAAATCGGGGTGGTCATCGCCGTCTCACGGGTGGTGGCCATCCTCTTTCAAAAAATCCAGCAGCCGAAGGTCATGGGAGAAATGGTCGCCGGCATCATGCTCGGACCTTCCTTGCTCGGCTGGGTAGCTCCGCATCTTTCTGTTTCGATCTTTCCCTCCGCCAGCCTGGGATACCTGAATTCCCTGAGCCAGGTCGGAGTGGTGATCTACATGTTTCTGATCGGCCTGGCTTTGAATCCCAAATCTCTCAGGGAGCATGGCCACACCGCCGTGCTGAGCAGCCACGTCAGCATCATCGTCCCCTTTGTGCTGGGCTCCGCGCTTGCCTTGTTTCTCTATCCGCGGCTATCAGATGACAGCGTCAGCTTCACCGGCTTCGCGCTGTTCATGGGCGCCGCCATGAGCATCACGGCCTTCCCCGTGCTGGCGCGCATTTTGTCAGACCGTGGAATGGTGGGCACGAGGTTGGGCGCTCTGTCCATCGCCTGCGCCGCGGTGGACGACGCCACCGGATGGTGCATCCTTGCCTACATCGTAGTGGTGGTTCGCGCTCACGGTACCGGGACCCCGCTCTGGGTCACTCTGGGTGGGCTAGTCGTCTTCCTGCTGGTGATGGTCTACGGAGGCAGGCCGCTGCTGCGCGGATTCGAAGCGGTTTATAGGAAGAAGGGCCGGCTCAGCGAAAGCGCGCTGTCGCTGATCGTCGTGTTTGTACTCCTTTCGGCCGTCGCCACCGAGCACCTCGGGCTGCACCTTCTCTTTGGGTCGTTTCTGGCGGGTGTCATCATGCCCAAGGATAAGAGATTTGTCCGCTATATCCTGGACAAGCTTGAGACACCGACCGTGGTGATTCTCCTGCCGCTCTACTTCGCCTTCACCGGGTTGCGCACCAGCGTCCGTGTGATCACGGGCGGCCCGATGTGGCTGTTTTGCGGAATCATCGTCCTGGTGGCGATCGCGGGCAAGCTCGGCGGTTCAATGATAGCGGCCCGCGCCGCCGGCGCACGCTGGAGAGAAGCGGCCGGACTCGGCATTCTGATGAACGCGCGCGGCCTGATGGAGTTGGTTATTCTGAACGTCGGACTCGACATTGGCGTCATCTCGCCTTCGCTGTACGCGATGATGGTGGTCATGGCCCTGGTGACCACCTTCATGACCACACCCCTGTTGGAGTGGGCTTATCCCCTGCGCCTGGTTCGTGAGGAGACGGTGGAGGTCAGTCGGGAGGAGGCCGACTACGAAACAGCTGTCGGCCGGGCCGCACTTTAAGCGGGACGTGCCAGTTTGACGGGAGCAGCCGGGGTGTTTCGCTACATTGACTTGGCCTTGTTTGTCACCTACGATAATTCTGTCCCACAATCTCTGTGACCGAAGGCCGGCGGGGTGGCTCAGTGGTAGAGCGAGGGTCTCATAATCCCTAGGTCGGGAGTTCGATTCTCCCCCCCGCTACCAATCAGGGCAACAAGTTGCGGGGATTCGTGCTCACCTGGGTGAGCCGCGGGTTGCGCGGGGGTTGCGGATTGTTGCGGACTTGTTGCCGCATCCAACCTGTCTACGTACCTCTCGCCGACGCCCGGAATCAGATGTCCGTAAGTGTCTACCGTAACTTGAATGCTGGCGTGGCCCATTTGCTCCTTGACGTAGTTGAGCGGAGCTCCCTCCGCGATCAGCATCGCACCGAAGGTGTGTCGGTTATGCCGCGCGCGGCATAATCGGCAGCATGCCGACTCCCGGATTATGCCGACTACCTTTCAAAGGCTTCGGCTGGGCGGGGCGCGGACTGTGTCCAGAGTCGGCATAATCAGAGGCCTTCCAGGAAAGCCAGCAGCTTGTCGTCGGGTTGGTATCGAGCGGGTC
>DATDGP010000369.1:0-29336 GCA_036522035.1 Terriglobales bacterium
CTCGCGCTCCGGACAGCCATGGCATCGCGTGGAACGTCTGGAGCATATCGTGGGATGGTTCGACCAATACCTGCAGGGAATCCACAAGGCCGAGTACGACGAAGCCGCAGGGCATGACAGCAGAGTGCCTTCGGACAAATAGCCGCAATGAGGAGTTGGGGTTCGCGATCCGCCGGCCGGCGTTTGCCGGTCGGCTCAAGTACGTTTCTGGAAGCCGTCAGCTCGATCATGCCAACGGTCGTGTGACCATCGCGAGAGCGGCAGAGCCTGCGTTATTCCCAGCGTAAGGTGATGCTCGAGAAAAGCCCTAGCCTTTGCTCGGACGCCAGCCTATGCGGCCAATCTTGTCGCCAAACCGTTTTAGTTTTGGAGATACGATTTTGATCTTGCGCTTCCTGTATTTCTTTTTTTTCTCAGCCTCGGTCAGCAGCCAGTAGTCGATGGACTTGTTAACCTCGACCTCAGGACGCACCTGAGCCAGAACCGCGCCACCGTCCTTCATCTCAGCGATGATCTGTTCGCGGGTCTGTGGACCGCTGGCCTTCTCGAGGAAACTCTCAATGGCCTCGATCATGGGCATGCGTAGATAGCGGAACGGCCCGGACTCGGTGTGGCGCGCTTCCGAAGGGAGATTCTTGGTGACCTTGATGCGGTCAAGCTCGTCCAAGAACCTGTCCATGGCCTCTATGAATTTGTGTGCTTTTTCGCGGGCCAGTCGCACCGACTGCTCGGTTCCCCGAATGTCGGAGTCGATGTTGGCTGCCGCGCTGATTTGAGCACCGTCTTGTTTTGGCATTTGTGCTTCGAAGATTCGGCCAGTCTTCCCCGACTGGGTCCAACAAGCCAACCAAATGTCTGAGCGACCCAGCGAAATTATCATACTCGAGACGCGAAGTTTCAATCTCCTTGCGATTAGGGTTGACTGGTTGTGCTGCGGAGTTGGCGCACGTCTCCTCAGCTCCTTAGCTTCTTCCCGCACCGCGCAGAGCGCCACCCCACAAGTTGCTTGCAATGCTCGTGGACTGGCCTAGCAGCAACAGAGCTAGTCTGGCTCTGCCATGGTGCTTCCCGATTGATATGAGCGACTGACATTCGAGTCTTTGCTTTCTGTTCGCCAAGGGTCGGTACGAGCCCGCCCCGCTGGCCGGACCTCAGCTATCGATTCTTGGGGCTGGGATCCATCGCCAAAGACGGACGCCGGTTCTTTGACCATTAACAACTCGGGTTTCAGGGCAACTCGACCTGCTTACCATGGCTCTTAAAACTAGACAAGCGGGGAGTCCCGCGGTAAGTGCGTGGGTCCGCAAACCTGGCGAGGTCGAATATGAAAAGAAGAATGACGAGTATAGGGATTCTCTGCTTGAGTCTGATTGCTTCGGTGTGGGCTGATTCCGGGGAAAAAGAAAAAGACCGAATCACCGATGCAGAGAACGTATTGAAGGACATCCTGAACGCTCCGGACAAGGGCGTTCCCGAAAGCGTGCTGGGGGGCACGAAGTGCATCATAACGATCCCTAGCGTCAAGAAGGCGGCCTTCATTGTGGGCGCCAGCTACGGGCGTGGCGTGATGACCTGCCGCACGGGTGAAGACTTCAAAGGTCCATGGAGCGGCCCCATCATGATGGCCACAGAGAGTGGCAGCGTGGGTTTCCAAATCGGCGGTCAAGGAACGGATTTCGTGATTCTAGTGCTGAACGATGACGGGGCCCGGACCATCATGAAGAGCAAGGTCAAACTGGGCGCCGACGCTAGCATTGCCGCCGGGCCGGTCGGTAGGACTGCCGAAGCTGCGACGACTGGATCCATGAAGGCCCAGATGCTCTCTTACTCTCGTTCCCGCGGTGTTTTTGCTGGTGTGTCGCTGTCCGGTGCCAGTCTTCGTGTCGATGGCGATGCCAACGAGAACCTCTATGGCGAGAAGGTTACCCCCGAGCAGATCATGAAGGGCGGAGTTCCCATTCCGGATGTGGCCAAGCCGCTGATCGCGCTTGTGACGCAAGCAACCGAAAAGGCAGCTCAGAAGTAGGAGAACATCTAGGTTTCGAAGATTTGGCGGCCGGCAACCCTGCCAAGCGATCGGGGTCGCCGGCTGCTGTTTTATGCACAATGCCTGCCGCGACCGGCCTTAGGCTCACGGGGGAAGTCGTTCTTATGAGTTCTTCACTCCGGCGGAACCCAATCCGCTCTCCAGCCATCAGAGCTTGATATAGTGAAGGTGAAATAGAAAGGAACGCTCTCCGGTGTTCGAGTTTCACGTCTCACGGCTGTCGCGAGACCGATACCGCTTCGCCGACACTCTATTCTCGCTGAGTGGGAACGTAATCTTTGCTGATCTGTCGGCCACCCGCGAGTTTGCCCATCGCATGAACGTGGTTCGCGATGCGGACCGCCATCCCGAGCTTTCCGTACGGCCGGGCGCGTTGAACGCCATGGGCCTGATTGACGAAGCGCTTCACGCTGTGGTCGAGCAGTATCGCCGACAGCGCGATCCCGGAGTGATGCTGGATGCGTTAGCCTGGTTTACTTCGCGCTTGGGAGCTGAGGCACTCGAGCAGACCCTGTTGAATTTTACCGATCGCTTTCCCACCGTTTCGGTATACCGCGGAAAACAAACAGCTTCTGACTGGCTGAAAGGAGTCACGGCGGGCGTGCCCCACCGCGCGGTAGCCCTAGAAGAGTTGATCCTGCTTTGGCTGGCCAACCGCAATCCAGCCTTTCACCCGTTCCAGGAACTCTTTGACGACGAAGCCCTTTCTAAGTTGACATCGTATTCCGAGTTGACGGCTGCCCTGCGCGGATATTTTGAGACGCGTCCACGCTTTGGCCCCGAGAATCAGAATCTGATTGACTTACTGCGAGGCCCAGCGCTGGCGGCACCCGGCTCGCTCGAAGGACAACTGGCCTTTATCCGGGACAAATGGGCCAGCATGCTTGGCGACTTTATCCGACGCATGATTGTCGCGCTCGACGTTCTCAAGGAAGAAGAGGCCGCTATTTGGATGCGTTTTCATCCTCTGCCGCCGACATTCGGCGGCGGGCTGGCGGGCGATTCCGGAGTTGCTGCTATCCCGCATTTTAGTCGCGCCGATCACGAAGATGAGCACTTCACGCCCGATCAGGATTGGATGCCTCGCGCCGTCGTAATTGCCAAGAGTGTTTATGTATGGCTTGATCAGCTTTCGAGAACCTATCAGCGTCCGGTCCATCGGCTTGACCATATTCCTGATGAAGAGCTGGAGCGGCTGTCGCGTCGCGGCTTCAACGGCCTGTGGCTCATTGGATTGTGGGAGCGTAGCCGCGCGTCCAGACGCATCAAGCAGATGTGCGGCAATCCGGATGCGGCGGCGTCCGCTTATTCGCTTGATGACTACGCCATCGCTGAAGAGCTCGGGGGCGAGCAAGCCTGCGCCAATCTCCGCCACCGAGCCTGGGCGCGTGGTATCCGGTTGGCCAGTGACATGGTACCGAACCACATGGGCATTGATTCGCGGTGGGTCATCGAGCATCCAGACTGGTTCATTTCCCTGCCTTACAGCCCGTTTCCTGCTTATCAATTCAACGGACCGGATGTTGCCAGCGATGGCCGGGTGGAAATCAAAATCGACGATCACTACTTCGACCGCACCGACGCCGCAGTGGTCTTCCGCAGGTTGGACCGCTGGAGCGGCGAAGCGCGTTATGTGTATCACGGGAATGACGGCACCAGTTTTCCGTGGAACGACACGGCGCAGTTGAACTACCTGAAGCCCGAGGTCAGGGAAGCCGTGATCCAGACTATTCTTCACGTCGCGCGTCAGTTTCCTATCATTCGTTTCGACGCGGCAATGACTCTTACCAAGCGTCATTATCAGCGGCTGTGGTTTCCCGAGCCGGGCACCGGCGGTGCTATTCCTTCGCGGGCCGAGCATGGGCTCACCAAAGCCCAGTTCGACGCTGCCATGCCCGTGGAGTTCTGGCGGGAAGTGGTAGATCGCGTAGCCGCGGAAGCTCCAAATACTTTGTTGTTGGCTGAAGCTTTCTGGCTCATGGAAGGGTATTTCGTGCGGACGCTAGGGATGCATCGCGTGTATAACAGCGCATTCATGAACATGCTGCGCGATGAAGAAAACGCCAATTATCGCAGCGTCATCAAGAATACTCTTGCCTTTGATCCGGAGGTGCTCAAGCGCTACGTGAATTTCATGAACAACCCGGACGAGCGCACCGCAGTGGACCAGTTCGGCAAGGGCGACAAGTACTTCGGCGTTTGCACCATGATGGCCACTCTGCCGGGACTGCCGATGTTTGGCCACGGACAGATCGAAGGCTACACCGAACGGTACGGCATGGAGTATCGGCGCGCATATCACGATGAGCAGCCCGATCCCTGGCTGGTGGCTCGCCACGAGAGGGAGATCGCGCCTCTGTTGCATCGCCGGTATCTATTCGCGGAAGTCAGCGATTTTCTGCTGTACGATTTCTTCACCGATCAGGGGCACGTCAATGAAGATGTATTTGCCTATTCCAACCGCAGCCACCAGGAACGTGCTCTCGTGGTCTTCAACAACCGCTACGCCACTACGCGCGGCTGGGTGCGGATGTCTTCGGCCTATGCGGAAAAAACCCCTCAAGGCAAGCAGATGAAGCAGCGTACGCTGGGCGAATCGTTTGCGCTGACCACAGGCAACTCTGCATTTGCAGCGTATCGCGACGCCTTCACCGGGCTCGAATACCTACACCGGGCTCGGGACATCGCGGAGGGGGGTCTGAACCTGGAGCTTCATGCCTATCAGACTCACGTCTTCCTCGATTGGCGTGATTTGTACGAAGATGCCACCCACCCTTGGGGTGAACTCTGGGGATCTCTGCACGGTCGCGGAGTCGCCAGCCTGGAAGATGCTCTAAGGGATTTGCGACTCAAGTCGGTACACGATGCCTTGCGCGCCGTGGTAGCTCCGCCGCTGGCCGAAGCGTTGGCAGATTGCGCGGTTATGAAAGACGGTACAGAAAAAGCGAAGCGAGCCGCCGCAGTTGAAGAAACCTTACGCCATCGCGTCGGCATACTGCTGGCCGAGGTCGGTCGCTATCTCGCAGCTGATGGCGGGTCTCGATCGTTGCAACGTGGCGATGCCGCGAGTGTAGCTGAGATACGACTCCAGGAACGAATCGGAACCGCGCTCAAGATTGCCATTCTTTACAGGCGCGCGACACCTTGGCCCGGGGAAGCAGCCGCCATGCTTCCATTGGGCGAGGCTCCTCGCCCTCAAGCCATTTTGGTCTGGACCAACATCCTTGCCTGGGCCGCTGTGGAAGCCATTGGCAGCGTATGGGATCAGGCGAATCCTGACGTTGCGGCCGTTAAACTTTTTGATAGCCTGCGTCTGCGCCATCCGTTGGCCGAAGCACTCGCCGCTGTAGGCGCCGCTGGGGAAGAACAGTGGCGAGGAGCGGCAAGAATACGGGCACTCCTGGCACACGCCTCGCTTCCCCATGCCACGTACGCTTGGGTTCAAGATCCCGACGTGGCTTGGCTCATCGGCGTTCACCAGCATGAAGGTATCGGCTACGTCGTGAAAGAACATTTCGAGCACCTCCTTTGGTGGATGGCGCTGCGCGGCTTGCTCGAGGCCGCAGGATCATCGAAGTTGGAGATTGAGAAGCTCGACCTGATGAGGGACCAGATCAGAGATTGCATCCGAGCCGTTGCCGGCGCCGGCTACCGGGTAGAGACGCTGGAGGAAGTTGCTTTCCTGGAAGGCATGCCCGAAGCGGATAACAGTCTCGAGAGAAAGACCTGACTTTAACCGAGCTGGCGCAACACCTCGGGCGAAACATTTCCACCACAGATGACGACGGCAACAGTCTTGCCCGAGTAGCGTCTTGGCTCCTTCAGAAATCCGGCCAGCGCCACTGCTGCAGCCCCTTCCATCAGCCAGCCCTTGGTCTTGCGCACCTTGCGCATCACCTCAAGGATATCGTCTTCGGCCACCATGAGTGAACGATCGATCACATTGCGGCACACGCCAAGCGTAACCGAGTCGGATTCCAACCCTCCTGCCGTACTCTCTGAGAGCGTTGGTTGTTCGGGAACCTCAAGAATGCGGCCGGCTTTGATCGATTCATAAAGCACTCGCGAGTTCTCAGGCCAGCAACCCACGACTTCCGTCTGCGGGGACACACATTTGAGATACGCTCCGATACCTCCGATCAGCCCACCGCCGCCGACGGCGACAAAGATCGCGTCGAGCGACGACGACTGCCCCTCGAGTTCGCGCGCGATGGTGCCTTGTCCCGCCATTACCTCCAGGTCGTTGTACGGAGAGATGAAGACCTTTCTTGATTTCTCGGCGACTCGACGTGCCGCCATCTCGGCCTCAAGGGGCTCGGAGCCCGAGCGATAAATCCGCGCGCCCAGTTTCTCGATACGCTCGACTTTGGCGGGCGAGACGTGCGAGGAAACATAAACTTCCGCAGCTATTCCTGCGCGCCTGGCAGCCTCGGCTACACCCAGACCATGATTGCCGTTGGATGCAGCGACTACACCAGCCGCAGCCTGGCTGTTGGTGAGCGACAGAATCTTGCTGGTTGCGCCGCGCAGCTTGAATGATCCGGTGGGTTGTAAATCCTCGCGTTTGAGAAGAAGCGTTGCGGAAATCCCAGGAATGAGATCCGGCGCCGGCTCGAGCGGGGTTTCTGCGATCGATGAGCGAATGCGCGCATGAGCGTCCCGAATGAGTTGGCCCCAGTCTGCTGGTGACGAAAAAGGTTGTTGCGTTTGAGGTGGGTTTGTCATCATGGTCAGTTACCGGGCGGCTCACGTCTGGCTCACATCTTCAGGACGCCGGCGCCGCGGACACCATCATGCTTTAGAGAGTTCAGCGCTTGGTCTGCTTGCTCGAGCGAGAAGACCTGAATCTCCGTGCGAACTGGAATCTGAGAAGCGAGTTTCATGAATTCATGTCCATCGTCGCGCGTGTTGTTGGCAACGCTTTTGATCGAGCGTTCATGATAAATGAGGGGGTAAGCAAACGATGGGATGTCACTCATGTGAATGCCTCCCAAGACCAGCGTTCCACCTTTCTTGAGAGCCTGGAGCGCGGGCGGCACCAATTCGCCCGCCGGAGCGAAGATGATAGATGCGTCGAGCTTTTCCGGCGGTTCAGCCGCGGCACCGCCCGCCCAAGCCGCGCCGAGTTCGAGCGCCAGCCGCCGGTGCTTCTCCTCCCGCGTGCACACGAATACTTTCGCGTTCCAATGTCGCGCTACTTGAATCGAGACATGACCGGCAGCTCCGAAGCCGTAAATACCAAGATTGGCGCCAGCCATGATGCCGGCGACGCGGAGGCAGCGGAAGCCAATGATACCGGCGCACAACAAGGGGGCAGCAGCGAGATCGGCGAAACCCTCGGGGATCGGGTAAACGAAATCCTCATGGGCTACGGTGTATTGAGCAAACCCGCCAGCAACCGTGTAACCGGTGAACTCAGGAGAATCGCACAGGTTTTCCCGCCCCTTCATGCAGAAGGCACATTTCCCGCAGGTCTTGTGCAGCCAGGGAATCCCCACGCGCGCTCCGAGAGGATATTTTGCTGGCGTGCTGCCTGAACGTTCAATGATTCCGACGATCTGGTGTCCGGGAATGATGCGTGGTTTCTTGGGGGGTAGCTCGCCTTCGACGACGTGCAGATCCGTGCGGCAGATCCCACAGGCATTGACGCGAACCAGAACCTCGTGCGGGCCAGGCTCAGAGACCGGCACTTCGGAAAGCTCCAGCGGGTTGGTTTCCGCCGGGCCTGGCTTGGTGAGCACCCACGCTTTCATCCTTCTTCAAGGATACCGCGCTATCCACTTAAGTAAGAAGCGTGATTGCGAAAGAGAGCTTAGGGCTGCAACACTTGTGTGGCCGTAGTCTTGACGTGAACAGCTTCGAGGCTGGCAGCATCCCATCCGCCCCCCAGCGCTTTAATAAGGGATACGGACGTGGTGAGTTGCTGCCCGAGGATTTGGGTAGCAAGGCGCTTGTTGTCGAGCAACGTCTGCTCGGCGGTTACCACGTCCAGATAGGTTACCAGCCCCCCGACGTAGCGATCGTTGGCGATGGTAAGCGCGCGTTGTGCCGCATCGACTGCTTGCTGCTGGGTTTGAGCAGCTTGAGACAAGACATTGAGGCCGGAGATACCGTCTTCGACCTCCTGAAATGCGGTAAGCACGGTCTGGCGATAACTCGCGATGGAAGCGTCGTAGCCGGACTTGGCAAAATCCATTTGCGCTCTGCGGCGTCCACCGCTCAGCAGGGTTTCAGTCACGTTCGCTCCGAGCGCCCAAAAGGCGCTAGGGGCGTTCAGCAGGAGGCCTAAATCCGCACTCTGAACGCCACCGTTGGCGAAGATGTTGATACCCGGATAGTAAGCGCTCTTAGCGACGCCGATCTGGGCATTTTGCGAGGCCATCTGCCGCTCGGCTTCGGCGACATCGGGTCGGCGCTCCAAAACATCAGAAGGAATGCCAATTGGAATTGCAGGCGCAGTCGACGTCAGCGGTTTCACCGGCACGCTGAAACTCGAAGCCGGCACGCCTACCAATGCGGCAATTGCGTGCTCGAACTGAGCCCGCTGCTGGCGAAGTAGGGTAGCCTGGGTATCAGTTGCCTTCAGTTGCGTCTCCTGCTGAGCCACATCCAAACCCGAAGCAACGCCACCCGCATGGCGATTATCGACGAGTACCAGCGCCTTTTTCTGGTACTCGACCGCGTCTTCGACCACGGCGATCTCCGCATCCAACTCACGCAAGCTGAAATAGTCCGCCGCCAATTCCGACGTCACCACCAGGCGAACGTTTTCCAGGTTGGCCGCGGAAGCTTGATATAGCGCGTTCGATGACTCTACGCTGCGGCGAACGCCTCCGAAGGCGTCGGCTTCCCAGGAGAAGTTGAAAGGAACGATGAAATCGTTCTGCGTGGAAGCGGTGGTGAGGGGTAGGCCTGTCGTCGTAGGCTCGTTGGCGGAAATACGGGTGCGCGCGGCGGTGAGCCCGGTGCTGAGTTGGGGGAAGAGACCGGATTGCGTGATTTGGACCGAAGCGCGCGCCTGCTGCAGCTGACTGCGTGCGGCTTTGATGGTTTGGTTGGCTTGAATCGACTGAGTCTCGTATTGGCTTAATTCAGCGTCACCAAAAATAGTCCACCACGCGCCTTTGGGCAGCCCGTCCTTAGGGTCAGCGATACGCCACGGAGGTTGTTCTTTCCAAGCCGAGGCCACAGGCACGTCCGGACGGTGATAGTTCGGGCCGACCAGACATCCTGAGAGTGACAGGGTCATGAGAGCGGCCGCCGCGGACCGCCAGATCTCAATGCGCACGCTTAGGCTCCATCCCCGGGTTTTCTGGCGATGACCAACTCGTCTTCTTCGAGCGAATCGGCGGGATTGACGACGATCTGATCGTCCGCGTGCAGGCCGTTCAGAATCTCGACTTTGTTACCGAAATCGCGACCGATGACGACGGGAATCAGGTGGATCTTCTGGTCCGGTCCGACTACGGCAACCCGCGGTCCTTCGGGCCGGAACAACAAAGCATTTACCGGGACGGAGATGCGGGAGGTCTGAATCGGTACAGCAAAATGAACTTGAGCGTAAGCACCTGGCAAGAGCCGTCCGTCGTGGTTCGGAATATCTACCTCGGTCAGCATGGTGCGGGTGGCGGGATCGATCGCGTCCGCGGTACGGGCCACCCTCCCGGAGAATTTCTGGCCAGGATACTCGGTCAACTCGATATAAGCGGGCATGCCTTGCCGAATTGATACGGCGTCGGTCTGCGGCATGCTCACGTAGACACGAAGCGGATCGACCTGGGCCAAGTCGAACAGCTCCTTGGTTTGCGTCGTGCTGCCGGCGTTAATGAGGGCACCAATATCGATGCTGCGACGCGTGATTACACCTGAGAACGGGGCGTAGATATGCTTGAAAGACTCCATCTGCTCCAGGCGGTGCACGTTAGCATCGGCCGCAGCCAGATTTGCCTGAGACTGGGTGTAGGCGCTGGTTTGCTGATCCGCTTCCTGCTGGGAAACCGAATCGGTTTTCCGCAAATTGCTCCAGCGATCCGCGGAAATCTTGGCCAGCTCCACTTGCGCAACGATCTGCTGGCGTGCCGCCTTGGCCTGGAGCAACTCCTGATCCACCTCTGGGGTGTCGATGTCCGCCAGCAAGTCGCCCTTCTTGACGTGACTGCCTATGTCTTTGTACCAGCGCAGGAGATACCCGTTGGTGCGAGCATAGATCGATGATTCCACGAACGCCTGGAGCTGGGCCGGAAGGATCAACTCGTCGTGCGCTGGTTCAGCGCCGGGCCGGATGACGGCGACGGTGGGAATAGCAAGTTTCTCCGTTTCTTTGGCAAGCGCTTTGCGTTCGTTGAAACGCCGGGCGACGGAGAACCCGCCCGCCATCACCAGAACCAGCAGCATCACCGAGGTGATCAGCACGCGGTGAGACGAACTCGGAGACTTGAGCGTTCCTGTGGCGCTGACCACTGTATCCGTCTTTTCCTGTTGAACTAGCTGAGTCATAGTTTTCCCAAAATCAAATTGTTTTCGGCGCCTGCTCTGGCAAAGCCGAGGCCCGACGGCCATGCATGACGCTGAAGACTACCGGAACGAAGAACAGGGTGGCTATCGTCGCAAAAACCAGTCCACCGATGACAGCGCGCCCCAGAGGCGCGTTTTGTTCGCCGCCTTCGCCCCAGCCAAGCGCCATCGGCACCATGCCGATGATCATCGCCAACGCGGTCATGATGACCGGGCGCATGCGCGTGTATCCGGCTTCCAGGGCGGCCTCTGCCGCGCTGAGCCCCTGCGCCATACGTTCGCGCGCGAACGAGATTACCAGAATGCTATTGGCTGTGGCCACGCCCATGCACATCACCGCTCCGGTAAGCGACGGAACATTAAGAGTGGTGTGCGTCAGCAACAAGATCCACACGATGCCGGCTAGTGCTCCCGGCAGGGCAGTGATGATGATGAATGGATCCAACCACGATTGGAAGTTCACCACGATCAGCAGGTAAACGAGAACGATCGACATCACCAGGCCAACGGCTAGGCCGACGAACGAGGAACGCATCGTCTCAACCTGGCCGCGCATCACGATGTCCGTACCCCGAGGCAGCTTGCCGTCGAACTGGTTGAGGATGTCGCGTGTGTCCTTGGCTAGCCCCCCCAGATCGCGTCCCGATACGCTGGCGTAAACGTCCATCACCGGCTGCACATTGTAGTGTGAGATTACCACGGGTGTAACCGATGGTCTCACCGTAGCCAGGTTGGCCAACACCTGCGGTGCCGGAGCGCCCGGCGCATTCACCGGTGTGTTCATCAGAGCTTGCAGTGAATCCATTCGGTATTCCGGAGTTTGCACGGCCACGTTGTAGCTGACACCGTTTTCCGGGTTTAGCCAGAAAGTGGGCGATGTCTGGAAGCTGCCGCTGAGCGAGACCAGCAGGTTTTGGGCTACATCCCGTTGGTCCAAGCCCACTTGCTGCGCGCGGCTACGGTCCACATCGAGCCGCAGGGCGGGTGAGCTGATTAGCTGCTGCACGTGGACGTCAGCCGCACCGGGCACGTGGCGCAGGCGGTTGGCGATGGCTTGTGCCACGGCGTAGTTCTGGTCCTGGCTCTTGCCGACCACCTGTATATCGATGGGAGAGGGCAATCCGAAGTTCAAAATCTGGCTGACGATATCGGCGGGCTGAAAGAAAAACTCGACGCCCGGAAAACGCTGAGGGAGTTCTTCGCGGAGAGCGTTAACATATTCCTCTGTGGGCCGATGCTTCTCCTGGTTCAGCGAGACCATAATCTCGGCGTCGGACGTTCCGATCGTGCCGCTGGTACTGTAAGAGTTGTTGATCGAGCTGTATGGCATCCCGATGTTGTCCAGGATTGTGACCAACTCTTCCTTGGGGATCTCCTGGCGCAGTACTTTCTCCACTTCATCGCAAAGTCGCGCTGTTTCCTCGATTCTCAATCCGGGACGGGCGCGCATGTGAAGACGAAACAGCCCGGCATCCACGGCAGGGAAAAAATCCTGGCCCAGAAAGAAAACCAGTCCAACAGAAGCGACGCAGAAGCTCAGAAAAGAAGGAATGAAGATGCGGCGATGATGGAGGCACGCAGTCAAGGTGTTGTGGTAGCCCTCGCGGAGGCGAGCAAAGCGGATTTCGAAGCCCTGCTGCCACCGGTGGAAGAACGCGAAAATCCCACGACCGCCCCCTGCCTGCTGGGACTCATGTTCATGATTACGCAGCAGGTACATCACCAGAGTCGGCACCAAAGTCCGCGACAAAATATAGGACGCGAGCATGGCGAAGACGACTGCTTCGGCGAGCGGGACAAAGAGAAATCGAGCTACCCCGGTGAGAAAGAACATGGGCACGAAGACGATACAGATGCAGAGCGTGGAGACGAAGGCGGGAACCGCGATCTGCGATGCGCCGTCGAGGATCGCAGTTTTCAACTCTTTGCCCTGGGCCAGATTACGATCGATGTTCTCGATCTCGACGGTTGCGTCGTCCACCAGAATTCCGACTGCTAAAGCCAGGCCTCCGAGAGTCATCAGATTGAACGTCTGACCGATAGCGCCGAGCGTGATGACCGAGCACAGGATGGAAAGAGGAATGGAAATCGCGATCACCAGCGTCGTACGCCAATTGCCAAGAAAAAGAAGGATCATGGCCGCGGTCAGGCAGGCCGCGGTCAACGCTTCTCGAAGTACGCCCTGAATGGCGGCGCGGACAAAGAGCGACTGATCGAACATCGGCCGGATTTCCAAGTCCGTGGGGAGCGAACGGGCCACTTTCTTTAGCGACGCGCGGATGTTGGCCACAATATCCAACGTCGACGTTCCGCCATTCCTCATGATCGTGATCAGCGTGCCCCGCATGCCGTCCTGGCGAACTATGTTGGTCTGCGGCGAAAAGCCGTCGCGTACATGGGCCACGTCACGGAGATAGATGGTGGCGCCGTTCTGAGTCTTTACCGGCAGGTTATTAAGCTCGGCGACGGTGTTGGTGCTTCCGTTCATGCCGATTTCATACTGCAAGCTGCCCATCTTGGCGGTGCCGGAGGGCAGAATCAGATTTTGCGCATTGACAGCGTTGACAACGTCCACAGGCGTCAGGCCCTTAGCTTGAAGCGCCTTGGTGTCAATGTCGACAGCCACCAGGCGTTGCTTACCGCCGTAGGGCCAAGGAATCGCCGCGCCCGGAACCGTCGTCAGCTCGGGCCGGATGAAGTTCACCGAAAGATCGAACAAGGCCTGTTCCGGGAGAGATTTGCTGCGGATACCGACCTGCATGATGGGTACGCTCGAAGCAGAGTAGACGATAATCAGCGGTGGTGTCGTGCCGGCAGGCAACTGGCGGACGGCGGTCTGCGAAATCGCCGTCAGTTGGGCGATCGCGGTCTGCAAATTGGCGCCAGGCTGCAGGAAGACTTTTTCGATCGCCCGGCCATCCATGATCTGGGTCTCGATGTGTTCGATGTCATTGACCGTGGTGGTGAGGCCGCGCTCGGTGCTGCTGACGATCCGATCAGACATCTCTTGCGCGGAGAAGCCCTGAAACTGCCAGATCACGCTGACAACGGGAATGTTGATGTCCGGCAGGATGTCTACCGGCGTGCGCATAACGGCCACAGGGCTAAGAATCAGTATCAGCAGGGCCATTACAACGAACGTGTAAGGGCGCCGCAGCGCCAGAGCAACGATCCACATCGATCAGATTCTCCGTTTACGACAACTTTTGACGACAGGCCGTTAGATTGGATTGCGGATCAACCGCTTCCTTTTGACGACCACCAACCGCGCAGGGATTCAGCTACTTGGTGATTATATATTTGCCGCCGACGAGTTCTGGTTAAGATGTGAAGGGCAGTTTTTAACAGTTCTTTACCGTCCTCGCTTCCTGAAGCCCAAGACAACTCCCCGCTCGACTCCGGGAAATCATTGAGGCTCCGCAACCTGTTCAAATTAGTACTGATTTGGTCTTGTTTTGTCACCCGGGAACCAGATAAAATAATACTTGATTGGTATGGTATTAAGCTCTTGGTCCTAGAGGTTTCACCGGAGCGTGAAGCATGTTCAGACTGAACAAATTGACTGACTACGGAATTGTCCTCATGGCACATGTGGCCCGCAGCGACGAAGACACGCCGCACACCGCCCGTAGCCTGGCGAAAGACACCAGGATTCCTTTGCCGACTGTTGGCAAACTCTTGCGTCAACTGCACGATGCCAAGATGGTGGTATCGCACCGGGGAATGAAGGGCGGCTACAACCTGGCGCGCGGAGCCGGTCAGATTTCGGTCTCCGACATCATCCTCGCGCTAGAAGGTCCGATCGGCTTCACTGAGTGCAGTGTGGAGCCCGGCCTTTGCGGTATGGAAAGGCGTTGTGCCATCAAGAGCAATTCCAAGATTATCGGTGATGCGCTTCGCGATGCCCTGGGCCACGTGATGCTGGCGGACTTGAATCACGACTTGCCTCATCATGAGCGTAAGGGACGGGCAAACATCATCGCGTCCATCACCCCGGCTGCAGAAGTCAGAGAGGAAGTGCGATGAGCACAGTTGACCAGATTCGAGACCTGACGAAGCAGGAGTACAAGTGGGGCTTTGTCACAAAGGTGGACGAGGATCGCCTGCCGAACGGGTTGAACGAAGATATTGTTCGCGCCATTGCTGCGAAGAAGGGCGAACCGGAGTTCATGTTGGAGTGGAGACTGAAAGCTTATCGTCATTGGGCGTCGCTCGAGGAGAAACAGGCGGAGCCCAAGTGGGCCAACGTCAAGTATCCACCCATCGATTATCAGGGTCTTTCGTATTACTCGGCGCCCAAGAAGAAGCCTGATCTCAAGAGCCTGGATGAGGTTGACCCGGAGATTCTGAGTACCTATCAGAAGTTGGGCATTCCCTTGCATGAGCAGAAGCTGCTGGCCGGGGTGGCCGTGGACGCCGTGTTCGACAGCGTCTCGGTGGCCACGACGTTCAAGGAAAAGCTGCGGGAAGCCGGCGTGATTTTCTGTTCGTTCTCTGACGCCGTGAAGGATCACCCGGAGCTGGTAAAGAAGTACCTGGGCTCCGTGGTACCGTACACCGACAATTTCTTTGCGTCGTTGAATTCGGCCGTCTTCAGTGACGGGTCGTTCGTTTACGTGCCCAAAGGCGTGCGCTGCCCCATGGAGCTTTCCACGTACTTCCGCATCAACGCGCAGAACACCGGTCAGTTCGAGCGCACCCTGATCATCGCTGATGAAGGTGCCTATGTGAGCTACCTCGAGGGTTGCACCGCTCCGGTCCGCGACGAGAACCAGCTGCACGCAGCCGTCGTGGAGTTGATTGCCCACGATCACGCGACCATCAAGTCTTCGACGGTGCAGAATTGGTATCCCGGCGACAAGGAAGGCAAGGGCGGGATCTACAACTTTGTCACTAAACGTGGCAAGTGCCTGGGTAAGAATTCCAAGATCTCATGGACGCAGGTAGAAACCGGATCGGCCATCACCTGGAAGTATCCGAGCTGCATTCTGCAAGGTGAGAATTCCGTCGGTGAGTTCTACTCCGTGGCGCTGACTAACAACTATCAGCAGGCCGATACCGGGACCAAGATGATCCATATTGGCAAAAACACCAAAAGCACGATTATCTCCAAGGGCATCTCCGCTGGCCACGGGCAAAACACATATCGCGGCGGAGTGAAGATCCTGAAAGGCGCCACCGGAGCCCGCAACTACACCCAGTGCGACTCGCTGCTGATCGGCGATAAATGTGGAGCTCACACCTTTCCTTACATCGAGGTCAGGAACGCAAGCGCACGAATGGAGCATGAAGCGTCGACCTCCAAGATCGGCGAAGACCAGATTTTTTACTTGCAGCAGCGCGGAATCTCCAAGGAGGAAGCCATCTCCATGATCATCAACGGTTTCTGCAAGGCCGTTTTCAAAGAGCTACCGATGGAGTTTGCCGTGGAAGCGCAGAAGTTGCTCGGCATCAGCTTAGAGGGGAGCGTCGGCTAAAAGACAATGAGTCTACTCGAAATCAAGAATCTGCACGCGTCCGTCAACGCCAACGAGATCCTGCGCGGAGTGGACCTCAGAGTGAATGCCGGAGAAGTGCACTCCATCATGGGTCCCAACGGTTCGGGCAAGAGCACACTGGCCCAGGTACTGGCCCGCCGCGAGAGTTATCAAGTCACCGATGGTTCGATTCTGTTCCACGGTAAGGACCTGCTGGCGATGAAACCGGAAGAAGCCGCATTGGAAGGCCTGTTTCTGGCATTTCAATATCCGGTGGAGATTCCTGGAATCAGCAATGCCTATTTCCTTCGGGCTGCGCTCAATGCGGTTCGCAAGGGGCGGGGGGAAGACGAATTGGACGCCATCGACTTTCTGCCCCTGCTTAAAGAAAAGATGCGGCTGCTGGAGATGGACGAGAGGTTCCTGAATCGTCCGGTGAACGAAGGTTTCTCCGGCGGCGAGAAAAAGCGCAATGAGATTGTGCAAATGGCAGTGCTCGAGCCTACGCTGGCGGTGCTCGATGAAACCGACTCGGGATTGGACATTGATGCCCTGAAGATCGTTGCCAGGGGCGTAAATACCATGCGGCGAAAGGATCGAGCGATCGTCGTGGTGACCCACTATCAGCGGCTATTGGATTACATCGTGCCCGACTTCGTCCACGTACTGGTCAGCGGGCGGATCGTCAAATCCGGCGGGCCGGAGCTGGCGTTGGAGTTGGAAGACAAGGGTTACAGCTGGACAGAATCCGAACCTGCGGGCGCCAGGCGCTAAGAGGGAAGTCGTGAAAAAATCCGGTATTGTCGATGTTGTGGCCGTCGGAATTGCGAATCCTCCGGCGCCGGCGGGTTATCGGTCAGAGTTTCACGACTTCAGTCAGCGACTGAGCCAGCAGGCTTCATGGCTGATTGCTCTGCGCCGCGAAGGTTACGAGGAGTTTGCCGATGCCGGATTCCCAACCACCCACGACGAAGATTGGCGCTTCACCAACGTCTCGGGAATTAGCAAGTCGCGTTTTGAGATCGCTCGTCATGCTACAGCCGTCCTACCTGAGGATCTAGAGAGGTTGGGCACGAATGAGTTCGACTGTTGCTTGGTCTTTGTGAACGGCAAGTTTTCGCCCAACCTTTCGCGGATTCCCAACATGCCCAAAGGCGTTACAATCGGAGCGCTGTCCGAGCAGTTTGCGGCCGGAAAGAGGGAAGTCCAGGAGTATCTGGGGAAGTATCTCAACTTCCGCCGTGATGCTTTTGCAGCTCTCAATACAGCATTCATCGAAGACGGCGCATTTCTCCATGTGCCTCCTAATACTGTGATCGAAAAACCGGTCTGTCTGCTCTACGTTTCTGCACCGGGAGCGGCTCCGCTGATGGACCATCCGCGCAATCTGTTCATCCTGGAAGAAAACAGCCAGGCGACAATTGTGGAGGACTATGTTTCGTTGGACCAGGATGTCAAGGAAAACCATCCTGCTTTTTCGAACGCAGTGACCGAGCTCGTGGCGGGCGAGTGCGCTGTGGTGTCGCACACCATGATCGTCCGCGAGAGCGAGCGGACTTTCAACGTCTCCACGCTCCGCATCCAACAGGCCAGAAACAGCAACCTGTCGACGCATTCGGTTCTGCTGGGCGGTGAGCTGGTGCGCAACAACGTCCATCCGGTCCTCGCCGGGGAAGGGGCGGAGTGCCTGATCAACGGCCTGTTCATGGCTAACGGACGCCAGCACATGGATAACTACATGCTGGTAGAACATGCCAGCCCGCACTCGAGCAGCCGGCAGTATTACAACGGCATTTTGAACGGGAACGCGCACGGTGTGTTTCACGGCCGCATCATTGTGCACAAGGACGCGCAGAAGACAGACGCTAAACAAACCAACCGCAATCTGCTTCTTTCCGACGACGCCCAGATCGACACCAAGCCGCAATTGGAGATCTATGCTGACGACGTGAAGTGTACTCATGGGGCAACCATCGGTCACGTGGATGAGAATGCCTTGTTCTATCTTCGCTCGCGGGGTTTGGACGAATCATCGGCCAAGCATCTTCTGCTCGAGGCGTTCGCCAACGAGTGTCTGGACCGGATGCATCCCGGGCCAGCGCGAGATCACGTCCAGCGCCTGGTCTTCGAATGGCTTCCCGAGAGAGCCAGGCTTAGTGCTGGGCCGCCCCGGCCAGGCGAGAGAACGTGGGAGGAGGTAGGATGAGCACCATCGCCAAGACGCCGCCGTCGATTCCGATCGCTCCCTTTGACGTCGAGCGGGTGCGCCAGGATTTTCCGGTCCTTGACCAAAAAGTTCATGGCAAGCCGCTCGTGTATCTAGACAACGCGGCTACCACGCAGAAGCCGCTGGCGGTAATCGACGCCATCAAACACTATTATCACTGCGACAACTCCAATATCCATCGCGGTGTACATGCTCTCTCAGAGCGGGCCACTGAGCATTATGAAAAGGTTCGCGGGAGGGCGCAGCGCTTCCTCAATGCGGCGGATTCCAAGGAGATCATCTTCGTTCGGGGAACCACGGAAGCCGTCAACCTGGTTGCACAGACCTACGGACGAAAGAAGGTTGGTCGCGGCGACGAGGTCTTGATCACGGCCATGGAGCACCACTCCAACATCGTGCCTTGGCAGATGTTGTGTGAGGAAAAGGGCGCAAAACTTCGCGTCACTCCCATCAACGATCACGGCGAATTGCTGATGGACGAGTTTGAGAACCTGCTAGGGCCGAAGACAAAGATCGTTGCCGTGTCGCACCTTTCAAACGCCCTGGGCACGATCAATCCGGTTCGCGAGATTGTTCGCCTGGCCCATGCCCGTAGTGTGCCGGTGCTGGTGGATGGCGCGCAAGCGGCGCCGCGGATGACCGTGGATGTACGCGACCTGGATTGCGATTTTTACGCGATTTCTGGGCACAAGATGTATGGTCCGACCGGAATCGGGGTTCTGTACGGCAAGGCCGAGTTGCTAGAAGCAATGCCTCCTTATCAGGGCGGCGGCGATATGATCGCTTCGGTGAGCTTTGACAAGACGGTCTACAACCGATTGCCCTACAAATTTGAAGCCGGAACGCCGAATATTGCCGACACCATCGGTCTGGGGGCCGCGATCGAGTATCTTGACCAGCTGGGCCTGGATCGAATCGAGCGTCACGAACACGATCTGCTTGCTTACGCGACGCGAGAACTCAGTGCGATCCCCGGGGTCGAGATCGTAGGCACAGCCAAGGAAAAAGCCGGCGTGCTTTCTTTCACGATGGGCCCGATCCATCCGCACGACATCGGCACTATTCTTGATCAAGAAGGTATCGCCGTGCGCACCGGACACCACTGTGCGCAGCCGGTCATGCAGCGCTTCGGCATTCCCGCAACAGCTCGCGCCTCCTTCGGGCTGTACAACACCCGGGAAGAGGTGGACGCCCTGGTGCGAGGTATACATAGGGTCATCGAGGTGCTCGGGTAATGTCGGACCTGAGAGAGCTTTACCAGGAAGTGATCTTGGAGCACAGCAAACACCCCCGCAATTATCGGGCGCTCCAGACGGCCAACCACCAGGCGGAGGGTTTCAACCCGCTCTGCGGAGATCACTACACCGTGTTTGTGGACGTGCATGACGGCTCGATTCGCGACATCAGTTTTGAGGGCACGGGTTGCGCCATCTCTAAGGCTTCGGCGTCGATGATGACGCAGAGTCTGAAGGGAAAGAGTTCTGACGAAGCGGAAGCTCTGTTCAGCAAGTTTCATGACCTGGTCACCGGGCGTTCGACGGTGTCCGATGACGTGGGCAAGCTGGCGGTGTTTGCTGGAGTATCGGAGTTTCCCATCCGGGTCAAGTGTGCCACGCTGGCTTGGCACGCCCTCCGGGCCGCGTTGCGAGGTGAGCAAGAAGCCGTTTCCACGGAATAGCGCGCCGGCTGTTGCTGAACCAATTGAGGGGGCTCGAGTAAGACCTTTAGAACGGAGGTAACTTTGCATTCTGGCGAAATTCTCGTTCTGACCCGCGACTGCGCCGCCACGCAGATTCCCAGTGGCATCCCTTATCTCCTGGCCGCTGGAAGCAAAGCAAGGCTGACTCAATCGCTCGGTGGAAGTTACACGGTAATCACCGAACAGGGCTACATGGTGCGGGTCGATGCCAAGGATGCCGATGCTCTCGGACTTGCCGGAGGGGCGGGTTCTGAGTCGGCGCCGGCGGAGTTCAGCGAGAAACTCGTCTGGGACCAGTTGCGGACGGTTTACGATCCTGAGATCCCGGTGAATGTCGTTGATCTGGGACTGATCTATGAGTGCAACATCGAGCCGCTTGAAGGTGGAAACCAGATTAGCATCAAAATGACCATGACAGCGCCGGGCTGTGGCATGGCTGATGTCCTCAAGTCGGATATTGAGCGCCGGCTCTTATCGTTGCCGACCGTAAAGAAACTCCAGGTCGATGTCGTCTTTGACCCGCCGTGGAATCCCACACGTATGTCGGAAGCTGCCCGATTGCAACTGGGCCTGGACCTGGATACTGCCTCCTTCCCGATGTACGGACGTTAATCCGCTTGGCTGATTGAGTCGAGATCAGGCGCGCACGAAGTCGATGTATCCCCGCTGAGGGTCGGTGCAGACGAGCTTGACGCGCAATTTGTCCCCGACGTCAACCCCCTGTCCATGCATGAGTAAGCCCTCCACATGAGGCGTTAGCACCCGGACGAAGGTTCCGCGCTCGGTAACCCCGGTCACGATCGCGTCAAACGACTGGCCGATCCTGTCGGCCATCGATACTGCAGCGATGCGTTTCGCCATGGCCCGCTCCACCTTGCGTGCCGCGTCTTCTCTTTGCGTGCAGTTGAGTGCGAGACGCGAAAGTTCGTCATCTGAGTAAGAGCTGGAACGTCCCACAAGCGCGGCTTTGATGAGACGCTGAATAATCATGTCGGCGAAGCGGCGGTTCGGCGCCGTGGAATGAGTGTAGTTTTCGACCGCCAGTCCGAAGTGCCCGGGGGCCGGCTCTCCCGGACGCTCAAGCACGTATTCGCCGGGCCCCATCAACTTGATCACTGCAAGAGACAAGTCGGCAAAGTGGTCGGGATCAGCAGCCTTCCGTGTTTGGAGGAAGTCATTGAGAGCCTTTGAATCGGGTTGCACGGGCAAGGCTCCGCCTTGTCGTTGGGCGAGATCAACGATGCGATCCCAGCGCTCCGGCGTCTTCACCACGCGTCGAATGGAGGAAACCTTCTTGCTGTCCAGCGTCAATGCGACAGCCTGATTGGCTGCGATCATGAAGTCCTCAATCAACTCTGTCGCATGGTTTTTTTCCTGCTTCTGGAGATCGACAACTTGCTCGTTCAACAGCACCGGATAAACTTCCAGGGTTTCAATATTGAGGGCGCCGTGGCGGTACCGCGCGGTTCTCAGCGCCTGGGCTGCTTCACTCTGCAGGCGCAACTGCGATTGCAACTCCGGAGCTGCAGCAACTTTCGGAGGAGCGGGGCCGCGACCCTCGAGCCACGCGCCGACGGCGTTATAGGTCAGCTGGGCTCGATTGCGAACCACAGCGCGATAGAGATCGTGGCTTGCGATCTGACCCTGGGCGTTGGTCACGAATTCGATCACTACAGATAGTTTGTCCGCACCTTCGAGCAGGGATGTGGCGCCGGTAGAAAGCTGCTCGGGAATCATCGGAAAAGTGCAGACTCCGGTGTACACGGTTGTAGCTTCCTGCGACGCATGCTGGTCGATAGGAGTATTTTGGCCGACCAGGAAGTCCACATCGGCAATGCCCACTAAAACCTTCGTGGTACCGTCCGGAAGCTTCTGGGCGACTTCGATCTGGTCAAGATCACGAGAAGTGTCATTGTCGATCGACGACCAGAGCAGGTTGCGGAGATCGCGGACATCTCCTCCCGGAGCCGGTGTAGCCTGACCGCGGCTGATCTCTGAGAGCTGCTGTTGTACGGCCTGCGGAAAGTCCGGTGTAAAGCCGTTCTCCAGCATTATTTGCTTGGCGGTCGCTCTGAGATCAAAATGCGAGGGCTGATCGTGGTTCATAGGGGATCGTGAATCAGAGAGAGTAACACGGCCCGCAGTTTGTCGGGCGTTCGGTCACCGGCAACCTGAGAATACAGGGAGCAAAGACGGCTGTGGCTCGGGCTATCGCCCGCGCGTGTCAACATCGTGGTGCGATAGCCGCTCTACCGATTCGGGAAGCTTGATATCGAAGAAGTTTCCGCATCGCGGGCAGACCACTTGTTGGGTCCCCAAAGACGGAGCCGCAGTCTTGCGTACGGGAAAGGAGTCACCGTAAGGGCATTCGATGAACGCGATTTCTCCTGCGGCCATGGCGCGTCTCCCAGGAAACTATCTGCTCTTGCTTGAGCTAGCGTCACAATAGTCCTCGAAAGACCAGCGGACAAGTTACTCTAGTTATGCCCATTTACGCGCGCTAGGCGGAAGTGTAGCTTAATGGGGAAACGCGTCACCAGACGATGATCCGGATGTTGGGAGCACGGCAGAGGGAGTCGCGGCGGGTCGTTCCCGAACCAGGATCGGCAACCTGGGGAATGAGAAGGCTCCGCCGGCGTCGTCAATCACGTTCACCTGGCAGGTATAGAGCCCGGGTTTGAGCTGAGCCAAGGGAACGTCAAATTGAAACACGGCTGCTTTGCGTTCCGGCGCGTTCAGTTGCCTGGCTTCGATCAGCGGAGTTTCATAGGTCTTTATTTTGCCCTGAAAGAACTCGATGCTGGTCAGAATGTGGATGGAGTTCTTCCCTTGGGGTACTTTGGGA
Organism: Terriglobales bacterium; assembly: GCA_036522035.1. Lineage (GTDB taxonomy): Bacteria > Acidobacteriota > Terriglobia > Terriglobales > Acidobacteriaceae > Angelobacter. The sequence goes on from DATDGP010000369.1 coordinate 22,810, forward strand.
GTTACCTTTCCCTGCTCCCCGGCAGCGGCGGCGCTCGCCGGTTCCCCAGATTTGTCGACAACTGGATCGTAGACCTCGTAAAAGAGGTAGAGGTGCTGGTCAACAGTGAAGACGTGAGCGATGTTAGGGATAAGCTCGCTGCCATCGCGTACCAGGGGGTTCTGCGTCTTCTTGGTCGACGGCTGTCGCTGGCTGGCCAGGACGACAGAACTCATCTTCAACGGGGCCTTTTTGATATCCGGGACGGTGAAATCCGTCTCAAAGGATCCGAGTCGTCCACTTTGGTTTTCCCTTACCACAAACTTCAAGTGATATTTGCCGGCAGTCAGCAGGAATCCCGTGCTGTACTGGACATTCTTTCTGCGCACTTGCTGGGACGCGTCGAGGGAAAGCTTCACAGTCTCGCGGACGCTCGAAACGGGCCGCTTCAGCTCGTCGTTTACTACTCCGATGATGTCGAGAGACGCTTTGTCTTTGTCTCCGCCTTGGGTGAAAGGAATCTGCGAACCGGGGACGACCAGTGACACAGGAACGTAAAAGTGCCGGTCGTCAAGGCGGAAGTACGAAGCGGCCATGTACAGTGCCACATCCGTGTCGGGTAGCTCAGATACCAGTTCGTCCTGCATCTGCTGCTCTTTGTCTTCACCGTTAAAGTGTTGAAAATCCTTGGGCGCATAGTAGCCTTTGCGGAATTCAACATTCAATCCAGGACGGTTTACCTTCACCTGAATGCGACGGAAACGGCCATCGCGGTGCGGATTGTTACTGCGGTACCCTAGGACGTAGTACGCCGAAGTGTCTCTCTGCACGCGGTCAAAGACCTGTCCCAGGTCATTGCTGTCGAGAAACGCTTTGCCACCGGTATCTGCCGAGAGGGTAGTGAGAGTCTCCTGGCTGGCGAAGTTGGAATCCAAAGAGCTTTGAACAGCATTGCCCGTGTACATGGCTTGCCCGCGTAGACTGGCGGTAGCCGCTGCGCCACCGGGAGGCTCGGCCTCCAGTCCTCGCGCGTCCAGCGTATAGATGGCAACGTTGGATTTGACGGCGGAGTTGATCGCCGCGCGTAAAGCTACCTCATTCTCGATCCCCGTCTGGGTCATCCCGCTCGAGAAATAGATTACGGACTTCTTCTGATTGAAATGCGACAGCACTTGACAGACGGATTGCAGCGCCTGCAGCTTGCGGTCGGTGTTGAATTGGTTGTACTCGGTTTCGTCGGGTGTGAAAGCGTTGCCGGTTTCTTCGATGCCGTCGGCATCTCCGGTGGGCCCGTTATCCATGCCTTGACCCTCGGCATGGGTGTAGCGGTTGAGCACCCGCATGAGTCGCGCACGATCGTTGGTGAAATCCTGATCCAAGCGCAACGACGAGGCCAGAGAAACAATGGCAATCATATCCGCGGCGGTCATTTTGTTCTGGACATACTTCTTGGCCGCGTCCACGGCACGTTCAGTTTCGTCCGGATTCATCGAGGTCACGTCGAAGAACAGCACTATCACGCGCTTGTTGTTGAGCGCTTCCTCGGCATCCTTGCGGGTGAGGATGGGTTTGGCCGGCGTCAAAGGCCGTCCGTCCACGGTCGTCTGCGATGGGCCGGTGGTGGCAGCCATGGGAGCCGTATCGAGATTCTCGAAGTCAAAACTGGCTATTGTCTGCGCCTTGCCATCTTCCAAGAGGACGAAGTCCCCAACTTTGAGGTCCGTCACTGGTTTTCCTTGCTTGTCACGGGCAACCACGTTGACGAGGACAAGTTCGCTCTCAACTCGCAGGGTGTACCCGCCCGGCTTTTCCGGTGGCTTCTGCTGCTGGGCCGGAGCTTGTGCCGAAAGCGGAGCGGCAATCAGCGCCACGGCGAGGACGGCAGCTGTCAGTTGTCGCAACCGATAGAAATGTGGCCGCAGTTCCATTGGCATCTAGAACCTGTATCGTGCAGTAACCTGCGTCGTGCGCATGGCTCCAGCTGCCACGACTTGGCCAAAGGTCGGCGATCCAAGCGTCGTGTCGATGGAGGTGAAGTTCGCGTGATTAAATACGTTGTTGGCGGTGAGTCGCAGTTCCAGGCTTTGCATCTCCCTTATTTGGATGGTCTTGGAAAGCGCCATGTTTACGCTGATCGTCCCCGGACCAATAATAATGTTGCGTCCAGCATCCCCGAACGGCCCCGCGGGAGCGATGAAGGCGTTGACGTTGAACCAATCATTGATGCCTGGATTGCTGATCTGAATCGACTGTCCCGGAACCAGGTCGGGGCGCGCCGCTCCGGTCACGCCGCGGTTTAGATCGCTGGGGTTGCCGAAAATCCTGGGCGAAAACGGGAAGCCTGAAGCCAGCATGATGTTGCCGCTCCAGGCGAATCCGCCGAAGAGTTTCTGAGCCCAGCTATCGTTGTTGAGCCACTTCTTTTCCTTGCCCACGGGGAGCTCGTAGTAGTAGTCGGCGGTAAAGCGGTGAGTCTGATTGAAGCTCGAAAGACCGCGCTCCGCCGCCACATCAAAGGCGTTCTGGGCAACCACCGTAGCGCCGCCGCCGATCGATGACGCATCATCTATCGATTTTGAGAAAATATAAGTGCCGCCGAAGGAGAGTCCATGACGCATCCGCTTGCGCACGCGCAAGGTTCCTGCGTTCATGATGGAAGAACCTTCGGAGAACTCATACAGGTACGGCGAAACGCAAGATGTTCCCGGCGGCGTAAGCGGCGTGCAGGGTGTGAAGATGGGAGCGCCCGTAGAAGTCTGGTCGGGGGCATCGACGATGTCGAGATGGGTTCCCTTGGCTCCGGTGTACCCGATGTTGATCACCATGCTCGAACCGACTTCCTGCTGGATGTTCAGGTTCCACGTCTGCACATAAGCCAACTGGTAATTGGGATTGACAGCGTAGGTATTGGTGATGTGGTCAGGGCTCAGTGAGCTGTGGGGGAATCCGTTTTCCAAGGTCAAGGAAGTCGGGGTCGGCGCGGGATTGATCTGCGACACGGCAAAAGGCGGCTGAAATCCCAGCTGTGTCGCCATAAGCCCATATTGAGCCAGGTTGTAGTTAATGCCATATCCGGCGCGAACCACAGTCTTAGAGAAGGGCTTCCACGCAATCCCCACTCGAGGAGCGAAATCGTTGTGCCCGGTATTGATCAGGCCGGAGGGATATTGGATGCCGGTAATCGGCCCAACCTGGCCGGGCAAAACGGGAGCCACGGCAGTAAAGTTCGGTGCGACGTCAAGGTTCACCAACTGGTTGTTGGTCTCGATATAGGGAGTCACGCGTTCGTAGCGGAGTCCCAGATTGAAGGTCAGGTTCTTGGCGGCACGCCAGTTGTCCTGGACAAACAGGTCCCAGGAGTTAGCCCGGAACTGATAATCTTCGGCGCCGAACGTAACCGACGTTTGTTGCGCAAAGCCGAGCAGAAAATCGGCAAACGGCGCGCAAGGAAGATTGGGAGGGCAGGCGCCGCCATTGGTCGCAGCCCCGGTGAAGACAAAAGACCCGCGGGCATTGGCAGCATTACTCACGTCATAAAAGAGCCGGCGGAAGTCTCCTCCCCATGTCCACGCATGCTTGCCATGCGTCAGGCTCATGGAATCGCTGATCGTGTAAGTCTGTTTGTTTTGGAAGACGGGGGTCAGATCCTGCAGGCTGCTGAATTGCGGAGCAAAGTTCAGGATGGGGAGGCCATAGTCGGCTGGCAGCTGAGAGACGCCTGTAATTCCCAGCGTGCCCTCGATGTTGTTGACGTTGGTGAAATTATTGAGGGTATTGTTGTTGCTGCGGTTATAGACAAAGCTCAACGAGTTGAGGAACAGGCCCTTGACTGCGGTGTATCCAGCGTTGATGTTGTAGTTGTGGGTTGTCAGATTGCCGCCCAGTTCCGGAAAAGGGTTCAGGATCGAATTGCGGATGTCGTTGAAAACGAATCCTCCGTTGATGCTGTGCGACCAATGAGCGCCCTGAGTTTGCCCCTGCTGCTGTTGTCTGCGAACCGCGCGTGCGCCGAACACACCCGGTTGGTCAGCACCAAAATTGTGAATGATGCGGAGCAACAAGGTGTCTGTATTGCTGGGTGCAGCGGACACGAAGCTAAAATTTCTGACTGTACCCGGCAAGTTGGGCATCGGGATGAAGGAAAGAAGTTGTGCGGCTACTGGACTCACCGGAACCTGATTGTTCAAAAATGGCGTGTGCGTGACGGGGTTGAAGAGCTGCAACGGTTGCGGGCCGCTCAACAGGGAAGAGAAATCGCCGTTTCTTTCTGCCAGGCTGGGCACGGTCGAGAACGCGTTATAAGGATTGCTGCCGCGAGTGCCTGTGTAGTTGCCAAAAAGGAACGTCTTGGTCCCCCCGTGGTAGATGTGGGGAATGTTGAGAGGACCGCCGATCGTGGCGCCAAACCGGTTTTGATTGTAACTGGCCTTGTCTTCCGGCTGTCCATTCAATGAAAAAGGTTTGGCATCGAGTCCTGACCCGTCGTAGGTATAGAAGAGCGATCCATGCGGCTTGTTGACGTTGAAGCCGCGCATACCCCTTCCCCCGCGTCCGCCGAAGCCGCCTCCACCACCCGGCCCGCCGAAGCCGCCTCCGCCCATGACGAAGACCATGGGACCGGCGCCCCCACCCATTCCTCCGGCACCGCCCCCATTCAACATGATGGGACCGTTACCGCCTTGCTGCTGCATCTGTGTGCGAAGATCGGACAGACGGTCCTGCATCTCACCTGGATCGAATGGATTTTGATCCGTCCGTCCCATCGTGCCGCCTACGGCCACCGATTCGTTGCTCTCCAGGGCCAGACCTGCATTGGGCAAGCCTGCGCCGGCGAGTGCGGCTGAGTCGATCGTTGCGGCCATCCCCGAGTTTTCGGCCTCACCGCCCCCTGCAGCAAGAGGCAAGGGCTGCATTGCGGGCCGGCCGCCTGCGGAGCCTGTCTGAGCGATTTGCTGTCGTTGTTCTTGTTGGGCTTCCTTCTCGGAACGGGAAAGCAGGACCATCGAGAAATCGGCTTTTCCGGTGCGAACCTCGTCGCTGAGGACCACTTCCTGTGTTGCCGGCGCAAAGGCCGAAAACTCTGCCCGCACCACATAGCGTCCTTTGCCGGTTACCGCAATCTTGAAGCTGCCATCGATCTCCGTTGAGGTGATGAATTTCTTCCCGGTCAGCGTGTTCGCCGCGCTAACAGTAACGCCGGGAAGGGGCATAGCGCCGGACTTGACCACGCCCGTGATTTCGCCGAACGGTGTTTGCGGGCCAGACGGAGTCGCCGCTGGTGTCGCCGGCGTCGCTGTCTGAGGCGGGGCTGGGTCGGGTGACGGAGTGGAAGGTGTGGTTTCCTGCGCCCTCATGAAGAGCGCTGCCATCAGCAAGCCGAGAACTCCTAGCAGGTTCCAGACTGGATTCGGGGGAGATGCGGGCATCGCTGTTGGTTTCTTCTGCTAGTTCTTGGGCGGCGGTGGTGTGGCCGACCTGTCCGGAGACGCGGTTTGCGACGGCGAAGTTTCCGCGCTGCCGGTCATCATCCGCATTGGTTGGCGGCCCACCACCAATTCTTTGGGGACGAACATGTTGTTCTTCAGTTCGCCAGTGCCGCGAACAAAATCTCCCACCTTGATCTCGGGAAAGGTGATGCTTTCCGTGCCGCGCCGGAACGAGGTGTTCTCATCCACTTCGATGTCCAGGGTCTGCCCGTCAGGCCGGGCAATCGTGAGCTTGGTTTCGTTGATGGCCTTCACTTCTCCGGCAATGAACTTCTTGCCCCAGTCCTCGGGGTTCAAGCCGGCGCCGGCCCCGCGCCCCGTACCCCTGCCGAACCCACCGCCTTGCTGCATTCGTTCAACCATCTGCGGGTTGACCACGTTCACCATCCGGGCCTGGAACACGGCACCGTTCAGCTGTCCTCGGGCAAAACTACGTCGCCGGTGATGATCGCGTCGAGCTTAACTGGTTGGTGATCTTTACTGATGCGGGTCGAGTCCGCGATTTTGACCGTTACCGGATTGCCACCCGCTAGGGGATTGACCACCAAGGAATCCTTGCTGATGGAGGTCACTTTCCCAACCACTGTTTCGCCGGGCGGGAAATTACTGCCGCCGCGATCCTGTGGCTGCGCGAACGACGTGGCGAAACATCCGAGCATTGCAGCGAACAAAAGGCCTCGCTTCATGGTTTCCTCAAGCGATCCATTTTTTGTATTGAGTTAAAGCCCAAGATGACGCAATCCCCACCGTAAAGTGACGTAGCCTGCTCATGCTTCTCAAAGTATACGAGCGGCGTCTAAAGCCGCTTGTAAAAAGCCATTCCCGCGTCTGTTAAGAAGCATTAAGTCGTGGGGCGAATTCGCTTGCGGTCTCAGCTGAACTATCTACGGCTAAGGTTTCTTGTCGTCATTCTTCGGGTTGATCGTCTTGTCCCCGGAATCAAGGGGTGCGGGGGTTGATGCGGGAGTTACCGTGACTCGGGCTCCGGTAGTTCCGACGAGGCCGGTCGTATCATCACGAACTCCAAGCCGCAGGTTGTAGCTGCCCGGTGGAAGACTCACC
>DATDGP010000370.1:0-27880 GCA_036522035.1 Terriglobales bacterium
ACGTTGTCCTGAATGTTCTGCGAGAAGTTGAAGTCGATGCCGGGATAGCGGCTCAATTTGTGCTGCATCTGGTCGATCAGCTCTTCTTTCGTGATCCCGCCCGGCCAGTCGTCGGCAGGCTTGAGCTGCACAAACATCTCGATGTTGTTGAAGGTCGTCACATCGGTGCCGTCGTCGGGCCGGCCCATCTGGGAGACGACCTGCGTCACCTCGGGAAAGCTGCCGAGGTCGCCGCGGAGCTGGTCGGCCAGCACCGCCGAAGCTTCAAACGAAACGTCCTGGGGCAGCACCGCGCGCACCCAAAGATTGCCTTCTTCGAGAGGCGGCATAAATTCACCGCCGACAAACTTGAACGCAACTCCCGTGACCACCAGCAGCACGACCGCCGCCGTCCAGATGATCCGGGGATTACGCAGGGTAAAACTGATGCTCGAGTCGTAAGCTCGGCGCAGCGTGCGGCTGAGCCAGGTTTCGCCTTCCGAAATTTTGTGAGCGCCGAAAGAAGCCAGCACCGGGGCGAAGCCGAGCGCGAAGATCAGCGCGCCGGTCAGAGCGAAGCAGTAGGTGATGGACATGGGCGCGAAAATCTTGCCGGGCACGCCACGCATGGTGAACAGCGGGATAAACGCCACCAGGATGATCGCCGTCGCAAACAGCACCGGCCGCGCCGCCAGCGCCGTGGCATTGGCGATGACCGAGGGAATGGGCTCGCCGACGATGCGGTTGTTGAGCTCGCGATAGATGGCTTCGAGCACGACGATCGCTGCGTCCACGAGAATTCCGAAATCGATGGCGCCGATCGAGATCAAATTAGCGGAGCGTCCGGTCAGCACCATCAGTGCGAAAGCAAACAGCACGGCGAAGGGCATGGTGAGAGCCGTGACCAGAGTCAAACGGACGTCGCCGAGCATGGCTAGCAGCAGTAGTGTAACCAGCCCCAGGCCGAAGAAGATCACGTGACGAACAGTTTCGGTAGTGATGTTGATGAGGTCGCGGCGATCGTAAATGGTAACGATCTTCATGCCATGAGGCAGCAGAGAACTGTTGAGCAGCGCGATCTTCTTGCGCAGCCCTTCGAGTGCCGGCAACGACTCGCCGCCGCGATTCAACAAGACGATCCCTTCCACCACGTCGCTCTGGCGGTCATGACCGACCTTGCCCAGGCGCTGCTGGAAGCCTTCTTGAATGGCGCCGAGCTGCCTGAGCAGGACCGGAACGCCCTTGTTGGACGCAACCACCACGCTGCCGATGTCGTCGATGTTGCGCAGCAGGCCCAGGCCGCGCAGGTTGACGCTCTGGCTACCCAGCGTCAGGTAGTTGCCGCCGGCGTTGGCGTTGCTCGCAGCCACAGCATTGAGGACCTGATTAACCGAGACGTTGTATTGCAGAAGGCTGCTTTGGTCCAACTCCACCTGATATTGCTTGGTGGTACCGCCGAAGGTAGTAATGTCGATCACGCCCGGCACCTGCTTCAACTCGCGGCGCACCAGCCAATCCTGCGCTGCTTTTAAGTCGTTGAGCTTGTACTGCGGGCCATCAAGCCGGTAGCGGTAGATCTCGCCGATCGGCGAAGCAGGCGAAAGCTGCGGCTGAAGATTCTGCGGCAGCGACAAGGTCTGCAGACGGTTGAGCGCCTCCTGGCGGTCGGTGAAGTAGTCGCTGTTAAAATCAAAATACAGCTTGACGTCACTCAGGCCGAAAATGCTGATGGAGCGGATGGTGTCGAGGCGCGGCGTACCGTTCAGCGTGGTCTCGAGTGGCACCGTGACCTGTTGTTCCATCTCTTCCGCCGACCACGACGGGTTCTGCGTGATGATCTCCACCAAAGGCGGCGAGGGGTCAGGATAAGCCTCGATATCGAGGTTGAGAAACGCGAACACACCCGCGCCCAGCAGCGCCAGCAGGGCGATCACCACCAGGACTCGGTATTCGAGAAGTTTCAGGACCAGCGCCTTCACTGGGCCGCCTCCTCACGCAGCAGCTCAGCATTGGCCGTGACCACGACGTCCCCGGGCCGAAGGCCAGAGCGCACTAGGGTCTCCTGGGTCCCACTCTGTTGGATCTCCACGGTCCGCCGCTCGAAATGGTTCTTGTCGTCCGGCTTTTCGACAAGGACAAAAGCTGCGTTGCCTTCATGCAGCACGGCGGTGGTTGGCACTACGGCAACCCGCGTCGCCGGTCGTTGGGCATGGATCACCGCGAACATGTCGGGCTTGAGCTTGTGCTGGGGGTTTTCAAGCACCACGCGTAGCTTGACCGTGCGAGTCGTGGGGTCGACAAGGTCGGAGACGTTGCTGATTTTCCCCGTCCATTTTTCTCCCGGGTAAGCTTCCAGTGTAACGCTGACGGCGAGGCCCCGCGGCACCGTGGTCAAGTCCTTTTCATAAACACTTCCGACCATCCACACAACGGCCAGGTCGGCAATGGTGAGCAGAGGGTTCGATGCATCGAGCGACTTTGCAAACTCACCCGGGGCGGAGGTAGTCTCGGTAACCACGCCGGAGCGAGGCGCCACGACGGTAACCCGGTCCGACGACTGGTTTTCGTTGAGGCCCAGCAGCTGCAGACGTTGCCGGGATCGTTCCAGTTCGCTCGCGTCGGAGGCTGCCTGGGCCTTGGCGTCTTCCATGTCCTTGGCAGCCACCGCTCCATGCTGAAACAGCAGGGTGACACGGTTCAGCGCGCTCTGAGAGCGCTGCGCCTGGGCCTTGGCTTTCTCGTAGTCGCTGCGCGCTGAGGAGACGTCGCTGCTGGCGACCACGGCGACGTCCTGTCCCGCGCGAACACTGTCGCCCGCCTTGACCCTCAGTTCAACCAGACGACCGCTCACCGGAGCGAACACATGCACTACCCGCTCCGGGCTTGGCTGAACGGTGGCGGGAATGGCCAGCTCTGTCGACATGCTCCGGAATTCCACCGGTGCGGTCTGGATAGTCCGGGTCGCGTGCTCGGTCGGCGCGGCTTTGGGCTTGCTGCACCCGCAGGCCGCTAGACCCACGAGGGCAGTACCCACAACAGCAAAGATTCTCGTCTTCCTCACGGCGATCAAGCTCCCTGTGAGCGTGCAACTGAGGTGATGGAACGTTGCACGTGAATGATGCGCGACCCACCAGGATTTCGCGCAGATTGCGGTCCCGCGGTGATCCTCAAAAGCTAAACAGCGGATTCGCGACGGCTTACGATGCGGGAGAGTGCGGCGGAGGTGGACGGCGGTTCAGCTTGAAGGAAAAAGCGTCAGAAAGCGGCGGAAGAAAAACGGTGGTCAGCTCTGTGGGGGCCCAACGGCTTTCAACCTGAAATCCTAGCGCCGGCCAGGGGAACAGAGTCAAGACCACGGGCGCGGAAGCCGCGAGCCGCATGAACTTATTGGTTTCCACCAGCGCCGGACCGGCGGCATAAATGTCGTCGGTTGCGGAAATGACGGGAAAAAGCAGGCAGACCAGGCACAGCAGCGCCACCGCGGCCACCGCTCGACGACGATCTTCGCCGCCGCGAAGCACGTGAGTGCCCGAGATGACGAGCAGGCCCAGCGAGAAGCAGGCCCAAACGAGATTGAGAACTGTTTCCAAGCTTGTGGCTCAAGAATAACCGAACCGCAATACTCATTCAAATCACACGAGTACCGTATCGTTGGGTGCTGTTACGTTGACTCGCCCTCAACTCCCTCCAAAGCGCCGGGCCCGGGAAAGACTTAAGACGCCTTGCATTCGGCTTGGTATCGACACCCAGCAGCGAAATGAACCCCAACAGCGCTGAGCAGGTTCCATCACACCTGCAAAACGTCGCCGTCTCGGGCCACCAGGCGGTAGAGCACCGGATTCAGGAAGAACCCAATCAGCAATCGCGAGATCAGGCCGGAGACAATCACGATGGCAAACGGCTTCTGGGTATCCGATCCAATCCCGGTGGAAAGCGCGGCGGGCAGCAAACCCAGACACGCCACCAGGGCGGTCATCATGATGGGGCGCAGCCGCAGCAGCGAAGCTTCGCGGGTGGCCGTCGCGATGTCCATGCCTTCCCGCCGCAGCTTATTGATGTAGGAAAACAGGATCACGCCCGTTTCGACCGAGACCCCCAGCAGCGCCAGCAGTCCCAGCACTGAGGAAACGCTGAACGGGGTGCCGGTGAGCTTGAGCGCCAGTAGAGCGCCCACGGGTTCGGTGATGATCACGCCAAAGACCACCGCCACCGGAAACTTGAAGTTGCCGTACAGCGCAAACAAGATGAAGAAAATCAGCAGCGCCGCCAGCGGGCCGATGACGCTGAGCTGGGCCTTGGCATCCAGGAACTCATCATATTCTCCACCCCAGGACACACGGTACCCGGGGGGGATCGTGACGTTCTTGCGGACGGCCCGCTGCCCCTCCTCCACGGCCCCTTGTAAGTCGCGGCCCTCAATGCTGTACTGCACGCCGATGTAGCGCGAGTTGTTCTCGCGGTAGATGAACGAGGCGCCGTTGCCCTGTTGTACCGTGGCCATCTGGCTGATGGGAATCTGCTGGCCATCCGGCGTCGCCACCAGCAGATTGCCGATCTCCGTGGCGTTGCTGCGGAACTGCGGCTGCATGCGCACCACTAGGTCGAACAGCTTCTCTCCCTGCACTACCTGGGTGACGGCCTGTCCTCCGACGGCCGCCTGGATTACGGCTTCCACGTCGGCTACGTTGATGCCGTAACGGGCGATTTTCTCGCGGTCAACGTCGATCATCAGGCTCGGCTGGCCCAGCTCGCGCACGACCGTCAGCTCTTCGAACCCCGGAACTTTTTCGAGGGTCTTCTTGATGGCCAGCGCCTTGGCCTCAAGCGTCTGGAGGTCGGGCCCATAGATCTTGACGGCCAGCGAGCTCTTCAGACCGGTGAGCGCTTCGTCTACCGCATCTTCGGCAGGCTGGGTGTAATTGAAGATGATGCCGGGGAACGACTTAAGCCGCTTGTCGATCGATTGGATGAGCTCTTCTTTGGTGCTGGTGTCGCCCTTCCAGGATTTGTCGCCGTACGGCTTGAGCCCAACGTAGAACTCCACGTTGAAGAAGCCGGTGGGATCGGTGCCGTCATCGGGCCGTCCCAGTTCAGAGCCAACCATGGTGACCTGGGGGTAGGAGATCAGGATCTGGCGAATCTGAGGTGTGATCTTGCTGGCTTCCTCGAAAGAGACGGTGTAGGGCATGGTCGCCCGGACCCACAACGCGCCTTCGTCCAGGTGGGGCATGAACTCGCCGCCGATAAATGGGATCAGCAGAAGGGTGGCCGCGAAGATCAATACCGCCAGCAACAGTGTGAGCCAGCGGTGATCCAGGGCCCAATCGAGCTGGCGCGCATAGACTCTCTTGATCCATTCAAACGCCTTGTTTTCTTTTTCGCGAACTCCTTTCTGGAACCAGTACCAGGCCAACACCGGCACCAGGGTGAGAGTCAGAATCAGAGCGCCCACCAGCGCAAACGCCATGGTGTCCGCCATGGGATGGAACAGCCGTCCCGAGGGACCGCGCAGCGCGTAGATGGGCAGGTACCCGGCGATGATCACTGCCACCGAATAAAAAATGGGCCGGTCGACATCGGCCGCCGCCGAGAGGATCACGTCGGTAAGCTTGTATTGTTCACCGTGGCGTGCCGCGAGCTCGCGATAGATATTTTCCATCATCACCACAGTTCCGTCGATGATGATCCCGAAATCGATGGCACCAATCGAGAGCAGGTTCGCTGAAAGATTCTGCGCGTGCATGATCACAAAGGCGAACAACAGCGAAAGCGGGATGGTCAGAGCCACAATCACGGCTGCGCGCACACTGACCAGGAAGAAGATCAGGACCACCAGGACCAGGACCATACCGCGCAGCAGGTTAGCTTCGACCGTGTCCGTAGTCAGCCGCACCAGACCACTGCGGTCATAGTAAGGGACGATCTTGACGTCCTTGGGCAAAACCGAATTGTTTAGCGCCTCGGTCTTGGCCTCCACTCCTTTGAGTACTTCCTGGGCCTGTTCGCCGCGGCGCATCAGGATCACGCCTTCCACCGCGTCGTCGTGATTGGATTCGCGCGTCTGGAACCCAAACTCGCCAAGGCGCGGAGCGTAGCCGATGGTGACCTCGCCGACGTCGCGCACCCGGATCGGCGTGCCCTTGTTGCTGGCGATCACGATGTTGCCGATGTCTTGGGTGTTCCGCACTAGCCCGATGCCGCGCACATAATAGAACTGTCCGCCCTGCGAGTAGAATCCTCCGCCGGCATTGGCGTTGTTGGCTGAGAGTGCCTGCATCACCTGCTGCACGGTCAGGTGATATCCATAGAGCCGCGCCGGATCGAGCAGCACCTGGTACTGCATGACGGTGCCGCCAAATCCGGAATCATCAGCGACGCCGGGAACCGATTTGTAAGCCCGTTCCAGCACCCAGTCTTCTAGCGTTTTCAGCTCCTGCGGGCTGCGGTCGGGACTCTGGAGCACGTAGCGATATACCAGGCCGCTGGGACTAAACAGGGGCGCCAAGGTGGGGGTTACGCCGGAAGGAAGCTGCGCATCGGCCATCCGCTGAAAGATTTCCTGGCGGGCGAAGTAACTGTCAGTGCTTTCTTCAAAAGTGAGGATGATGTCGGAAAGTCCGTACAGCGAAATGGAGCGCATCACCGTCATTTTGGGCGCTCCAGCGAACTCCACTTCAAGCGGCAGCGTGATCAGGCGCTCCACTTCCTCAGAAGCGTGTCCCGGCCACTGCGTGATGACTTCGACCATCGGCGGAGATAAGTCGGGATAGGCATCGACTGGCATGCGCTGAAACGAGATGGTGCCGGCGATGATCAGCAGCAAAACCAGCATCAGCACCAGGAATCGCTGCTGAAGCGCGAATTGGACGATTTTGTTGATCATTATTTTCTGTCGCTGCTCTCCGCATTTGAGGCGCTTGTCTTCACAAAACGATCCGTCACGATCCGGTTGCTCGGTACGTCGTCCCTATTGCAACGAGTTCGCGAACTGCAGGAACAGGCTGCCGTCACCGACCACGCGGTCACCTGGCCTGAGCCCGCTCAGGATTTGGGTCTTTCCCTGATTACTCTCCGCCACCGTCACCGAGCGCCGTGCAAACTGACTCTGTCCGGCTTCCACATATACGAATGGCTCGTTCTGAGTGTCGCGTAGGATCGCGGCATCGGGCACCAGCAGGGCGTTGGCGATCTTGCCGGCGACCACGGTTGCGGTCACGTACATGTCCTTCTTGAGTTTTCCGGTGGGATTGGCGGTATCGATCCTGGCTTGCAGAGTACGCGACGTGGGATCGAGAGCCGCCCCCATGAACGAGATCCGCCCGTGGAATACTTCCGGGTAGGCCTCGGTTCTAATCGTCACCGGGTCGCCGACGTGAACATACGCAAGCTGCTCTTCATACACGTTGGCCAAGACCCAAACCGTGGTCGTGTTGGAGATAGTGAAGCACTGCGTCTGGCCGGCTTGAATCACCTGTCCGGGCGAGCACAGCCGTTCCACTGCCTCGCCGGCAATCGGCGCCAGCAGCGGCACTTCCGGCGAGACCGGCTTTTCTATCAGGGTTTCTGGACTTGGAATGCCCAGGATCTTTAACGCTTGCTCGGCAGCCTGCAGATCAGCTTGGGCTTGGATCTCCGCCGACTCGGCCGCCTGAAGATCGCGCTCCGCGATAGCGTGGTGGGCATACAGATCCTGCGATCGCGCGTAGTTTTTGTGCGCCAGGGCGTGAGCATCGCGAGCCTTGAGATAGTTGGCGCGCAACTGCGAGTAGTCCGGACTGCTGATGTAGAGCATGGGCTGGCTCTCGTGCACCTGCTGCCCAGGCGAAACCACAATCCGGTTCACCGGCCCGCTCACCTGGGTAATCACGGGTGTGGTGAGAAAGCCGTTGAAGGCCACGGTTCCGTTCAGGCGCAGGATTCGCGGAAAGTCCGACGGCTGGACCGTGATCACCTGCACGTGGGACATCTGGTCTGCCGGGACGGTGAACAACTCGGCTTTCTTTTCCGCAGCGGGGCTTCCGGTGTAAGCCTGGGTCTTCGAGTCGCTCGAGCAGCCGGCCGCCAAGAACACCAGCAGTACCGCGGGCACCAGCACGAGCGTGAATTGCTTACGATGGCATTGGTATTTCATGGCAAACTCCTAGTTCCAACCGCCTCCCGCAGTTGCTCGACGCTGACCATGTAGGCCGCAAGAGCTTGGCGGTAGGCAAGCTGGGTGGCGCGATAGCTGCGCTCCGCATCGAGGAAATCGAGCAGCGTGGCCGCGCCCGCCGTGTAAGCGTAGGCGCTGATATCGCGCGAATCCTGCGCCTGCTTCAGATAACCGGACAGATAAAGCTGGACCACTTCCTGGTTGGTCATCGAGCCCTGGTAGGCGTTTTCGACGTCGGTCATGACCTGATCTTCAGCGGACCGGGCGTTGAGTTGCGCTTGGGTGGCCGCGAAACGGGTCCGCGCAATCTCTCCCTGGTTGCGGTTGAAGACCGGTAAAGGAATGCTGAAGAACAACGAGGTGGAACTAAGCCCGGAAACGTGGGAGTAAAGGGCCTCAGCATTAACATCCTGCTTGCCGTTGGCTTTTGCGAGATTGATCTGGCTTTGGGCGGCGGTGATTCCCTGCTCCGCCGCGCGCAGATCCGGACGCTCTTTGAGCGCTCTCACCAGAAGATCGTCGAGGCTGCCTTTGAGAGGCTGATACTCCAGGTCGCCGGCAACGTCGAAGTTGTGGGGGACAGAGGCATAGCCGAGCAGCTGGCGCAACGAGTTCAGCGCCTGGACACGTGCTACCCGCGCCGAGCTGACGTCGGTTTGAAACTGGAGCAACTGCAGCGTGATCTTCAGGTAGTCGCCCTGGCTGATGTCCCCAGCTCTGTAACGCTGCTCACTGATGTCCACGGTTCTCTGGAAGCTCTTCAGGTCCTCTTCGGCGAGCTGCAGGTTGGAATTGGCCAGCAACGCGCCCACGAACTGCTGGGCCACATTGAAGGTGAGGGTCCGTTCTGCGTCCGCCACTTGCGAAGCGGTGACCGTCGTCTGATCCCGCGCCGCCTGCAGCCGGTTCTGTCGTTTCCGCCCGCGCTCGAACAGGTAGCCTACGCCGACATCGAACTGTTGAATGTTGCTGAGCGTGTTGTCGGAGAAATTCCCAGGCTCGAAAACGGGGATGAACTGGCTGTCGAAGTTCAGCGTGGGATTGGGGCGCAGGTTTGCGGTAATCTCTTGCGCCTGGTTCTGCTGGACCTCGGTCCGCGTCGCGCGCAATCCGGGATTGTTGACGAGCGCCAGATTGATCGCGTCGTCCAACGTGATCAGCTTAGCCCCCGGCGCGGGCACCGGCGACGGCGACGGCGATGGCGTAGCCGCTGGCGATGGCGCGGTCTGGCCTGCGGGCGGCACGGCTTGGCTTGGTCGGCTCGCGGAATGGCTTATCGGCAATGTCGCCTGCGCCGTAACAACTACTGGCAGCAGGAAGAATGAGAGCAAGAAGGATGCTCGAAACATCGATCTCTCCAAAACCCTGAGTTTGGTCTTTTTGTACTTGGGGTTACCGCGGAACCGCTTAGACAGCGGGAGGAGGACGGATGAAGAACGCGCGCTCCACCTGGAAGCCTTTGCCTTCCGCGACGTATGGGGTTGCCACGGAATCAACGACAAACAGCACGTCCAGCGAGTGCGCGGTGACTGCTGGAGCATTGGAATGCAACGAGATACAGATGGCACAGGGCCGGGAACCGCAGGCGATCTGAGCGTCGGAGTGAAAGTGAGTAGCCGCGAGTCCGGCAAACAGGAGAACCAGCGAGACGCACCCCAGGGCGAGCAAGCGCCGCCAGCGCGCAATCTCGAGTTGATCCTTACGAGTCACAGGACCGATTTGGTTCTCCACGCTACACTTACTATATCGTACGCCAGATGACAACTGCTGGAAAGCCCTATCTTCTTGTGCATCAGTCGCTTAAGGGCAAGCACTGCCGACGTCCGAACGCTGCTGAAAATTCGGGATACAGGGACCGGGATCGCTGAGCGAGCGGGTGAGGACGAACCCTCCGCGCCCGAATGGTACTTGCGCGGGCGCCCCGTTACAAGGATTTTGTTGGCCAGCGCGAGGATATCGCTCATTGCTCTCCAGGAAGGGTGAACTGTTGAGAATGGCGTTCGAAGATCGGGCGATCATCCTTCTTACCCCCGCGGTCAGGTGGATCGGGAACACGGCGAAGATTGGGTGTGGCCCGGTTAAGGTCATCCATCTTGCGTCGGTTCTCGAGCATGGCCAGCCGTACCCTCACCTCGCTGAACTCAGACGTAGTCTCGAGATAGCTGTCGCGAGGCGGAAGAATCCTCGACATCTCCCGCTGCGACTTGCCAATACGGTCCGGAGTCTGAGGATGGGTGGAAAAAGCCTTAGACATCGTGCCCGGCTTCTTCTTCTCGCGCGCCTGGACCTTCTCAAAGAATGTAACCAGCCCGTTCGGATCGTATCCGGCCTTATACATGTATTGGAGGCCAAAGTAGTCGGCCTCTGCTTCGAACTCCCGGGAAAACTTCAGCAAGCTCATCGGTACCGCCAGGCGTGCGGTTTCAGATCCAATCACGCCGACAGGCCCGCCCGCTACCATCACCGGAATCGCCAACATCTCGAGCAAGACCGCCCGGCTTTGCCCGCGCGTGCCATGCCGCAAGGCCACGTGCGCAATTTCGTGGGCCATCCCGCCGGCCAGTTCCGCCTCATCGTCGGCTGCCAGGATCATCCCGGCGTTAATGTACACGAAGCCTCCAGGAAGGGACATGGCGTTGATGTCATCGGCGTCGACGATCTTGAAGGTGAAGGGAACCTTAGCGTCAGAGTTGCGAACCAGGTTTTGGCCCAGGCGGTTAACAAATTCGTTGACCACTGGGTCATCGATGATCTTGACCGCCCGCTCGAGTTGCTGCGAGTAGGCTTTTCCGATCTTGATGTCGGTATCGATCGAATACAGGTCAAAACCGCCCACCTTGCGGTTGCCGATGGCCTCGACGTCATTTTTCCCGCCGTCGTGCTTGATTTGAGGATTCTTGGCTTGGTCCTGGGTCTCGGTAGGCTGGGCCTGGTCCGCGCTTGCCGACGGGGGCGTGTTCTGATCCTGATTGGAGGCCGGTTTGTCGTTATTCGCGGGCGTGGCCGCTCCCGCGGGAGTGGCGTCGGGAGACGGTTTAGGCTGGTCGTTCTGAGCCTGGGCGGTCGCGGCCAACCCCACCCCTGCCAGCAGAGTCAACGAAAACAGCAAAGCACGGATTCGCATCGCTCCACTCCCCTGGCGCAGACCGGCTCAATGCGGTTTGCGCCCGCTGTGGTCGACAGTCCCCTGGATGGTTGGGTTTCCCTCCGTCATTCGATGCAAGCCGGTCGGCGCTGGGTTATCCAGCAACTCTGGTTTTGCTCGAATCAATCGGTGTAATCCGGGCCAAGAGTAACCTAACGACGCATGTACTTCTTGCCGATAAAAACCGAGGATTCGCTACTCGCGAAGGTGTACTTGGGGTACGATGAATGGGCCAGGTAGCTCGCTGAGTCCTTTACCTGATTATGACTCTTTGCCGCCGCGTTAGCGTGCAATGACACTGAGAGGCTAGTTTGCGCACCATTATTCCCGCGGGGCTGGACCGACAGGAAGCTGAGATCTTCAGCCACCTGGATCCCACCCGGCTCCCCAAACATGTAGCCATCATCATGGACGGCAACGGACGCTGGGCCAAGCGCCGCCATCTGCCGCGTATCGCCGGGCATCGCAAGGGCGTGGAAGCCGTGCGCTATGTGGTCGAGACTGCGGCGCACATCCACCTGCCCGCGCTTACGCTCTACGCTTTCTCGGCGGAGAATTTCCTGCGCCGTCCTCCCGGGGAAATCAATTTCCTCATGAAGCTTCTGCACAGCTACCTGAAAAACGAGCTGGGGCTGATGCAGCGCAACAACATCCGGTTGAACTTCATCGGGCGCATCCTGTCGCTGCCCAAAGAGGTTCAGGACCGCATGGCCTGGGCACGGGAGCAGACTTCGGGCAACACCGGCACCGTCCTGACTCTCGCCTTAAACTATGGCGCGCGATCCGAGCTGGTGGACGCCTTCAAAGCCATGGTCCACGCCGCAGCCAACAACGGCGGGATCGACCATCTGCTCGACATCGATGAAGCGACGGTTGACAGCCATCTCTATACGCGCAACCTCCCAGAGCTCGACCTGGTGATCCGCACCAGCGGTGAGATGCGTCTCAGTAACTTCCTTCTCTGGCAGGCAGCCTATGCCGAAATCTACGTGACCAAGACTTACTGGCCCGATTTCAGCGGCCTGGATTTGCTGGAGGCCATCCGCGAATTCCAGCGGCGCGAGCGGCGCTACGGCGGGCTGAACGAATCCAGCGACACGGGCGCTCACTCCCACGCACACGCAGTTGAACATACCCACGGCAAATGAAGCGCGTCCTAACCGCGGTAGTACTGGTGCCGCTGGTCCTGGCGCTTCTTTTCAAGGCGCCTGATTGGCTCTACAGTGGGGTTCTCGGGGTGATCGCGGTCGTCGCCGTCGACGAGTACTTCGGAATCGCCAGGCGCTATCAGGAAAACATGCAACTCCACCGGTACGTGGTGCTGGTTGCAACCGGCTTATATTTCCTGGGGCACTCTTTTCACACGATCGCTGCATTTGGGCAGCAAACCCTCGGTAACAGATTTGAAGATTGGGCCTCCACTCTCACCAGCACTCGCGTCCTCCCTCTCCTGCTTCTGGTACTGGCACTCCTTCTTAAGGACCTGCGGTCGAGTCTGCCCGTAGCCGCCATCTCATATTTGGGTTTCGTGTATGTCGCGGTCACCTTGGGCGAGATCTCATGGATCGGACATGAGCGGAACGGCCGGATTCTGACCTTCGTTTTCCTGATCGTCGTGTGGTCGGGCGATATCTTTGCCTATTACGTGGGGCGCAGTTGGGGACGCCACAAACTCGCTGAAATCATCAGTCCGAAAAAGACCTGGGAAGGCGCAGTGGCATCGACAATCGGGGCGGTACTAGTTTCAATCGTATTGTTCCGATACATCCACCAGATCGGCAACCTCTTGGTCAAGCTTGATTCTCTTCCATCGAACAGTATCATGTACGCCGACGCCCCGGTCTATCCAGCCGCATGGTGGCTAGCCGCGGCTTTCGGCCTGTCGGTCAACATCACCGCACAACTGGGAGACCTGGTGGAATCTGCTTTGAAGCGCGGTGCGGGAGTCAAGGATTCAGGGACTCTGTTGCCTGGTCATGGCGGAGTCCTGGATCGCATTGACGCGATGCTTTTGGCCGCTCCGGTCTTGTGGTTTTTCTACCCCGCGCTGTATAAAGCTATCATCCACAAGCCATGAAGCGCATTGCCATCCTCGGCTCCACTGGCTCCATTGGCCGTAGCACACTCAGCGTAATTGAGAGCCATCCCGATCGCTTCCAACTGGTTACCATGGCGGCCGGCGCGAACACCGAAGCCGCGATCGAGCAGGCTCGGCGTTGGAAGCCCAAAGTTCTCTCGCTCGCCGCAGAGCAGGATGCCGAACGGGTCCGCCGGCATCTCAAAGCCGAAGGTCTCGGCTCGATTGAAATCGTCCATGGACAGGCCGGCACCGTGCGCGTGGCCACCGATCCGGAAGCCGACTTCGTGGTCAGCGCCATTGTCGGCGTGGCCGGACTCAAGGCCACGTACGAAGCGGTGCGCCAAGGTAAAGAAGTTGGGCTGGCCAACAAGGAATGTCTGGTCGCGGCCGGCGAGTTGATCACCGCCGAAGCCCGCAGGCAGGGCAAGCCGCTCCTGCCCATCGACAGCGAGCACAATGCCGTCCACCAGTGCCTGCGTGGTGGACGCATGAGCGAGGTCGAGCGCGTTTGGCTAACAGCGAGCGGTGGCCCGTTTCTCGATACGCCCAAGTCGGAGTTCGACCACATCACCGTAGAACAAGCCCTCAACCATCCCACGTGGAAGATGGGTCGGCGCATCACCATCGATTCCGCCACGCTGATGAACAAAGGCTTCGAGGTGATCGAGGCCTGCAGGTTGTTTCATCTGCCTCCGGAACGGGTTAAGGTCATCGTTCACCCGCAGTCCACGATTCACTCGATGGTTGAGTTTAATGACGGCAGCATCCTGGCCCAGCTTTCCGTGACCGATATGCGGCTGCCCATCCTTTACGCGCTGACGTATCCGGAGCGTGTTCGGTCCGACCTCCGCTTCAACGTGCTCGACCTCGAACGCCTGGACTTCCTTCCCCCGGATCTCGGCAAGTTCCCTTGCCTGCGCCTGGCCTACGAAGCCGCCTTGGCGGGAGGCTCGAAATCCGTGGCCCTGAACGCGGCCGACGAGGTGGCAGTGGCTGCTTTCCTCAATCAGGAGATCGGTTTTAGGGATATCCCCCGCGTCGTCGAGCAAACACTTCGCGAAACCGAGGACCGCCATCCCGAATCGATAGAAGAAGTGCTGGCTGTCGATGCGACCGCCAGGTCAATGGCCCGTCAGAAGCTGACGCACCAATTGGCGCGCTAAAACCGCCTCAAGCGGCTGGTTTGCGTTTAAAATAACAGAGATACGCTTCTATGCCTTTTTTCACTTATTCTGCTGCCTTGGCCCTCACTTCCTGGGCTTGGCCCGACTTCAGTAAATGGCCCGTTTACATAGCTTCCGTCGCCTTCGTGCTGGGCGTTCTGGTGTTCGTGCACGAGTTCGGCCACTACGCGGTGGCCAAGCTCTGCGGCGTCCGGGTGGACGTTTTCAGCATTGGCTTCGGCAAGCGGCTGTGGGGCTTCCGCCGCGGCCAGACCGATTACCGCATCAGCGCCTTGCCACTTGGTGGTTACGTAAAGATGGCGGGTGAGAATCCCATGGAGGAGCGGACCGGCGATCCGGGTGAGTTTACCAGCCATCCTCGCTGGCAGCGCTTCCTGATCGCGATTGCCGGCCCGGCGATGAACATCCTGCTGGCTATCGGGGTACTCACGGCTGTGTTCATGATCCACTACGAACACCCGCTGTTCTTAGATCAGCCCGCCTCGATCGGCTGGGTATTGGAAGGTTCTCCGGCCGAGCGTTCCGGAATTCAGCCCGGCGACAAGATTGTTCGCATCCAGAATCTCAATAATCCCACCTGGGAAGAGGTTACCTACCGTATTTTCCTCAATCCCAACCAACCGGTGGACATCGATGTCCAGCGAGACGCCCAAACTTTGCACAAGATCCTGGTACCGCAGCCAGTAGGCCGCGATCAACTGGGGAGCGTCGGCTGGATTCCTGCGGGACCTGCGGTGGTAGCCAAACTGGAACCTGGGATGCCGGCAGAGGCAGCCGGGGTTCAGGTTGGCGACGAATTGGTCGCATTGAACGGCTCGCCCAACGCAGCAGCCCTGAGCGCGGTGCTGCAGGCAAATCAGGACAAACCCATCCAGCTCTCGATCAAGCGGCGAGGTCAGCTTCTCACGATGACGCTGACGCCGGAATACGCCGAGGATAACGATAATCCTGGCCAGCGCAAGTATCGTATCGGGGTCTACATCGGCGAAGCTACCCGCGTCGACAGATTATCTCTCCCCGCAGCCTTCAGTCTCGCCGTCGACGAGTGCAAACTGAACTCAGGACTTGTTTTCGAACTCCTCGGCAAGATGGTCGAGCGCAAGGTTTCGGTCAAGCAACTATCCAGCCCCATCGGGATCGCCAAGGCCACCGGTGACGCGGCTCTCGAGAAAGGATGGACACCGCTGTTTTCCCTGATGGCGATGATCAGCCTGCAGCTGGCACTTTTCAATCTTCTGCCTATCCCCATCCTCGATGGCGGTCTCATGATCATGTTGCTGATTGAAGGAGTGATTCGGCGTGACATCAAACAAGAAGTCAAAGAACGCGTGTATCAAGCAGCCTTTGTCTTCCTCATGCTCTTCGCGGCTGTGGTCATTTATAACGACGTGATCAAGCAGCTACACGGCTAGAGCGGCTTCTATCGATTGATCTCATCGGCTAGAGAGACGTGGCGTAGCCATGTCTCTACCCCAGGTACTTTAGAAAATATCTGGGATCGGCCTTGTCGAAGCCGGGGAACACGCTCTCTAAGTTTTTGCTGCCCAAGTGGCCGTACACCGCTTCGCCCAACACCTGGCGAAAATCTGTGGTGATCGCCAGGTCGCGGCCTTCGTAGAGACGATCCTGCTCGAGTCCGGGCCAACGACCGTAGACCTTGCCGCCCTTCACCGGACCGCCTAGAACGAACATCACGTTGGCATGACCGTGGTCGGTACCGCGGTTGCCGTTTTCGCGTGCGGTGCGGCCGAACTCAGACATCGTCACGATCACGGTGTTCTCACCGAGGTCGCCAAGATCGGTCCACAATGCGGCAATGGCCTGCGAAAACTCACGGGTCAGATTGGCGATCTGCCCCTGCACACTGCCTTCATTCACGTGGTGGTCCCAGCCGCCGATATCGGCAAACGCCACCTCTACTCCCAGATTGGCCTTGATGAGCTGGGCCACCTGTCGCAGGCTGTCGCCGAACCGACCGCGCGGGTAGTTGGCGCCAGCGGCAGGCGTGTACTTTTCCGGGTCGGCCGACTTGAGCATCTTCACGGCCTCAAACGTCTCGTTGCCGGTGCCATGCAGGACCGTATCCACCGATTGCTCATACATGGCCTCGAAGCTGTTGCTGGCCGTAGCTGCTCCCGGTCCGCGTCCGCCCACGGCGAAGCCGCGGATATCGCTCATGGCGACCGCCGGCACTGATCCTGCCAGCGTCCGCGGCAGGGCTCCGCCCATGGCCACGGCGCGGAACGGCGACGGCTGTGCCTCTTTCATGCTGGCGACGGCGCGGTTCAGCCATCCATCCTCGGTGGACTTCACACCCGGAGTGCCTGACTCCATGTAATCCTGCGCATCAAAGTGCGAACGCGTGGTATCGGGCGAGCCGGCCGCGTGCACGATGGCCAGATGCCCCTGGTCCCATAACGGCTTGAAGGCGGTCATCGATGGATGCAGGCCGAAGAAGCCGTCCAGGTCGATCACGCTGTCTCCGCCGTTTCGCGGGCGGGGAATAGCGATGCTCGGGCGCATGGCGTAATACGCCTGCTCGGCGTGCGGCACCACGATGTTGAGGCCGTCGGCGGCGCCGCGTTGAAACAGTACCACCAACCGCTTGCCGGAACCGCCCGCCTGAGTCTCAGCGCCGTAAACGGCGCGGGTTAGAAAACTCGGGATCACGTTGGTGCCTATTACCGCCAGCGCTCCGCTCTTCAAGAAAACTCTGCGTGTAATTGCCATATCGTTACTCCCAGCATCGGGCTGTCAAGCCCACGTCTTCTGATGGTCCTCAAGCGGCACGGCGAAGGCCGAGCCCCTTCCCATCAAGCCTCTCTCACCGTCGTTGAAACTCCGGTGATCCCATAATCAAACCGGCGATGGCGCCATAGTTGGGCGCACGCCCGGTGTCGTCCAGTCTGCGCTGCGTAACTTGCGGATCGTTCATCTGCTTTTCGATCACCGCGTGCGTCTGCGCGGAAACGTCGCCGGCCAAGATACCGCTTTCGAGCAACGCCAGGGCGCCGGCAGCGTCCTCGGGCGATTTGCCTTGCAAAAGAGTCTGCGGATCGAGGTTCGTTCCCGCTAGACGGCCGGTGCCCAGCTGCAGCGCGAAGTTCATGCGCGAGAGCAGCGCCGCGGAGTTGACCCAGGTCTCGGCCTTCATGGAGTAGCCGGTCGGCGGCTGCATGCCGTAGAGCGGCATTCCCATGCGGTTAACGAACTGCACCAGGGGAAGCGCGTTGTGGATTTCCACTCCCGAAGCGCGGGCCGCGGAAGCCACGAACTCGAGCGGCGTTTTGACTTTGGCGCGATAGGCATCGGCAGCCCAGAACTCGGGCGACGTGAACATGGTGCGCAGCACCTCGCGGATGTCGCCGTCTTTCTTCTGGAAGGTGTCTGCCATGCGGTCGATCAAACTCTGTGGCGGATCGTCGGAGACGAAGCGCATGGCCAACTTCCTGGAGATGAACTTCGCGGTCGAAGGATGGTGAGCCAGGATGTCCAGCATCTCCATGCCTTCTTTTTCACCGCCCTCGCTGATCCTCTGCCCGAAGATAAATTTGGGTCCGGGCTCGTGGGCGCGATCGTTGTACTTGAAACCACCGCCCTGCTGCGGCTTGTCGATACTCCAACCCGTCAGCACTTTGGCCAGCTCCGTGACGTCCTTCTGCGTATACCCGCCGTCGACGCCCAGGGTGTGCAGCTCCATGATTTCGCGCGCATAGTTTTCATTGAGACCGCTGGGACGATTCTTGTTGGCCTGCGGACGTGGCGGCATCTGGTAGATCCCGCCGAAGGGACCGCGGCGGACGATCCGCGGACGCTGGTTGCCGTAAACAGCGAGCTCGGAATGCGGCCCTACGCTCTCCCAATTGTCGAGATAGAACAGCATGGCCGGGCTCTTGGCGGTCGCGACCAGCAGGTCTTTGAACTTGCCCAGCACGTGCGGACGGATGACGTCGCGCTCGTAGGCGGTGATCATGTAACGGTCGGGGCCTTTGCCGATGAAGACGTTGAAGTGGTTGTACCAGAAATCGGTCATCACCTCTTCCAGCTGGCGTTCACTGTAAACGGCGCGCAACAGCTTGGCTTCCGTGAGTTCACCGCCCACTACCAACTGCGGATTCATGATGGCCTCGATGGTCTCCTGCTGCTCCGGCTTCATGCCGTCCACGAGTTCGGTGACGCGAGGACCTCGGTACGCGCGGGCCAAGTCCAAGCGCTCCTGCGGGGTCATCTTGATGATGCTCTTGTAGCGTTGTTCCGGCGGCATCTCGAGCAAGGTATCGGACTGGAGATCGGCGTACATGGCCGCCTCCCGCGGCCGGCTCATCGGAGGCACGGGCGAGGGCGCGCCGGCCGGCGGGCTCGGCTGCTTGCTCGCGCCCGACCCCAGATCGGCGTACATGTCGTCTTCACGCTGCTTGAGCCGCTGCTGGCGTTCTTCAGGTGTGAGATTGGCCTCATCAGGATTGTCAGGCTTCATCCCCGGATCGGCCTTCATGTCCGGCGGCGTACTTTTGTCCTGATCGGCGGCGGAATTTTGATTGCTGGGTGGGGGGTTGTTGGCGGCAGCCGCTTCGTCTTTCTTCTGCTGCTGGTTTTCCTCCATGGCCAGAATGCGCGACTGGTAGAGAGCGCGTTTCCCCGGATCGGAGGGCATGCCCATCTTTCCGTTTTCGACGGCCTTAAGGACCTGGTTCGGCGGGAAATCCTCGACCATCTCCCGCGTGCTCATCTTGAGAGTGCGGAAAGGAGCCAGGCGCGCTTCGAGAATGCTGTCGTCAATTTTTTCCGGATGCAGCTGCTGGTCGAGCCACTTGTCCAAACCCATGCTGCGAACCCGTTCGACGTCGCCGGGACGGATGCCAAACGTAAAGCGGTTCAGCGCGTGAACGATGCGTTTGTCGTCGTCCATCGACCGTTGAGCGGCGTTTATCGGTCTGGCTTTCTTATCTCCCGCAGCGAACAGAACCGCGGAAATCAACAGCAGTGGGCCAACGGCAACAAGGGCTCTACGCGAAGCGGGCATAGATTCTCCCGGTCTTTGTTTCCATGGAATATTAACCCCAAAGCAGGGCAAAGTTGCACCTTGAGGAGGTTACGCCAGATTAGCCCTTCCGCGATGGGTACGATGGTTAAGCTCGGAGACCAGGTGGTCAATATCGATGGGAGAAATGGTGCAGGAAATGCTGGGATCCAGGAACGGTTTGCGGGTCTTTTCCTGGGCCGAAGCCCAGGGCCGCGGCGGAGCCATCACCAAGGCGGCGTCGCGACGGACCTGGACCAGCAGGGAGTGAACGACATCGGCATCGAGCTTGCCCGGCGCCAGCCAGCTCAATTGGGCCGCGGCTTCACCCAGAGTCAGGCGCTTACGGTAAGGACGGTCGCTGAGCATGGCGTCAAATGTATCGGCCACGGCTACGATTCTGACCGGGACAGAGACCTCGTCATTATGAAGCCGGTCGGGGTAACCCGAAGCGTCGGCCCGTTCGTGGTGCGAGCGCACAACCTCTGGAATATGCGGCCAGGGAAACTGCACCGTGGAGACGATGCGATGGCCGATCACGGTATGGTCGGCCATCTCCTGGAACTCCCTGGGCTCGAGCGCCGTGGCCTTGGTGAAGATATGCTTGTCCACAGTGACCTTGCCGATATCGTGCAGGTAGGCGGCAGCGCGAATCTCGCCGACTTCGCTAGCCCCGAGGCCGAGGCCTTCCGCCATGCCTCCGGCGTAGCGACCTACCCTCAGCGAATGACCGTGCATTTCGATGCTCTTGACGTCAATGGTGGCAGCGAAAGCGGCCAGCGCATCGTCCCAGAACGAATGTACCGAAGCGATCAGCTTCAGGTTCTCCGCCGTGCGCTCCTCGAGCGACTGCATGAGCTGATGGTTGTAAATCGCGAGGCCAATGAAAGGGGCCAGGTCGCCGATCTGCTTGAGGATCTCCGACGTGTACTCGACTCCGCCCGCGCGCTCGCCGAGGAGCAGCGCTCCGATCAGTTTGCCGCGCACCTTCAGCGGCACTACACAGCGAAACCACACACTGGAGATGTTGCCCGTGGAGCTAAGAAAGACGTCAGTGCGGTCACGCGCGATACGCTGCGGCCCGGGCGTGTTGGTTAGAGCATGTACATGTTTGGGCTGGAGGGGAAAGACGGCAGTCTGGGGAAAGAGTACGAATCCGGCAGCCGCGATGGAGCTGAGCATGGCTGGCTTCTCGTTGAAGCGAAACAGTGCGCCAGAACCGGCGCGGACGGCGGCCATTACAACGTCCAGAGCGGCACCCGCGGTTTGGGCAAGATCACGCTCGCCCGTGAGCACGGGTCCAAGTTCGGCCAGAACCTGCGAGGCTAGCAGCGGCGGCCTGCTGGTTATGAAGGGATCGGCCAATATGTGGTGGCGCAAAGTTCCAGAGCGTCCTCAGACTAACAACTTAAGGAAACATGAGAAAGCCCTAAGTGCCGGAGTGGTAAACAGGTCACCTGCTTTGAAGATGATTGGCCATGGACGTAAGGACGATCCGGCGTCTCCTGACATGTACGATCGGGCGCCTCCGTACTTCTCAAGGGGCCTAGACATTCCCTTCACCCGCATCCTAAAGCCGGCTTACGTTGCTGGCGAACGTACCTTCAAAAGTGTTGTTGAAGCTCGGCAAATTTCCTCACCTCGAGCAGCCGTTGGCCGTCAGGCGGAAGATTCACGGTCTCATGCTCCAGCATCCAGGTGTTGTCGTGGGGGACAAACACAGCGTTAATGCCGGCGGCCAGGGCGGGATTGATGTCGGACCGCGGACTGTTGCCGACCATCCAAGTGGTTTCTGGCTCAAGGCCGTATTTCAAGACCACCTCCTGATACACGCCCGGACTCTTCTCGGCCACGATCTCGACGGCCGCAAAATACTCCTTTAGTCCCGAACGCTCGACCTTGCCTGCCTGTTCGGTCAAGTTGCCCTTGGTCATCAGGACCAGGTGATGCTGCCTCCGGGAAAGATAATCGAGCGTCTCCGGCACACCGCCGATCAGTTCGAGGGCGCTCGTCGACACACGATGAGCGAAGCCCCATACGAACTCGTGGAATTGGGGTGTGACCGGTTGCTGCGCCAGGCGCTCGAAGGTCTTTACCAGCGAATGGGCAAAGCTGTCGGAGCCGTAACCGCGCTCCAGAATGGTCTCTCGCTCCACCTGGTTCAAGAACTGCCGCACCTCCTCGTGCGACATCTCCTGGTGATCGAGCATGCGCATGAAATTGGCGATCGCCTCTTCGAAGTAGATGTTGTTCTCCCACAGCGTATCATCGGCGTCGATGAGCAGAGTTTGCGAGCTTAGGCGGGGATCAGGCATTCGTTCGTATCATAACCAGTTCTTCAATAAACCTTAAACTCGGAAACACGGATGACTCGGATCCGATTCAATAGCAAACTGATTTCTGATCGGTAACTTCGGTCTTGATCGGTCTTGATCGGTGGCGAGGATTCCGGACGCTCTAGATGTCGCTTTGCTACAATCCATCGCATGAAGCACCTGCTGTTTGCTGGCCTTATAGCGTCCATTTCCTTTGCCAATCTGTGGGGACAAGCCGGCCGCCGCGCCGCGCCGCCGCCCAAGAAGACCGAAGACTGCGCCATCCACGAGCCGATTCATGGCGACATTGCTCAGGAAGTCGCCAAGTTCAAACTGGTCTCCATGCCCTTCAGCGTGACCGGAATCAGTCCGAACGAACAAAAGATGGTCTACAAGCTGGTCGAGGCTTCGCGCTATCTCGACGACATCTATTGGCGTCAGAACGATCCCAAAGGGCTGGAACTCTATAAGAGCCTCGCCGGCTGCAACACCGTGATGGCTCAGAAGCTGCGCCGGTTTCTCATGATCAACGGCAGCCGCTACAACCTGCTCGAGGACAACGCGCCATTCGTCGGCAATGATCCTTTCTCGCCGGGGCGCGCCCTCATGCCCGTGGGAATCACACGGCAGGAGATCGAAGAGTATGTTGCCAAGCATCCGGAAAAGAAAGACGCCATCTACAGCCCCTACACGGTGATCAAGCGACAGGGCGCCGAACTGGTGACCGTACCTTACCACGTGGAATACGCGCCATGGCTGAAACCGGCAGCCGCGGCTCTGCGCGAAGCCGCCGCGCTCAGCCCCGATAAGGCATTCGCCAACTTCCTGAATCTCCGCGCCGAAGCCCTGCTCACCGACGACTATTACAAAAGCGACCTTGCCTGGCTCGACCTGGACAATCCCAAGTTCGACATCATCTTCGCACCCTATGAAACCTATCTGGACGACGTTCTGGGCGTAAAAACCTCCTACGGTGCGGCCGTCATGATCCGCGACCAAGCCGATAGCGATAAGTTGGCCGTGTTCATGAACTTCGTTCCCCAGATTCAGGACGCGCTGCCTCTCGCCGCTGAGGATAGGCCTTCACTCGCAGGCCACAGTACGCCGATGGAGGTGATGGGCGCCCCTTTCCGCGGCGGCGACCTGCGTCACGGTTACCAGGCGGTGGCCGACAATTTGCCCAATGACGCCCGCATTCATCAGGAGAAAGGCTCGAAGAAGATCTTTTTCAAGAATTTCATGGAGGCACGCGTCAACTCGATCGTGCTACCCATGGCCCACATCTTGATGCGTGAGGACCAGGCGGCCCTGGCTTCGATGGACGGCTACATGTCCGCCGTCCTCATGCATGAGATCTCCCACGCCCTGGGACCGGCGTTCGCGCGTACCGCGACCGGCAGGGTAGACATTCGGCAGTCGATCGGCCCGGCGTACTCCGGACTCGAAGAGGCCAAGGCGGACATGGTCGGGTTATTCGCGCTGAACTGGTTGATGACGGAAGACAAGGGCGTGATCGCGAGAGATAAAGCTCCCGTGGTCTACGCGTCGTACCTGGCGGGAATCTTTCGCACGGTCCGCTTTGGCGTGGCCGAAGCTCATGGGCGCGCGGAGATGATGGAGTTCAACTACCTCTCCGAGCAGGGCGCCATCACCCGTGATCCCAAGACGGGCCGCTATGCCTTCGACAGCGCCAAGATGCCGGGGGCCATCGCTTCACTGGCCAAAGAGCTCCTGGAGATCGAGGCCACGGGCGACCGGAACCGCGCTGAGCAATGGTTCAAAAAGTATGGTTCCATGCCGCGTGAGCTAAAATCAGCACTAGCCAACGCCAAAGATGTGCCCGTGGACATTGATCCCGTCAGCGCATTCGGAGAACAGGTTCAATGATCAAACAGATGCCGGAAGCTAAAAAAGCCGACAAACGCAGGTTCGAGCGCGTAGACATCAGCGCCGACGCCGAGGTGCTGGTGTATGACGTCAAAGGCCGCAGAGCCGGCGTGCTTCGCCAGCTGGCCCGTGGCGGTTTCATGATGACGCCGGAGAAGGACTACAGCAAAGACAGCAAGATTTACAACTTCACGATCCACGAGCCCAAGGAAGACATCCGCGTTACGGTGAATGCGCGCGCGCGGTCGGCGGGTGAGGATTATGCCGGCTTTGAGTTTATCGATCTCGGCCCCGATGCCGCGGTCTCGATCGGGATGATCATCGGCGCGTATTACGAACACAAGAAACACTAGCCTGAGTGCTCCTGAACCGCTGTTTGATTCTGAGCGGGCCTTCATTTCTCCCTGCGCTGGGCGCGCAGGTGTGTTTGGGTCATTTATAATTTTGGAGTTACACCAACCAGCCGAGCGGCTTGCAAGTGGAAGGGATTCATGCCGACCGATGTCATTATGCCCCAGATGGGGGAATCGATCTTCGAAGGAACCATCACCAAGTGGCTGAAGAAGCCCGGAGACAAGGTTCAACGCGACGAGCCGCTGTTTGAAATCTCGACCGACAAAGTAGACGCCGAAATTCCCGCTCCTGCGGCCGGTGTTCTGCGCGAGATCAAAGTTCAGGAGGGCGCGACCGTCCAGGTCAACACCGTGGTCGGGGTGATCGATGCCGACGGAGCCGCGGCTCGAACAGCGCCCGCGTCGGCTCCGGCGATGACGGCGGCCGAACCCGCTCCCTCGGTTCCCCCAGCCAAGAGCGCTCCCCCAGCACCCTCAACGAAATCAGCGCCCGCGGCAGGCGATGGCGGAGGAGCCGCACCTACCGGTCCGGGGACCAATGTGGTCATGCCGCAGATGGGCGAATCCATCTTCGAAGGCACCATTACCAAGTGGCTCAAGAAGACGGGGGAAAGAGTCCAGCGCGACGAGCCGTTGTTTGAAATCTCCACCGACAAAGTCGACGCCGAGATTCCCTCGCCCACCAGCGGCGTCTTGAGCGAGATCAAAGTAAAGGAAGGCGAGACCGTCCAGGTCAACACTGTGGTCGCCGTGATCGCGGGCGGCAGTGGAGCCGCACCGCGCCAGGCTGCGCCTTCGCCCCAACCTCCTGTCCGCGTAGCGGAACCGGTCGCGGCGCCAGCCCCTCTAGCACGTCCTTCCGCACCCGAACCGCAAGTCTCCGGTGAGCGTTTGCGCTCGTCTCCGCTGGTGCGTCGCATCGCCCGCGAACAGAGTGTCGACCTGACTCAGGTCGCCGGCAGTGGCATGGGCGGACGAATCACGAAAGACGACATCCTCAACTTTATCCAGCAGCATGGACCGGGTGCAGTTGCTCCAACGCTTCCTGCTCGGCCGGCCGCTCCGCCACCCCCTATGGCTCCTTCACCAGCTGAAGCTCCGCCAGCTCGGCCCGCAGCTGGGGCAGTGCCGCCGCCGGCATTGAGGGAACTTCCCGGGGAGCTCGTGCCTATGACGCCCATGCGCAAGAAGATTGCCGAACGCATGATAGAGTCACGACGCACCAGTGCGCACGTCCACACCATCTTCAAAGTGGACATGACGCGCATCGTGAAATTCCGTGAGAAGACGCGCAAGGGATGGGAACAGCGTAACGGCGTGAAGCTGACGTTCATGCCTTTCATCGCCAAGGCGCTGATGCACGGCATCCGCCAGAAACCGATCATCAACGCTTCCGTGATTGGCGACAGCATTCAGTACCACAAGAACATCAATATCGGCATTGCGGTGGCTCTGGAGTGGGGCTTGATCGTGCCTGTGGTAAAAGGCGCGGAGAACCTGAGCTTCGTAGGCCTGCAACGCGGGATCACCGATCTCGGCGAACGTGCCCGCGCCAAAAAACTTGTGCCCGACGAGGTACAGGGGGGCACTGTGACCATCACCAACCCCGGCATCTTCGGCCCCCAGTTCGGTACTCCCATCATCCTGCAGCCGCAATTGGCGATCCTCGGGATGGGCGGCATCTTTAAGGAACCCGTGGTCATCACAGACGACGATGGGAACGATTCCATCGCCGTGCGTCACATCATCCGGCTCGTGCTCGGTTACGACCACCGCGTTATCGACGGTGCTGACGCCGATCAGTTCATGGTCGCGGTGCGGGAATATCTGGAAAACTTCAACGAAGATATTGGCTGATCGTTCAGCCCCGACACCTGATCCTTCATTCGCCCGCAAGCAAGCATTGTCGAGATCGGTGTTCTCGACACCCTCTGGCTGCTTTCTGCAGCTCAGGAGTAGAATCCTCTTGCGCCCGCGCCACTCGTCCAACAAAACGGAGCCTGATTCATGGACATAGCGAAAGCGCTTTCGGCCTCTCTCGTGATGTTGACTCTGATCGGCTGCGGGGGCGGAAGCTCCTCCGTCAATCCCACACCAACCCCCACGCCAGTACCCGCGCTATCGCTCTGCGGGCAGGAAGGCACAAGTTGCGCGAATCCGACGACGATCGCCGTCGGTGCCAGCGAACAGTTTGTCGCCACAGCCTCCTCGGGGACGCTGCCGGCGTTGAATTGGAGCGTCAATGGTGTCCAGGGCGGCAACCCCACCACGGGGATCATCAGCGCGACCGGGTTGTTCACTGCACCCACCTCGTTTGCCTCCGGCAAGTCCGTGATGATTACCGCAGCCGCACAATCCAACTCCTCGACCAGCGGAAGTGCCACCGCCATCATCGTCGACAACTCATTGGCCCAGACTCCGCCGGTGAAGCTCGGCACCTCCGGCGGCAATGCAACCGATCTTGTGAACAATGGCAAGACCATCACCTGTTGTTCGGGCACGCTGGGCAGCCTGGTGAGCCAGGGCGGAAGCCTCTTTGTCCTGAGCAACAACCACGTTCTGGGCAAGTCAGACACTGGCGCGGTGGGCGATAACATCAGCCAGCCCGGTCTGGTCGACAGCAATTGCAGCCCGGCGAAGACCGTGGCCACTCTCACTCAGCACGCAGCGCTCAAACCCACCTCGATCATCACCACCGGGCCTTGCGCCGGCGAGCCTGCGCCCTGCGGGCCGGCGCCGAGCAACGTTGATGCGGCCATCGCTCAGATCACGACCGGTCAAGTGGACCCCAGCGGAAGCATCCTGGATTTGGGATCACTCAATGGAGCGAGTATTGGCGCCATGCCGCCATCCGCGACTTTGGCTGACCCAAACATGGTGCTCATGACCAACGAAGGTGTCGCTAAAAGCGGGCGGCGAACTGGGCTGACCTGTTCGAACTTGATGTCGATCAGCACCGAAGTGAGCGTTCAGTATGACGGATCTTGCGGAGGCGCAACCGCCTTCACCGCTACCTTCGCCAACCAGGTCATCATCAACGGGGGGAACTTCAGCATGCCCGGCGATTCCGGGTCCCTGGTGGTGACGTCGGATACGGCGCGCCCTGTGGGCCTGCTCTACGGCGGCAACAGCACCAGCACTTCAGCCAATCCAATTCAAGATGTGCTGGGGGCATTTAGCGGAGGGAGCCTGTCGGTTGTCGGCGGCCCTGATCACACAATCAGTTGCAGTTCGGTCGCCAACTCAGCCTCGAGCGCGTCCCCGCTCTCGTTCGCCGCGCTTTCCGCCGAGGAACGCCAGCGCGTCTTCGCGGTGCGCCAGAAAAACGCTAGGCTACTGATGCGCGACCCTGCCATCACTTCGGTCACCGCCGGCGCCAGTAACGACAGTCCCGGCGAAGGTGCGCTAGTGATTCAGGTTTCCGGCGTCCCGCGATCCATAATCCCTGCGGTCGTGGAGGGAGTGCGCACCAAGGTCATGACCATGCAGGGGACCGGCGTCCCTCAGATGCCGGTTTTAGGCGGTCAGGATCTAGACCAGGCCATTGCCGCGAAGGAAAACCATGTCGCCAACCTGATGGCGCAACCAGGAATCCAGGGTGTGGGCGTTGGCCGGAGTGACGACAACCCAGCCGAGCCGGCCATTGTCATCTATGTGCTTACCGGCGTTTCCCATCCGAGGATTCCGCCGACGCTCGACGGGGTGCGCACACGGATTGTCGAGGGCGACCGCTTTCGCGCTTATTGACACGAAAAAGGGAACAGC